>NZ_CP046620.1:2037500-2372500 GCF_009931615.1 Algicella marina | reverse complement strand
ACTGGCATCAGCTGGAGCAGGCTGACTTCGCGGCCGACATTGCCGATCGTCTGAAACATTGGGCTTTCGACAACCGTTACGAGAAACTGATCGTGATTGCCGAGCCGCAGACGCTGGGCCGGCTCAGGAAGCAACTGCACGGCGAGGTCGAGGCGCGGATCATCGCGGAGATCGACAAAGACCTGACTGGTCTGCCGATGGACAAGCTGGAGGCAGCCGTGAAACGGGACATGAAATCATTGTGATTTCGGCGCCTTGAAAGCAATCGGGTCGCGCGGTCGATCAGTCGGCTACCCGATTGAGCGGGGCCGGGGTAAGTGAGGAATAATAGGCGGCAAGATCCGCGATCTGGTCGTCGGTGAGGTCTCGGGCGGCCTTGTACATCAGTTCGACCGCCGGACCGCCACCGTGGTTGCCCGAACGCCAGAGTTCCAGTTGTCGTCGCAGGTAAGGTTCTTGCTGTCCGGCGAGCGAAGGAAAGTCGGAGTTCAACGGCTCGGGCCACGGTCCGTGACAAGCGCGGCACGCGGGAACATCATGGGAGCCGTCTGAGGAGGCCGAAAGCTGCTGACCGCGAAGAGCGTCCCCTGCCGCAGATTCAGATTGCACGGGGCCGAGTTCGTCAAAGCTTGAGGCGAGACGGGTTATGGTTTCGTCGTCCATGCCGACGGCGACCTGCGCCATGATGCCGCTATCTCGACTCCCGTTGGCGTAGGATTGCAGGCTGTGGGCTATGTAGTCGGCCGAAAGGATATCCAATCTTGGCACATGCGGATTGTCACTTACGCCGCCTTTGCCGTGGCAGATGGTGCAGGTCCCTTCGCTACTGTCTGTGAGGGTTGCGTATTCTGCCGCGCTCATATCGCCCAATGAACGAAGGAACGCGACGACGGGCCAGACATCGTCAGAGCGTCTGGCAGGCCACCCGGGCATACCGGTCATCTTGGCGCCATTCTTGACGATCCAGAAAAGTTCGGCGGCGCTCCATTCCTCACCGGCATTGTCCAGCCGTGGCGGTTCAGGCATCATTTGCCGGACGGTTGCGCTGCGGGTGATACCTGGTGCGCCGTGGCACCCGGCGCATGCGGACATGAAATGGCCTGCGCCAAGCGCGACCATTGCAGGCGTATCGAGATCTTCCGGAACAACATCATCCGGCGGCGCACGCAGGGCGACGGAATTGCGGAACGTGGTGTGCAGCACCCAGCCCACACCCGGCAGATGCCCCTTTCGGGCCGAGACGTTGTAGAGGCCGAGCCAAACGACCGCGACTGCCACAACGGCTGCTATTCCGGCCGCGGCAGCCACGACGACGAAAGCCGTACGGAGATCCAGTTCTTTCATCCTTCCGCTCCTTTCAGGCTTGTGCCCGCCAAGACCAAAGATGAGATCAGGTAGACCGGCGTGCCTACGCATAACATCAGGATACCGCCAAGTTGCTGGCCGGACAGATCGGGCGCGCGGCCGCAGATCTCGGCGTAGAGGTCATCCGGTGCGAGGATCAGGAGTGCGCCCAGCAAGGTCATGTGCATGGAAGTGAGGAAGAGCCCGCCAGATCCCAGCAGAGGTTCCCGCGCGGACAGAGCGCCGGCCCAGACGGCCCAGCCCGCCAGCAAAAACGATGCCTGCTCCGCCACGAACCAGAAAGAGCCTGTCTGGGCTGCACCGTGCAGGCCGGGCAGGTGCCATCCCCAGATGACGGCAAATTCCAGCGCGGTGGCGGGCAATACGGGCACGGCAGCGCGGGACGCGATGCGGGGAGTGGCCAGCACCAGCAACGGAGCGATTATGGCCACCAGGACGATATGGCGGACCATATGTATGGGAAAGGCACCGGCCAGTGTTGACCACGCCGGCAGGTAAAGCGTGAGGAAAAGGATTGCGGCCAGAATGGCGGCGTGATGACGGTGCAGAGTCACAGGCAACTCCGGATGAGGACGGCGGGCAGTGTGGCGAAAACTACCCCTATGGCCGACACGACGCTCAGCAGAAACCCGGCATGGCCGAGAAACTCCCGGCGGTGCTCGGCTGTGGGAGCGTCGTGGACATAGTTCTGATCTGAGGGATAGTCCCATTGAACCCACGCACGCCAAGCATTGAGAGCGATACCGGCAAGCGCGAGCGCCGAAAGCGCGAAGATTGTCCATCGAGCGGTGTCGGTGGCGTCAGCCTTTGCGCAGGCAATCGCGGTGACGCCATAGATGGCCGCAAAATGCAGGGCCCAGATCACAGGGGCCAGCACCATGTGCCACAAGCTTGCGTGGCGGGGGCGAGCGGGCGGGCGGGCGGTCATGTCAACCTCGGGAATGCGCCCATCAGCAAGGCGGTTACCAATCCGGTCAGGCACAGAAAATGCCAGTACAGGGTCGTGTTCCACAGGTCTGCATCATAGCGTGGCGTCAGCTTCCCGAACAGGCTGCCGGCGAGGCAGTAAAGGAGCATTATCACGCCGAGTGCCGCGTGAGCTGCCGTCCAGATGCCGATGGCGTACATCATCGCCGGGAAAGCGTGGGTTTTCGGGGCGAGACCGGGCAGGTAGAGTGCCAAGGCAAGCGAGGCCGTTGCGACGAGCGCCAGCAGGACGGCGGTGGCCAGCAGGCCGCGGGCAGTCCCCACGCGCTGCCGACGGTTCTGGCCGCGCGCCACCACGGTCGCAGCCCACGCGCCGAGGAAGCCGACGGCCGACAGGGTGACGAACAGCGTGTCAGGCAATGGCGTGCCGGCGGGGGGGAAATCCGGCCGTGCAGTCCAGAAGAAGAACACACCGAACACGAGCGAGGCGAAGGCGGTGCTGTCGCCCATCATCGTGATGAAAACGGCCCACCATCCTGGAGCTTTCGAACCCGAGACATAGACCGGAAGGCTAAGGCCCAGCCCGACGTCGCGGCTTGGTGCCTTCGGAACCTGTGCCGTCGATGTCCAGAGCCAGTAGATAACCGAAGCAATGGCTGCAGCACCGCAGATGGCCGCGAGCACGTAGAGATGGAAGACAGGCAGG
The DNA here is from genome assembly GCF_009931615.1 of Algicella marina. NCBI lineage: Bacteria > Pseudomonadati > Pseudomonadota > Alphaproteobacteria > Rhodobacterales > Paracoccaceae > Algicella > Algicella marina. Next base: position 2,369,502 of record NZ_CP046620.1, on the reverse strand, counting down.
ATGAAGGTGCCGCCGGTGAAAGCCGCGGCCCAGATCGTTATCCAGCCGGGTCCGGTGACGGGCACGGCAGCCTGAGGCTCGGCATCAACGGCAGAGGTGACGATCGTCTCCCGCAGCTTGTCGGGCGCGTCTGGTATGTAGAAACGCCCGTCGTCGAAACGTTCGAGAAACTTTTCGTCTTCCCACAGGGGATAGCGGGACGTGATGTATGGTACCGAGCGGACGCCCCAGGCTTCCTCCGGCACGTCGTGAGACCATTCCAGCGTGCCCGCGTTCCACGGGTTGCGCGGGGTCAGCGGCTGGCGGCCCTTGGGGCGGACAAGATCCCACGCGAAGACGAGAATCCCGGCGGCGACGATGAAGCTGCCGACCGTCGAGATCAGGTTCAGCCAGTCCCAGCCGGCGTCCGCCGGATAGGTGACGACCCGGCGCGGCATGCCTTTCAGTCCTGTCAGGTGCATCGGCAGGAAACAGATATTGAAGCCGATGAAGGTAAGCCAGAACGAAAGACCGCTCAGCTTCCGCGACATCTTCCGCTTGGTGATGAAGGGGTAAAAGTAATAGATGCCGCCGATGATCGGAAACACCATTCCGCCGAACAGCGTGTAGTGAAGATGGGCGACGATGAAGTAGGTGTCGTGGACTTGCCAGTCGAAGGGAGCAATGGCGATCATCACGCCTGTCAGACCGCCCATGGTGAAGATCGCCAGCGCTCCGGCAATCCAGAGCATGGGAGGGCTGGTGCGCACCCGGCCGACCATCAGGGTAGCGACGAAGGCGAAAATTTGCACGCCGGTCGGAATTACCACTGCCTCCGATGCGGCCGAGAAGAAGCCAAGTGAGAGATTGGGCAGGCCTGTCGTGAACATGTGGTGGACCCACAGGCCAAAGCTGAGGAAACCGACGCCGACGGCGGAAAGCACGATCCACGAATAGCCGACGATCGGGCGTTGGGCAGCAGTCGGCACCACCATAGCGGCGATGGCGATTGAGGGCAGGAAGACGATGTAGACTTCCGGATGTCCGAAAATCCAGAAAAGGTGCTGCCAGAGGAGCGGGTCGCCGCCCCGGTCCGGGTCGAAGAAAGGCCAGTCCATCGAGCGTTGCAATTCAAAAAGGAAATCGCCAGCAATGAGCGGCGGAAAGGCGAAGAGGATCATCACGCCGACGACCAGCACGTACCAGGCATAGAGTGGCATGAGGTTGATCCGCATTCCCGGCGGTCGACATTTGACGGTGCCGACGATCAGTTCCACGGCGGCGGCAATGGAGGCGACCTCTATGAACGAGAGGCCGAGCAACCAGATGTCCGGCCCCACGCCCTCCTGTTCAGTTGCCAGCGGCGGATACATGAACCAGCCGGATTTTGGTGAAGAGTCGAACAGGATTGAACCGAGCACGAAAATGCCGCCGATCAGGAACGACCAGTAGCCATAGGCCGAGAGCCGCGGGAATGGCATGTCGCGCGCGCCGAGAAAGCCGGGAAGAAGCAGGATCGAGATTGCCTCGAACATTGGCACGGCGAAAAGAAACATCATCGCCGAACCATGCATCGTGAAGAACTGGTTGAACCGGTCGGCATCTAGAAAATCATTCTCGGGCACCGCCAGTTGAACGCGCAACAGCAGTGCCAGCACCCCGGCACACAGCATGAAGCCGAAGGCAGTAAGTGCGTACCAGACCCCGACCTCGGTGTTGTTCACAGCGGAAATGTATCGCCAGCCGCGCGGCGTTTCCCATGCGGCGCGCAACTCTTCGGCACGGGCGCGACGGAGATTTTCGGGAACCGGCTGATCCAGCATTTCCTGGGTGGGCGGATAGATGCCACTGGGGCTGGCTTCCGGCACCGGTTCGCCGACGGGCACGTTCGGATCATGCTTATCGGTCATCTGAGCCCCATGAGATAGGCCGCCAAGGCGTCGAGGTCCTCCGGCGGGAGGTGATCGTAACCAGGCATTTCCACGCCGGGCTTGAAATCTTCCGGCGCGGCGATCCATTCACGGATGGCCGCGCGTTCCATCGGCAGGATCCCGGCGGCAAGCGTGCTGCGGGCTGCAAGGTGGGTCAGGTCCGGCCCGACCTGCGCTGCGGCGACTGTGCCGCGGACTGCATGACAGCCACCACAGCCTTCGGAGAGGAACGCCGCCGCGCCGCGCCGGGCTTCGGCGGATTCTGGCGGCATGGCCGGTGCGGCCTCCGCTTCCAGCCAAGCGGAGAAGTCTTCGGGCGTCATGACGACGGCACCGAAAGCCATGAACGCGTGGCCGTCGCCACAGAACTCCGTGCATTGGCCGCGGTAGGTTCCGGGCAAGGTCGGCTCCAGCGACATGCGGGTTCGGCGGCCCGGTATCATATCTGTCTTGCCTCCGAGGGCAGGGATCCAGAAGGAATGGATGACCCGGTCCGCATCCAGTTGCAGTTCGGACCGGCTTCCTGTCGGCAGGCGGATTTCGTTGGCAGAGACGACAGGTTCTTCCGCTCCATCAGGTAGATATTCCACCCGCCACCAGAACTGGTGACCGGTGATGTGGACGGTCAACCCTTCGCCGAGAGCGCGCTGGCTGGGCATTTCCGACAGCGCATAGGTCAGCAATGCGGCGAGGACGACCGTGGGGAAGACGACTCCTCCGCCGATAATCAGCGTTTCGGCGTGGCGTTTGCCGAGAGGACGGGGGGCGATGCGGGTGACGTAGTGGATCAGTCCGTTGATCAAAAGCCAGAGCACCACGGCACCTGCGAGCATGACCCAGAACAGGTTGGCCAGCACTTCAGCATCCCGACCGGCGGGATCAAGTACGGATTGCGGACCACCGCAGCCTGCAAGGCAGAGAGTTACGCCGATCAGGCAGCCTCGCTTCATCCGATGACCCGGCTTACGAAGTAGGCAAGCCCGGCATAGGGCAGGATTGCCAGCAGGAAAAACAAGCCATCGCCAGTCATCATGGCAACGACGAGCAGGCATACACCAATGGCGCCGATTGAAGACGAAAAGGGCACGACCTCAAGCATAGGCATGGCCATACCGGTGAACAGGCACAGCACCTGTGGGATCCAGACGACGGGCCGATGGAACAGGAAGGACAACCGGCGTGAGGTATGCCGATCCAGCCATTCGAGTACGGGCATCACCCGTTCGAGCGCACCGCTGAGCCTTTCGGCCTCAATAGAGCGACGCCTGAAACGCGACGGAAGGTAGACCTGGCTGAAACCGAAGATAAGTTCGAACGAGAACAGGGCAATGAGAAGGCCGCAGACAACCGAGACGCCGGGGATGCCCGACAGGGGAGTCGCTGCCACCAAGGCAACGGTGAAAATGATGGGGAGTATGCCGCGATCGCCGAGGGCTTTGGTCACGTCATCGGCGGAGACAGCCTCACTGCCTTGGGAGATTTTTCTCAATCGGTCGACAGTGTCGCCAAGGCTTTGAAAATCATCCATTCGTTGCCCGCCCCCTAGTGTGCCACAAAGGCGGTGCGTCAGGAGTTACATCTGATCGGAATGGGGAAATCAACCGACCGCAGCGGCAGGCAAATAGTTTCCCTGTCAAAGTTTCCAGCATCCGTTTTACCGCTGCGTGCTGCTGTTCAGTTCACAGGAGGTAACGCCAGCGGAGGTGAAAGGTTCCCGTGTGCCGGATCGTATTTGTCGAGCGGCAGGGCAGGAGCGGGACCAGGTGCTGTGAGGCTATGTTGTTCAGAGCCTGATCAGCGAGCCTGCGCCGTGTTCGGTGAACAATTCCAGCAGACAGGCATGGGGAGTGCGGCCGTCGAGAATTACAACGGCGCGTGTGCCACCCTCCAATGCCGCGAGCGCGGTTTCCGTTTTGGGGATCATGCCGCCCGAAATCGTGCCGTCCTCCGTCAGCTTGCGCACGTGATCGGCGGTGAGATGGGTGATCACATCGCCGTCCTTGTCCTTGACGCCGGCGACGTCGGTGAGAAGCAGAAAACGGTCGGCGTGCATGGCGGCGGCAATAGCACCGGCGGCGGTATCGCCGTTGACGTTGTAGGTTTCGCCGTGTTCGCCGACGCCGAGCGGGGCGACAACCGGGATGAAATCGCTGTCGAGGAAGGACTTGAGCACCGCTGGGTTTATCTTCTTGGGGTTCCCGACGAGGCCGATATCTTCCCCGCCCGGTCCGGGCAGGCGATCGCAGATCATGAGGTTGGCATCCTTTCCGGACAGGCCGACGGCCTTGCCGCCTTGGGCATTGATGGCTTGCACGATGCGCTTGTTGACCGAGCCCGACAGCACCATCTCCACCACTTCCATGACATCCGGTGTGGTGACGCGGCGGCCGCCCTTGAATTCCGTCGGAATGGCGAGACGGTCCAGCATTGTATTGATCATGGGCCCGCCGCCGTGGACGAGGACGGGCTGGAGGCGGCACTGTTTCATCAACACGATATCGCGGGCGAAGCTCTCCATTGCTTCGTCATCGCCCATGGCGTTGCCGCCGAATTTGATGACGACGATTGCACCGTCATATCGCTGGAGATAGGGCAGCGCCTCGGACAGGGTGCGGGCGGTGGCGATCCAGTCTCGCTTCATGGCGGCGGATTTCTCCATTGGTCAACTCCAGCTATCTGCAGCGGTTCTAGCCTGAAGGATGGCAAAGCTGAATCGGAAATTTGCAAATGATGGTGGCTGTTGCGTTTTTTCGATTTGCTGTGCTTTGCGAATAAGTGACCCCACGCAGGCGTAAACCTGTAACACGGTGCTGGCTGCGCTATGTTTGAGGATGAAAAGGAGGATGCCATGCGTTGGATGTCGGGTTTGCTGGTGCTGGTTCTGATCGGTGGTTGCACGACGGAAATCAGTGAAACGGAGCGGCGGGCGCGCTGTGTGGCGGCGTTCGAGCGATATGACCGTGAAGTGATTTTCGCGCGGCCAACGGAAAGCGCGATCGTGCAACGGGTGATCGGCGACGCGAATCCGGGGCCGGATTTCCGCTTTGCCATGGAAGGCGAGTTGCGCGGGCTGAATTGCTATGAGGATCTTGATGGGCTGGCAGAGGCTGCGCGGCTGGGACAGCGGTTCGACGCAAATGGTGTGGGGCGGCTGGCAGAACCGGAGTACCTTCATGCGGGCATGGTACGCTCCAACGGACAGGCGGCGGTGCTGAAGAAGTTTTTCACTGACCTTGGTTACCGGGTGAGGGACGTCGGTGCGCCGAAGCTGGGCCGGCGGATCTTTGTCGGCCCGCTGGACACGGTGGAGGCGCGGCGCGGGGCGGAACAACTGGCCCGAATGGCGGATCTTGCAACAGTCTACACTGTCACTCGGTTACCGTGGCCCTGATTTGATTTGCTGGGTGGGGCAGGTTGCCCACATCATTCATGATCGGGCCTGATCCCGGCGATTTCCTTCAGTGTGTCGAGTAGGCGCTGCTGACCGCCCGGTTGCCAGCCGGCGGCGCGGAGACGGGTCGTGTCCATTTCGTTAAATCCGGAAGGAGCAGGAGGCGGCAAGGTTCCGTTTGTCCCGGTGGTTTCGGACCACATTTTAAGGAGATCGTGGCGATCCAGAAGGATGTCGGAGACGTTGTAGGTGCCGGCGGGCAGGGTGGTAAGGGCAAGGCGTACGGCGGCGGCCAAGTCAGCTCCGTGAACTTCAGAGCCGATACGGGGGGTGATTTCCTTGCCGCCCGCGAATGCGGCGAAGAGCTCGCTCCATTTGTTCGCCGGGCCGGTGCCGTAAATGCCCGTGGCGCGGAGTGAAACGGTGGGGAGAGAGCTGGCGGTGAGGGCATCCTCGGCAGCTTTCTTGACCTCGCCATAAAGGGTGTTTGGTGCGGTGGGCGTCGCCTCGGTCAGCGTCTCGCCCGGTACTTTCGGGCCGTAGACGGCGCGGGAGGAGAGGAAAACGAAGCGGGAGAGGCGGGCGGCTTCGGCGGCCTCGATCAGGCGGAGGGTGCCGGCGAGGTTGGCCGCGCGGAAGCCTGCCGGGTCGTCACCCTCTCCGCCCCGGTAGCGGCCGGGGATGTGCTGGAAGGCGGCGTGGACGATGGCATCGAAGCCCGAGAGGTCCGGCGCGGGGCCGGTAAGGCTGTAGGGGATGTGGCGAAGGCCGAGCGCGGGGGTGCGGGAGAGGATGGTGACATCGTCGCCCGCTGCCAGCGCTTCGGCCACGATGAAGCGGCCCGCGATGCCGGTGCCGCCGGTGACGGCGAGCTTCATGGCCGCAATTCCGGGTTCGGCATGGCGGCGATTTCGGGCACCGTGCCATCGCCCGCGAAGGCGTGCCAGAGGTCGATGAGGGGGGCCAGTTCCTGCGCTTTGGGGTGCGGGCTCTGCCACGGCTTTTCGTACTGGTAGTGGAGGATGTGGATATCCTCCCATTTCCAGAGGCCGGGCATGTTGAACCAGACGTATTGCAGCATGTTGTAGAAGATGGGCAGGCCGTGCCAGTGGGGGAAAAAGCTCTCGAGGAAGGTCTGATCCGTGCGACGCCAGAAGGCGCCGGGGGTATCGAGTGCGGCCATCATGGCGGCGAAGGTGGTTTGCGAGGGTTTCGCGGTGAAGACGCCGGAGTTGAGGCGGTGGAAATCGGCGAGGCTCTCGTAGACGTTGGGGGCCGCGCAGAATTCGGGGTAGGCGAACAGGCGGTCGCAGTTTTGCAGGACGAGGGCGTCGGCATCGATGAAAACCACGCTGTCGTATTCGGTCAGTTGCCAGAGGCGGAGCTTGGCGAAGTTGTCGAGCGGGGTGTGGAAGGGCGGTTTGCTGCCCTTGGTGAAGGGGTTGCGGCCGTGGATTTCCTGCCGCGCGTGGGCGGCGTTGAATTCGGGCGAGGTGTCCAGCAGGTCCGTGCGGATGGTGCGCGCGCCGAGGGCGGTGAGGCGGGCGAGTTGCGCGGGCGTCACGGCCTCGGTGTGGAGGGTGACGATATCGGCTTTCGTGCCGGAAAGCGTGAGCGAGCGGACGAGGGCTTCCGCGCCGGTGACATAGCCCTCGTTGGTGACGAGGGTAACGTAGGCGTGGCGGCTCTTGGCCGGGGTCGCGGGGTCGAGCGCGGGCATTCAGGGGTGTTCCTTGCGGGGCCGGAGCATGGGCGAGATCAAAACTCCGGAACAGGCGGGGCACATAAACAAGACGCGCGAATTCTTCACTCCTGCCCCAAGCGCAACAATTGCCGAAGCCGTGCGAGCGCCGGCCCGTCGGGGGGGCGCTGCTTCGTTCGGTTTGTGCGCTTTACGCCCGCCAAATACTGGAACGTTTGTTCCCAATGCGAAGGTCGCCAAAGCGCCGCCCCGGTGGGGCGGGACGGCGCTGGCACGGCGGCGCGTACCGCGCCTTGATTCCGTGCCTGGGGACTGGCTCGGGCGGAGGGTCTTCGGAGTGAGCGTTGCGCTGCCGCCTCGTTTTCCTCCCGTCACGACACGGACTTCAGGCGCGTGTCCTCCGGATCCGTGTTGAGGCCGCCGGCGATTTCCTTCGTCCAGGCGGAGACGGCGGGGACGCGCTTGCGGTCGATGCGGTGGGCGAATTTCTGGGCGATCTCGACGATTTCCGACAGGAGGCCGTTTTCCAGCGTCGTCGGGTTGAGGCCGAGGTTCAGGAACTGGTCGTTTTTGACCACGAGGTCGTTTTCCGGCGCTTCCTTGCGCGGGTTCGGCAGGTAGGCGACCTTGGCCCCCGTGAGCCCGGCCACGCGCTCGGCCAGATCGCGGACGCGGTGGGTTTCGGTCATCTGGTTGAAGATGCGCACGCGCTCGCCCGCCTGCGGCGCGTCGTTCAGCGCAAGCTCGATGCAGCGCACGCTATCCTGGATGTGGATGAAGGCGCGGGTCTGCCCGCCGGTGCCGTGAACGGTGAGCGGGTAGCCGATGGCGGCCTGGATCAGGAAGCGGTTCAGCACGGTGCCGTAATCGCCATCGTAGTCGAAACGGTTGATGAGCTGATCGTGGCGGCGCGTCTGCTCGGTATGCGTGCCCCAGACGATGCCCTGATGCAGATCGGTGATCCGCAGCCCGTCGTTCTGGGCGTAGAACTGGAAAAGGATCTGATCGAGGCTCTTGGTCATGTGATAGACGGAGCCGGGCCGGGTGGGATAGAGGATTTCCTGCTCGGCCTTCGCGCCATCCATCGTCTCGATCTGCACGGGCAGGTAGCCTTCTGGGATGGCGGCGCCCACGGTGGAATAGCCGTACACACCCATCGTGCCGAGATGGACGAGATGCGCGTCGATGCCGGTTTCCACCAGTGCCGTCAGCAGGTTGTGCGTGGCGTTCACGTTGTTGGAGACGGTGTAGACCTTGTGACGATCCGACTTCATGGAATAGGGCGCGGCACGCTGTTCTGCGAAGTGGATCACGGCGTCGGGCTTATGCTCCAGCAACCACGCCTTCACGCGCTCGTATTCCTTGGCGAGGTCGAGCAGGTGGAAGTTGATCTTGCGGCCCGATACCTCGCGCCAGATGCGGCAACGCTCCTGGATCGAATCCATCGGTGTCAGCGATTGGACACCGAGTTCGGTGTCTATCCAACGGCGGGAAAGGTTGTCGACGATATCGATATGATGGCCGAGATCAGACAGGTGGAGGGCTGTTGGCCAGCCTACGAAACCGTCTCCGCCAAGGACTGCGATGCGCATGTTCATACCCCTCTGTGCCGCTCGATGCGGCGATTCCGGGAACCATAGGCGGGCGAAACCCGGTGTCAAATGAAAGTAGAATGACAAGTGATGACAGACGAGTTCGGGTACTTGCTCGGTAGCCGGCGGTCGACACACGCAGACTTGAAGGACTGTTGCCAGGCAGAAGATTGACCGGCCCGGTTCTATCGGGTGTCGATGCGCGGATGGAGCGACCGGACCGGAGTGAAACGATGCCAGAAGAAGGACGTCTGAGCTTTGGCCGTCTGGGGCAAGTGTCGCAGGCGGACATTCTTGTGCACATGTCCGATCCGCGGATGGCCGAACACATGCCGTTGATGACATTCCAATGGGATGCTGCGCGGGTGGCGGCTTTCGTGGAGGCAAAGGAGGCTTGCTGGGATGCCGACGGGCTTGGGCATTGGGCGTTCTTTGCGGACGAGGAGTATGTGGGCTGGGGCGGATTTCAGAAAGAAGGAGATGAGTGGGATTTCGGCCTCGTGCTGCGGCCGGAGTGGTTCGGACTGGGACCACGAATTGCCTGCAAGGCGCTTGATCTCGCGCGGGCCGATGCCCGCATCCCGTTTGTCACATTTCTCTTGCCTCCGTCCCGGTCTCGCATTCGCGGGCTTGAACGGCTGGGGGCGCGGCCGATAGGGCAGGTGAATTACAAGGGTGTGCCGTTCCTGAAGTTCAGGCTGGAAACGATTTGAAGTGTGCTGTCATGGATGGGGGCGGCATACCGGCCTGATTGCCGAGGTCTGGCACCTGCCCCTTGTTCCCGGGCGGGGCAGGGATTATACCTAGTGGCCGTTGCCGGAAATTGCCAATATCCCCTGAGAGGCCCCATGTCCTGGACTGATGAGCGTGTCGAAACCCTGAAAACCATGTGGTCGGAAGGTAAATCCGCGAGCCAGATCGCCAAAGAACTTGGCGGCGTAACGCGCAATGCGGTGATCGGCAAAGTGCACCGACTTGGGCTTTCCAACCGGTCCGCACCAGCAAAGACGGCAACGAAGGAAGAAAAGCCCGCCGCCGCTGTGGCGGAGGCCAAGCCGCGGCCGGCGGCCAAGGAGGCCCCGGCGAAGGCTGCGGAACCGGCTGCGGAGGCGGCAACGAAGCCCGCGCCACAGCAGACTCAGCGCCCGAACAAGCCGCTGATCGTCGCCGGCCAGCCCTTGCCGCCCCAGCCGTCGAATTCCGAGATTTCGGAAGAAACACGGGCCAACCTGCTGGAATTGGAGAAGAAGGCCCGCAAGTTGTCGTTGATGCAACTGACCGAACGGACCTGCAAATGGCCGATCGGAGATCCGGCGACCGAAGAGTTCTGGTTCTGTGGTCATCCCTGCAAGCCCGGCAAACCTTATTGCGAGACGCATGTGGGTGTGGCGTTTCAGCCAATGTCCTCCAGGCGGGATCGCAAGACAGCGAGCCGCTGACGAGCGATGTTCACCAATGAACATGACTTCGACGCAAGCGTCATCACTCTGATCGATGAGGGGAAGGCGCCGCTGCGCGAGGATGTGGTTGTGACCCTGTTTGATGATCAGGTCACGATCATGCAGGTCGACGACGATACCGAGGAAGAACGGGTCATCACCTTGTCGCTGAGCCAGTTCAACGATCTGCGAACGGCACTGAACCTGCCCGAGGGAACCTATCGGCGCGATGGCAGTGCCGTCGACTGACGCACTGAGATTGCCACTGCTGACGGAGCGGCTGGAGATACGCCCCCTTACACGTCACGATGTAACTTCCCTCTGTCGCATTGGTGGCAGGCCGGAGGTGGCGCGGATGATGACCAGCGTGCCGTCGCCCTGGCCAGCGGAAGATGCGCGGGCTTGGGTGGAACAATCACAGTGGCGTGGACGACTAGGATTCCGGCTCGGCATTTGCTTGCGCGGCGGAGAACTGGTGGGGATTGTCGGTATGGGCGGGGAGCCGCCGACAGTGGCCTACTTTCTCGATCCGGCGTACTGGGGCCAAGGGATGGCGACGGAAGCCATGCGGGCTTTCCTCGATTTCTGTTTTCGGCGTTTTGAATTGGCGGAACTGTTCGCAGACCATTTCGCCGACAATCCCGGTTCTGGCAGGGTATTGCGGAAGCTGGGGTATGAGGAGATCGGACGGGGCACGGCCGGTTCCGCCGGCCGAACCGAAGAGGCCGAGAACGTCGAGTATCGTGTGACGGAAGCGCAATTCCGCGCGGCGCTGCGTTCGCCGGATCCGTGATCGGGGTGACCGACGGTTCGCTGCTGCGACACCGCCGCGCTTGAGTTGCCGAACGCGCGACCTATCGTGCAGAAGCGGTGAAACGGGAGCGGACATGCTTGATCTTGTCAACATCACCAAGCGCTACGGGACGGTCAAAGTGCTTGATGGTGTTTCGCTGTCGGTCGCGGCAGGCGAGACGGTGGCGCTGGTGGGTGAGAGCGGTTCCGGCAAGAGCACGTTGCTGCACCTGATCGCCGCGCTGGATGCGCCTGACGCCGGTCTCATACAGGTGAATCACATCGAGATCACCGGTATGGGCGAGCGGGCGCGAGCTGAATACCGACGGCAGGACGTTGCGCTGATCTTCCAGCAGTTCAACCTGATACCAAGCCTCGATATAGCCGCGAATATCGCCTTTCAGGCAAGGTTGGCAGGGAGGTATGACGCCGACTGGTGCGCAGCGCTAGCTGAACGACTGGGTTTGACAGAGATGCTGAGTCGCTATCCGGAGCAGGTGTCTGGCGGCCAGGCACAACGAATTGCGGTCGCGCGGGCGCTGGCAGCGCGGCCGAAGCTGCTGCTGGCGGACGAACCGACCGGCAATCTGGATGAGGCGACTGGCGATGCCGTTTTGGCGGCGATGCAGGAACTGGTGGAAGAAACCGGATCGACGTTGCTGATGGTGACCCACAGCACGCGCCTTGCGCCGCGACTGAGCCGGATTGTCAGTTTGCGCGCCGGGCGGTTGTCCGAATGACACGGTGGGTTTTGGCCGCCCTGTTGGGGCACTGGAAACGGCGGCCCTGGCAGGCGCTGGCGCTGTTGCTGGGGTTGGCGACCGCGACGGCGCTGTGGTCCGGTGTACAGGCTCTGAACGCCGAGGCGAGAGCGAGTTACGCGCGGGCGTCTGCGCTGCTTGGTGCGGATCGGTTCGCAAGCATCGCGGTTGCGGGCGGCGCAGCGTTGCCGCAAGTGGATTATGTGGCCTTGCGGCGTGCCGGGTGGCGGGTCTCGCCGGTACTGGAAGGAGAATTCAGTTTCGACGGTCGAGATTATCGGCTCATCGGGATTGACCCCCTTACCCTGCCGCCAGGCACGCTGGGGACGGACGATTTGGAGGAAGGCGCCGATCTGGTGGCATTTCTGGCTCCGCCCTACCGGATTTTCGGAGGACCGACGACAGTGGCGGCCCTGAGTGGCGCGGACCTCCCATCGCTTCGATCGGTTGAGTCACTGCCGGAAGGCACGCTCGTCGGCGATATCGGTTTTGTTCAGGGGGTGCTCCGACGCGAGGGCGAGATTTCGCGGCTGATTGTGATGCCTGAGCAGAAACCGTCGCGATTGCCGCTATCCGAGATAACGGCGACACGACTGGTGGAGACACTGCCACGTGACGTGCCAGAACTGGCGAGCCTGACCGAAAGTTTTCATATGAACCTGACAGCGTTCGGATTGCTGTCGTTCGTGGTTGGTCACTTCATTGTTCATGCCACGATTGGTCTGGCGTTCGAACAACGGCGGCCGTTGTTTCGCACGTTGCGGGCACTGGGTGTGAGCCGTGGGCGATTGCTGGCAGCGCTGGTGGTGGAACTTGGAGCATTGGCGCTAGTGGCGGGGTTTGCGGGGACGGCGATGGGCTATGTGATCGCGGCCACACTGTTGCCGGACGTGGCGGCGAGCCTACAAGGGCTTTACGGCGCGCAGGTGGCAGGCTCCCTGTCACTGTCGCCGCTCTGGTGGCTGGCCGGAATGGCGATCAGCCTCGGTGGGGCTGGGGTGGCGGCCGCCTCCAGCCTGTGGAAGGCGGCCCATTTACCGATACTTGCGCCTGCGGGCGCAGAGGCTTGGCACGGAGCCGAAAAACGGCAACAGCGGGTACAGAGGGGGATGGCGGCGGTGTTGGCGTTAGTGGCGCTGGCGGCGGGCTTAGGCGGCAGCCTTCTGGCCGGGTTCGTGCTGATGGGGGCAGTGCTGATGACAGCGGCGCTATTGCTTCCAAGCTTGCTGTCGTTGGTGATTGCGTGGTTCGGGAAGATGGCGGTTTCGGCGGAGGCGCAATGGTTCTGGGCCGACACTCGGGCACAACTCGGTGGACTGTCGCTGGCGTTAATGGCGCTTTTGCTGGCGTTGTCGGTCAACATCGGGGTGGGCACGATGGTGGACGGGTTCAGGCAAACTTTCCTCGGGTACCTGGACAAGCGGCTAGCGTCGGAACTCTACGTCTATGCAGAGAGCGACGAACAGGGCGAAGCTCTTGTGGCGGCACTGGAGGCGGAGCCGGAGGTTGAGGCGATTTTGCCGATCCGCAATGTGGAGACGCGATACGAGGGCTTTCCGGTATTCGTCTACGGGTTTCGAGATCATGAAACCTATCGCGACAACTGGCCAATGCTGGCGGCGGTGGCGCGCCCATGGGCACGGGTGGCAGAAGGCGATGCCGTGCTGATCAGCGAACAAATGGCGCGGCGGTTTTCTCTGGTACCGGGGGCCACATTGGTCCTGCCGACGCCACGGGACGACTGGGCACTGGAGGTGGCCGGTGTATATCCGGATTATGGCAACCCGACCGGGCAGATGATGGTGGCAATGCCTGCACTGCTGGCACGTTGGCAGGATGTGGAGTACCGCCGGTTCGGCGTGCGGGTGACTGCCACGGAAGTGCCGGCGCTGAAGGCGGCGCTGGTGGAGAAATTCGCGCTATCGGAGGCGCAACTTGTCGATCAGGCGGCCCTTAAGGCTGTTTCACGACGTATCTTTGAAACGACCTTTGCCGTCACTGTGGCCCTGAACGCGTTGACGCTGGCGGTCGCCGGGTTGGCGCTGTTCACCAGCCTGTTGACGCTGGCGACTCTGCGGCTGCCGCATCTGGCGCCTGTCTGGGCTCTGGGCATGACGCGGCGACGCCTGGCGGGGCTGGAAATGGTTCGATCCTTGGCACTGGCATTGTTCACGGCGGTGCTTGCAATCCCGCTGGGACTGACGGTGGCGTGGGTGCTGACCCATGTGATCAATGTAAAGGCCTTTGGGTGGATGCTGCCGGTGTATCCGTTTCCTGGCCAGTGGGCGCGACTTATGGCCTTAGCGCTGGCCGTGGCGGCGTTGGCGAGTTTCATCCCGGCAGCGCGGTTGGCAAGAATGTCGCCGGCGGATCTGCTGAGGTTGTTTTCCCATGAGCGTTAAAATTCTCGTCACGATTTTAGCGCTCTTGCTGGCCGGACCCGCGCTGGCGCAGGGATATGGCGGTTTGAGCGAAGCGGCGGAGGAATACGGCCAGGTGGTGCCCGGCCGGGTGTTGACGTTTCCGGAGGATCATCAGCCGCATCCCGACTACCGGATCGAGTGGTGGTATATCACCGCCAACATGGAAGACGCCGAAGGTGCGCCGCTTGGCCTACAGTGGACGCTTTTCCGTCAGGCAACGCGTCCGGGCGAAGACATCGAGGGTTGGGCGAGCCGACAGATCTGGATGGGCCACGCGGCTGTGACGACCGCGACGATGCACCGGGTTAGCGAGACTTTCGCGCGAGGTGGCATTGGGCAAGCCGGTGTGGAGGCCGGGCCCTTCCGGGCCTTCATCGACGATTGGGAAATGGTGGGCAAGGGTAGCGGAGTGGATCTGCTGCGGCTGCGGGCTTCGGGCACGGACTTTGCATATGACGTGGCGCTGATGGCCGAAGGGCCACTCGTGTTGCAGGGAGATGCCGGTTACAGCGTCAAATCCGAAATCGGGCAGGCGAGCTACTACTACAGCCAGCCGCACTACACACTGGAGGGGACGGTGGTGCTGGACGGAGAGCAGCGCCAAGTGCGCGGCACAGCCTGGCTGGACAGAGAATGGTCCTCCCAGCCTCTGGCATCAGATCAAACCGGGTGGGACTGGTTCAGCCTGCATTTCGGGGACGGCACCAAGTTGATGGCCTACCGATTGCGTGGCGGCGGAACTTACACGACAGGAACATGGATCGAAGCGGACGGCAGCGCCAGCTTGCTTCCCAACGGTGAAATGGCATTCACGGTGGTGGCCGAGACCGAGGTGGAAGGGCGAACGATCCCGACGCGGTGGCGGCTGGAATGGCCGGAGCGGGAGCTGGATATCACTGTCGGTGCGTTGAACCCGCTTGCTTTCATGACGACAGTGTTCCCCTATTGGGAGGGACCGGTGACGGTTGAGGGGAGCCATACGGGGCTCGGTTATCTGGAGATGACTGGCTATGGCGCAGAGTGACGTGAGCGGACAGATGGCGGGGCTGAACGTTCTAGGCCAGCCCTTGGAGCAATGTTCCACCACGCCCATGACGGGGTTTTGGCGGGACGGTTGCTGCAACACCGGTCCGGCGGATGCCGGTCAGCACACTGTGTGCGCGGTGATGACGATGCGGTTCCTAGAGTTCAGCTATCAGCGCGGTAACGACCTGATCACGCCACGTCCTGAGTTCGGCTTTGACGGCTTGAAGCCGGGAGACAGATGGTGCCTGTGCCTGCCACGCTGGGTGGAAGCCTATGAAGCGGATGCGGCGCCGAAAGTGGTTCTGGAGGCGACACACGCCGCCTCTTTGCGGATGGTATCGCTGGAAGTGCTGCGCGCTCATGCTGCGGGTGATGCAAAGTAGAGCTGGGCATTCCCCACTAAATTGTCTGCAGCGTAGCCATTCCGCACTGCTCCGATAAAACCGGGTTCGAGATACCGGCGTAAGGGGACTTTCCCTCTCCAATTGACTTGGCGGCAGCCTTGCGCCATGAGAGGTTTTCCCCGGCGCATGAGCGCCGGGGTTTGATTTTCTGGCCGGAACTCATCCGGCAACTGGAGGAGATTTGGTGTGATTACGCCCGTACTGCCGACCTATGCACGGGCTCCGCTTTCCTTTGTGGAAGGCTCAGGGCCCTGGTTGATAACCGAGACCGGCGAACGCTTTCTGGATCTGGGGGCCGGCATTGCCGTGAACGCTCTCGGACATGCGAACCCGCGTCTCGTGGCAGCACTGGAAGCGCAGGCGCGACGTTTGTGGCACACCTCCAACCTCTACCAGATACCGAACCAGCAGAAGCTGGCGGACCTGCTGGTCGATAACACCTTTGCGGATACAGTCTTCTTCACCAATTCGGGTACGGAATCTGTTGAGTGCGCGGTGAAGATGGCACGCAAACACTTCAGCCATAACGGCCAGCCGGAGCGGGTTGAGATCATCTGTTTCGAGGGCTCCTTTCATGGCCGCTCCAGTGCCGGGATCGCGGCGGCCGGCTCGGAGAAGATGGTGAAAGGGTTTGGCCCGACCCTGCCCGGTTTCCGGCATGTCGCATGGGGTGACCTGGATGCCGTGGAAGCCACCATAGGCGATGCCACGGCGGCGGTGATGGTCGAACCGGTGCAGGGTGAGGGAGGCATTCGCCCGATGTCTGAAGCGGACCTGCGGCGGCTGCGGGCACTGTGCGATGCGGCAGGTGCACTGCTGATCCTTGACGAGGTGCAATGCGGTATGGGGCGGACAGGCAAGCTGTTCGCCCACGAATGGGCCGGGATAACGCCGGATATCATGGCCGTGGCCAAGGGTATCGGTGGTGGCTTCCCGCTGGGTGCGTGCCTCGCGACGGAGAAAGCTGCCGATGGCATGGGGCTGGGTACTCATGGCTCCACCTATGGGGGCAACCCGCTGGCGTGCGCTGTTGGCATTGCCGTGGTTGAGACCATGACCGAAGACGGGTTTCTTGATAACGTCTCCCGCCTCTCCGGCCGGTTCCGGCAGGGCTTGGAGGGCATTGCCGGACAGTTCCCGGACGTGTTCGCGGGCGTGCGGGGCTCCGGCCTGATGCTGGGACTGATGTGCCGCAAGCCGGTTCCGGATGTCGTGAAAGCAGGGTACGATGCGAAGGTTATCGTCGTGCCCGCAGCCGACAACGTGGTCCGGTTGCTGCCGCCTCTGAACATTTCCGAATCCGAGGTGGACGAGGCGCTGGCGCGTTTGGAGACAGTGGCGCGGAGCCTGCAGGCGGAGGTGGTTACATGAACCACTTCCTTGATATCCACAAAACGGATGCGGACGACCTGCGCAACATGATCGATGCGGCGAAGCTGATCAAGGAAGCCCGTGAAGGAATGGGCGCCGGCGAGAAGGACGCGGACGCGCCGCTGGCGGGCAAGATGGTAGCGCTGGTTTTTGAAAAGCCATCGACACGCACGCGGGTATCCTTTGATGTGGGAGCACGCCAGTTGGGGGCGGAGACCATGCTGCTCTCGGGAGCGGAGATGCAGCTTGGTCATGGAGAGACGATTGCCGACACGGCGCGGGTACTTTCGCGCTATGTCGACATGATCATGATCCGTACGTTCGAAGAGAACACGCTGCTGGAGATGGCCGAGAACGCCACTGTACCGGTCATCAACGGCCTCACCAATGCCAGCCACCCGTGCCAGATCATGGCCGACGTGATGACCTACGAGGAACATCGGGGCAAAATCGGCGGGAGCAAGGTTGTCTGGACAGGGGATGGCAACAACGTCTGCGCCTCTTTCCTGCATGCGGCCGGTCAGTTCGGGTTCGATTTCACGTTCACTGGTCCGGAGACTCTGGACCCGACGGCGGATGCCGTCGGCTTTGCGCGGGAAAAGGGCAGCAGCGTGAAGATCGAGCGTGATGCGATGACCGCGGTGGACGGTGCGGATTTGGTCGTCACCGATACGTGGTTGTCGATGCACGATCCGCAGAGTGCCCGTGAACGTCGTCACAACCAGTTGCGCCCCTACCAGGTGAACGCGACCCTGATGGCGGCGGCGCGCAAGGATGCGCTGTTCATGCACTGTCTTCCCGCACACCGGGGGGAAGAAGTTACGTCCGAAATCATGGATGGGCCACAATCTGTGATCTTCGACGAGGCAGAAAACCGGCTGCACGCGCAGAAGGCGATCATGCGCTGGTGCATGGGGCTGTGATTACGGTCGCTATCCGGGCGGTGTCAAACCCGGCCGGATGGCACCTAAGTTGACCACGATCTTTCACGTTTTCGTCCGTGATTTTACACTTCGTAAACTTGCGCAAGGTACTTCTGACCGCGGGCAGTTTCGAGGGTTTGAGGATGAATAAACAGGTTTCCGGGGTTAAGCCTGCTGATGGAGCAAAGGCTCTTCTTGGCGGGAGCGAAATGTCTGCGCGGGCCATCGCCTTTGCGCAGCACTACGGGACGGAACTGACCCCGAACGCCTATGCCGTGTGGTTTGCATACTGTAATCGCCACAACCAAGTGATCAATACGATGATCGACAAGGCGATGAACACGGGCCGACCGATTACGCTCGATATGCTCAACACACTCTATCTTGAACAGCTTTCGCCGCGCGCGATGAGCGACGAAATGGTGGATATCGGTAGTCGGATGGCGGCAACTATCGGTGATGTTTCAGAAGCGGTCGAGGAAAAGATCAAGGCGCACACGATGTTCTCGGGGAAGCTGCGCTCGGCGAAGCAATCGCTTTCTCTTGGTACGTCGAAAGCGGAGGTCTCAGCGGTGATCGCCTCGCTTCACAAGGCCAATCAGGAGCATATCGTGAATGCCCAGAAGATGGGCCTGCAGTTGGAGAAGAACCGGGCACAGGTGGCGAAGCTGAAGAGCGAGTTGATAGAGGCTCGTCGCAATGCCAACACGGATTATCTGACCGGTCTCGCCAATCGGAGAATGCTGGACGACCACATACAGACTGCGATTTTCGAGGCGCGGCAGAAAAAGCAGCGGGTATGCCTGGTGATGGCCGCCATCGACGGACTGGAGAAAGTGACGAAGTCATACGGAATGACCGCTGGCGACAACGTGGTTGTGACCTTTGCCGACGAATTGAAGAAGGAGTTGACGGGCAGCCGCGTGGCTGCGCGGTTCGAGGGGGCGCGGTTTGCCGTGCTCTTGCCAGACACCCACGACCGAGAGGCTTTTGCCATTGCCGAGCGGGTCCGCAAGGCGTTCCGGGAACGAGACTGGGTCTCTCAGGAAACCGGTGAGAAGATTGGACAGCTTACCGCCTCTTTCAGTGGTGTGATGCTGAATGAGACCGAAACGCATGGTGAGTTGTTTGAGCGTGCGGATGCGCGACTGACGCGGTTGCAAAGTGGAAGCGGTGATACAGTGAGAATCGCATGACCGGCCGACCGTGCCGTCTGCCGGACGGGTGCGCTCATTTGCCCGGGCCACGCGGGCATCTTTCGCTCGATTTTGCCGGAAACGGCCTATTTCTTTTGGCTGGGAGGACCAGCCGTGAGCATGATCTGGATATACCTTGTTACACTGATCTCTTTTCTGGGCATTGATGCCGTCTGGCTGCGCACCGTCATGTCGCCGCTGTTCAATACACATATTGGCGCTTTTCTGCGTGAAGAGATCAAGATGGGAGCGGCGCTGGGGTTCTATGCGTTGTATGTCGCCGGCATCATGTACCTAGCAACCGTGCCGGCCTTGCGGGCGGGCCTGCTGGGAGAAGCTGCGCTGAAGGGTGCGGTGCTCGGTTTCCTAGCCTATGGCACCTACGAGGCCACCAATATGGCAACGATCAAGGGATGGTCGTGGAGCATGGTGGCGACGGATGTGGCCTGGGGCACATTTCTGACAGCACTGACAGCGGTGGTTGGGTACTTGGTAGCGCCATGGCTTGGTTGGGAAAGCTGAACGTTAAGGTCAGGCGGAAAACTGTGCCAGAATCAAAGGTAGTACCAACGCGCTGACCACGCCTACGGCGACGCCGGTGATAAAGCGGAAGGGCATTCGGCGGATGTTCGGCGACAGAATGCTGAGAATTCCGCAAATCAGACCATACCAGGTGAGAACGAGGATATCCATTTTATGCTCCTTCCGGCAGATCGGGATAGGAGAAGTATGGACGGACGTTGTGCAAGCGGCAAGTTAACAGCGGCTCTCAGATTAACAGCGGCTCTCAGAGGTCTCCATCTGCCGGTGTTCCCGCCTCCGGCAGAAGCATTGAACGCTCCCGCAGAAAGGGATGGATGCGGACGGCGCGGCGCAGGGATTGCTGCGCCAAAGTCATGCGGCCCTGCCGCATCAGCGTCATCGCCCGTCCGGAATGGGCGCCAAAGTGATAGGGTCGCGCAGCGATGACGCGATCCAGATCCGATAGGGCCGCGTCGTACTTGTCTCGGAGGAAGCGGATGAAGGCTCTCTGATTGTAGGCTTCGGGGTATTCGGGACAGTAGTTTACGAGTTCGTCGAGCAGGTTCTCCGCCGCTTCGTAATCATAGGAATCGCGGCGCTCCACTGCGCGATCAAGCAGATCCTGCGCCCTCGCATCCGGAGCCGTGAACCAGAGTTGCCACAGCGCATTCGCGGCCTCGTTGGCAACTTCAGCGTTCGGTGCCTCGATAAGCCGAGTAAGTTGTTCGGCCGTTGCATCACCCTGCTCCGGATTGGGCGGGCACTCCGCGAAGGCGGTGGCGGGTAGTGCGAATAATGCGAAGAGCCATTTCATGGCGTTGATCATGGCCCAGTGCCTTCACCTGTCAACGCTTGAGACGCCGGCCCACGAAACGGTGAAGTTGTGTCAGTTTCAGCAACTTTTTGCGAAAGATGCTCCTCTTTAGCGGGCTCCGGCGAAGCGCGCTGCCCACTCCTCACGCTGATCATCGGTGATCTTGGTAAACAGGTTATCGGGTACTTCGAAGCCATGGCCGGCGGGCAGTGCGCCAAGGGCGGCCTCCATGCTTGCGGGCCATTCGGACCGGCTGCGCAGTGAGCGGCGCAGGTCGGCGGCGGCAAAGGGGATAAACGGCTCTGAGATCGTCGCGTAAAGAGCGGCCAGGTTGAGAGCGAAGCGGGTTATGGCGGCGGCCTGCGCCGGGTTCTCCTTGAAGACGGCCCACGGAGCGGAACTCTGCAGGTACTCGTTGCCGATTACCCAGATGGCGCGCAGTTCTGCTGCGGCCTTGCGAATCTCGATGGCGCCCATGTGTTTCTGGTAAGCCGTGAAACGCTTTTCGAGTTCAGCTATTACCGCAAGTTCGGTTTCGCCGTATTCGCCGCCCTCGGGAACCGACTCTCCAAATTTGGAGCGGCAGAACTTAGTGATACGGGATGCGAAGTTCCCAAGGACATCCGCCAGATCCTTATTTACACCAGTCTGGAAATTTTCCCACGTGAATTCGGCGTCGGAGGTCTCCGGGGCATTGGACAGCAGCCACCAGCGCCAATAGTCAGCCGGCAGGATCTCCAGCGCCTGATCCATGAAGACACCTCGTCCCTTGGAGGTGGAGAACTGGCCGCCCTGATAATTGAGGTAGTTGAAAGACTTGATGTAATCGACGAGCTTCCACGGCTCGCCTGATCCGAGGATCGTGGCGGGGAAGGAGAGTGTGTGGAAGGGGACGTTGTCCTTGCCCATGAACTGGACGTAGCGAACATCTTCGGCGCCGAGGTCCGTCCGCCACCAGCGCTGCCATGCGGAATCCGGCTCCGAATGCGCGTCCGCCCACTCGGCGGTGGCTGCGATGTACTCGATGGGAGCGTCAAACCATACGTAGAAGACCTTGCCTTCCATGCCAGGCCAGTCCTCCGTGCCTTTCTTCACCGGTATGCCCCAGTCGAGATCGCGTGTGATGCCGCGATCCTGAAGTCCGTCTCCATCCTTCAGCCATTTCTTCGCGATGGAGGTCGTCAGGATCGGCCAGTCCTTCTTGCTGTCGATCCACGCCTCCAGGTCGCCTGCGAGGGCGGACTGGCGTAGATAGAGGTGTTTGGTTTCACGCACCTCGAGATCGGTGGAACCAGAAATTGCGGAGCGGGGCTCGATCAGGTCAGTCGGGTCAAGTTGCTTCGTGCAATTTTCGCACTGATCGCCACGTGCGCTGTCGTAGCCGCAATTGGGGCAGGTGCCCTCGATATAGCGATCCGGCAGGAAACGTCCGTCGGCGTGGGAGTAGACCTGCTTTTCGGAGACTTCTTCGATAAGACCAGCCTCGGCCAGCTGGCCGGCAAAGTGCTGGGTGAGTTCGTGGTTGCGCTGGCTGGAGGAGCGACCGAAGTGATCCCAGGCCAAGCCGAACCCCTCGGCAAGGTCGCGCTGTGTCTTCCACATCTCGGCGCAATATTCGGCTACCGGCTTGCCGGCCTTGGCGGCGGCGAGTTCCGCCGGAGTGCCGTGCTCATCGGTGGCGCAGATGTGCATGACCTCGTGGCCCTGCGCACGACAGAAGCGGGCGTAGACATCGGAAGGTAGCTGCGAACCGACGAGATTGCCGAGGTGCTTGATGCCGTTGATGTAGGGAATTGCCGATGTGATGAGGATTCGGGACATGAAACTTGTGCCTTGGATTGGGTTGTCCCGCTTCTATCGGGTGGGGAGGTGAGCGGCAAGGCAGTAGCGTGCCACGCAACTGCCACGGGCTGTGCGGATTCTTACATTCAAGATGGGTATGGCGAAGTAGAAAGTCCGGGTGGGCAATATTGCCTGCCGAAAGTCAGGCAGGAATACTATGGGCCCTGAATTTCGAGTAGAGCATCCGGCCATGTCGATTTGCGTGCCGGGCGGTACATTTGCGGCATTAATCGTGGGGGATTTATCATGCCGGTTATTCTTACGGGTTCAACGAACGCGGGTTACACGGTCAGCACCAATTCGGACACCTATGTCGTGCAGCAGTTTGCGACAGTAACGGGTTCGGGAACGGCGTTCGACATCGGAGATTACAATAACGTTCGGGTTAATGTGGTCGGCGATATCTTTAGTGATTTTCTCGGCATCGCCACGGTGACTGCCGGTGCGGGTGGCAGCGCTTTTGACACGCGGATCAACATCTCCGAGGGAGCGACGGTTTCAGGGGCCACCGGCGTGCAACTCAGTGGTTCGTCGATGTATCTCGTGAACAATGGTTCAATTGCATATCACAACGGCACAGGCGTCAGGATCGACAACCACATGTCGCCCTATAGCAACCCGACCGTGATCAACGCCGGTACGATTTCCGGCATAGGGACAGGTATCCTCGTGCGTGGCATGGGGGCGAATGTAACCAATGACGGTTCTATCGCAGCGACGGGAGCAGGGTTGTTCGTCAACGGCAGTATAACGGGAGGCTTGATCGAGACGGTCAACAACAGCGGCCACATCTCAGGCGGATCCGGAATTTCGGCGATCGACGTCGAATCCGTGGTCAATTCAGGAACGATTGTTGCCCGGTCCACGGGCATTTCGGTGAGTGGGGACGACATTGACGTGCGTAACACCGGTGATGTTGTGATGGAGTTCACCTTTGCCGGTGTAGCTGCTGCGATGTCCGTAAATGGCGATGAGTCCGACATCTATAATGGCGGCAATCTAGTTGGACGGGCCGGTTTGCTGCTTACAGGCGACGACTCAAGCATCGTCAACGATGGTCTGATCAGCGGCGAGGAAACCACGGTGGAGGTGACCGGGACGAACATCGATTTCGTGAATACCGGGTCGATCAGCACGGCATCGGATATGGCAATCTACATCTCCGGTGTCGCTGATATGAACAATTCCGGAGCAATTGCCGGCGATGTTCTTCTTGATGGAGTATCCGGTGCCATGCAGAACACCGGTGATATCTTGGGGAATGTTTTCCTGCGAGGCAACCTTGGTGGCACGGTGGGCAACTCCGGTCACATCTACGCCAGCGATAATGCCGTCACCATCACGGGTGTCGACAATTCCGTCGTCAATAGCGGCGAGATTATTTCGGAGACCGGGATGGGCGTGTTTTTCCGAGGCGGGCTTGTTCCCGGCTTACACTCCGTGGTGAACACAGGCCTGATCGCGACGGGTGACACCGGTGGCGCCTTCGATGCTATCCGTTTTGGCGGCCAGAGTATTTTCAGCGAAAGCGATTTCGTCAACATCGGTGAAGTGGTCGGCAATGTGCGTATGTTTGCCATCAGCCACTACGATGGACGCGAAGGCAGCGTGAGTGGCACCGTTTATAGCGGTGACGGCGACAGTTGGCTTTATGGAAGTGCGAGCGCCACCAATTCGATTGTCGGGGGCGATGGTGATGACCGCATAGTTGGCGGTATTCGCGCGGATGATTTGCAGGGCGGCAATGGTCGAGATTCGATCGCCGGTCGGGACGGTGATGACTTTATCGACGGCGGCGGCTGGTCGGACGTTATCAATGGCAATGCCGGCAATGACACTTTGCTCGGTGGCAGTGGTGGAGACACGCTGCGTGGACAGGTCGGTGATGACGTCCTGGAAGGCGGGGGCGGCCTCGACATCCTTTCCGGTGGTGTAGGCGACGACACGCTGACAGGGGGCAACGGTGCGGATACGTTCCTTTTCTTCCGCCGCGCAGGCTTCGATGTGATCACCGATTTGCAAAACGGTACAGACCTGCTCGACTTGTCCCACTTTGCCACTGATTTTGCGGCCGTTTCCGCTGCCGCTTCATCTGCGGTGGGTGGTGTACTGATCGACTTCGGAGCAATCGGCGGACAGGGCAGTGTGTTGATAGAAGGTCTGGCGCTGGCGCAACTCGATGCCGGCGACTTCATTTTCTAAGTTTCGCAGGACCGTGCGCAATCGCGCACAGGTTTGACAGAAAAGCTGAGTTCGTGCGCCGATGAACGAGGTGTCGACGCAACTACTTGTCTTGATGTTTCCGGCGCCAAACAGCAAGCAGGATCTCGCCGCGTGAAGGCGGCGTGATCCGGTGCCTCTAGGCCGCAATGATCAGGCCTGCCCTGTCGCCTTTCGCTATGCTGGAAAGAGGACGAAAACGTCCTCGGATGAGATTTTTTGCGCGTGCGAGGCTCCTTGAACCTCAGGCTGGGCAGTGTAGCATGGTATCTTACAGGAACCCCGAGCGGTCTGGTTTTTCGAAATTCCGAGCGGCGCCAATATTGCTTTCTGTTGGGGGCGGTGGGATGCGGGCGGATTCCTGTTGATATCCCTGCCAAACGGTGCCGAACGCCAAGCCTTGTGTGCGGTCACTTGCCCGCAGGTTTTCTGCGCAGGATCTGGCCGATGGTGAAGCTGGTTCGGGGAGTGTAGCGATAGGCCGTGCGCTTCTTTGCGGAACGGCTCTGCATACGGACAAGACCAAAGGCGATTAGAGCTGCGTGGCCCGCGGTTATGAGCAGGAACATTGCTGGTGGCCCGAACAGATCGATCAGACCGGAAGCAACTATGGGTGACACGATGGCTCCGGTTCCGTAGAGGAACATGAGTGCAGCCGAAAGCTCGACCATTTCTTCTGGTTCGGCGAAGTCGGAAGCGTGAGCGGCAGAGATCGAGAAAACCGGAAACGACGTGAGCCCGAAGGCAAAGCTGCCGCCAAATATCAGAGGCGCGCTGGTGCCCGAGTAGTTGCTCAGTGCGATGCACACGATGCAAGCGGCAATTGACATGCCGATGAGCATCACGCGCCGGTCGAACTTGTCTGCCAGCCAACCAACGGGAAATTGGGCGAGTGCGCCGCCCAGTACCGCCGCGGCGAGGAAGAGGCCGATCTGGTCGGCGCCGAGGCCCATTTCCTGACCGTACACAGGGCCAACCATGCGGAAGGCAGGGCCGGAGATCCCCGCAACAATGACGCCTGCCGCCCCGAGAGGTGAGAGCCTTACGGCGATCATTGGACGCAGACGCGGCGTTGCGGGTATGACTGGCGGCGGGGCCGTTGTGAGCATCAACGGCAGCAGGCAAGCACAGCAGAGGATGGCAAGAAGATTGTAGGAGACGTAGGACGCCGGCTCCAGAAAGCCGATCATCAACTGGGCGACCATTGACGCACAGAGATCGAAAAATCGGTAGGCACCAAGCACGCGCCCGCGTGACGCATTGGTGAGACGGGCCTGAAGCCAGGCTTCGACGATTGTATAAGCACCAGCGATGCAGAGCCCGGTCATAACCCGCATAAGCGACCACGCGACAGGCGAGATCAGCAGCGGGTGCGCCAAGGCACCGATCGCCCCGAGGGCGGCAAAGGCAGCGAAGGCGCGGTTGTGTCCGACACGCCCCATCAGTCGCGGTGCCCACCAGCATCCGGCGAAGAAGCCGATGAAATGGGCGGAACCGAGAAGACCTACTTCGGTGGTAGTGAAGCCTTCCTGCAGACCGGAGAGGGCATCAAGCGGCGCAATAGCCCCCGAACTGAGTTGCAGGAGCACGACGGACAGCATGAGGGCGGAAAAGGAGAGAAGTATGCGCATTGGATCGCGGTTTCAGGCAGGCGGAAGTTACCCGATCCTGCACATGCAGGGAAACTACTGCTGGGCTGTTTGCGACATCCGCGCTTCGCTGAAGGGAAATCAGCTGTCTGACGGAGGGACGAGTTGGTGGCCACTGGCCACCCAGCCCTTGGTGCTCTCAGGATAAAGTTTGACGTTGTCGATGCCAGACAGTTCCGATGCGTAAAACCAATTGAGCGCCCCGAGTTCGCCGGTGTTGCAGAAGCTGACGACAGTCTCACTATCCCAGTTCACGCGACTTTCCTTCAGATCCATCAGCACCTTAATCCCATCCTGCTGCTGGGTCGTATCGGTGCCGATTTTAACGTGCAGGGCCGTTGCGGGACTGTTTTGCGCATCGGGAAGAGTGGTGGAGGTCGGCAGGCCCAGATCAGAGAGCTTGCGGAAGAATTTTGCCGGCCTGGCATCGAGAAGCGTTCCCTTGACGGTGCCGGAAGCGATGGCGTTGACCTCATTGCCGGTCGCGTACCAGGTTTGGTCCATGAACAGGTCGGCCTTGTAGGGTGGTAGGGTCGCCGTTTCGGCAACGACATCGAGATTCGCTTCCTTCCAGCCATCGAAACCGCCCTTGACGAGAGCGAGATCGGTCGCTCCGAGCGATTTCAGGAGCCAGTAGATGTAAGCGGCACGGCCGGTGTCGAAGGCCTCACGCTTGGCGTTGACAATGATGATCGGTTCATCGAGGCGCAATCCGGATTGACCGATCACGAGGCTCAGTTCTTGAGCGGACGGCGGCTTGCCGGGATTTTTCTTGTCCCCGCGCCAGAGTGAATAAGGAAGTGAAAGCGAGCCGGGTATGACGCCCCCAGCTTGAGCCTTCGGGGAGCGAATGTCGACGATCTGCACGCCCTTGTCCTGCCATTCGGCAACGATTTCGGGTTCCATCAGCACTGACCAGTTCTCGACAGTGGAAACACGGCGTTCCTCTTGCAGCGGTGGGAGGGCTCGGCGTCCGTCGGCGATGAATGCGGTAGCGAGTACCGGCTCCGCGCAGGGCAACACCAGCACCATGCCTATCTCTATTCGTCCGGCGTCCGGGCCAATTACGGCGGTATTGATTTCGTGAATGGCCCGGTATTCGAGTGGGTCGCCTAGGTATCGCTCCGCTATAGTGCTGAGCGTATCACCGGAAGCAACGATATGCTCGGGCGGACAGACTTGTGCAGCAAGCGGTGCGGCAAACATCGAAAGAAAGAAAGCTGGAAAAAATCGACGCATCAATGACTCCTGACCCGATTACTATTGTAATAATAGCATAGGTCGCCGCGATCGCTTAGCAAGAAATCGGGGCCGACTGCGGTGACCTTCGTCACGTTGCCTCAAAGCTTTTCAGGCTTGCGTTTATGTGTCCGAGGTCCTAAGTAGCGCGGCAAAATCGAAGTCTGGCAACCCTGAATAGGATACCCCTGATGGCAAAGGCAAAATTTGAGCGTACGAAGCCGCACGTGAACATTGGCACGATTGGTCACGTTGACCATGGCAAGACGACGCTGACGGCTGCGATCACGAAGCAGTTCGGCGACTTCAAGGCGTATGACGAGATCGACGGCGCGCCGGAAGAGAAGGCGCGCGGGATCACGATCTCCACGGCGCACGTCGAGTACGAGACGGATTCGCGTCACTACGCGCATGTCGACTGCCCGGGCCACGCCGACTACGTGAAGAACATGATCACGGGTGCTGCGCAGATGGACGGCGCGATCCTGGTCGTGAACGCGGCCGACGGCCCGATGCCGCAGACGCGCGAGCACATCCTGCTGGGCCGCCAGGTCGGTATCCCGCACATGGTCGTGTTCATGAACAAGGTCGACCAGGTCGATGACGAGGAGCTTCTGGAACTCGTCGAGATGGAGATCCGCGAACTGCTGTCCTCCTACGACTACCCGGGCGACGATATCCCGATCATCGCCGGTTCCGCACTGGCGGCTCTGGAAGGCCGTGATGACGCGATCGGTTCGGAGAAGATCGCCGAGCTGATGGCGGCTGTTGACGAGTACATCCCGACGCCTGCGCGTCCGGTGGACCAGCCGTTCCTGATGCCGATCGAGGACGTGTTCTCGATCTCGGGCCGCGGCACGGTTGTGACGGGCCGCATCGAGCGCGGTGTGCTGAACGTCGGTGAGGAGATCGAGATCGTCGGTATCCGCGACACCAAGAAGACGACCTGCACGGGCGTCGAGATGTTCCGCAAGCTCTTGGATCGCGGCGAGGCGGGCGACAACGTCGGCGCGCTGCTGCGCGGCATCGAGCGTGATGGCGTGGAGCGTGGCCAGGTGCTGTGCAAGCCGGGTTCGGTGAAGCCGCACACGAAGTTCGAGGCCGAAGCCTACATCCTGACGAAGGAAGAGGGTGGGCGTCACACGCCGTTCTTCGCCAACTACCGTCCGCAGTTCTACTTCCGGACGACGGACGTGACGGGCACCGTGAACCTGCCGGAAGGCACGGAAATGGTGATGCCGGGCGACAACCTGAAGTTCGACGTTGAACTGATCGCCCCGATCGCGATGGAAGAGAAACTGCGTTTCGCCATCCGCGAAGGCGGCCGCACCGTCGGCGCAGGCGTCGTCTCCAAAATCCACGAGTAATCGTGAAGGCGGGCTGGCGAAGCCACGCTCGTTGCAAACATGGAAGCGGTCTGGTGTCAGCCAGACCGCTTTTTTGTTATGCATATGACTTCGAGATCGGCATCGGCCCAATTGTTAACCAATTTGTCGGGTAATCGCCTTTACCAAACCTGTAGTGCGCGTCAGTCTGACATCGGGACGCCAGGATCTTTGGGAGGCCGTATCGCTTCATGCTCTTGCCGCTTCGCATTTTCGCGCTGGGCCTCGCTTTCACATGGATTGGCATGTCCGTCGCGGCGCGACCGCTGATAACGTCTTCCGAAGACAGCTACGGTCGTATCTGTCTTGAAAGCAGCGATACGCCGGAACGCATAGCGGCAGCCTGTGAGGCAGCGCTGGCGGAATCAGGAGCATTGCCGGCAACGCGGGCCGGTTTCCACCGAAAGCTCGGTAGCGCCAAAGAACGTCTTGGTGACACGGCTGCGGCGGCATCCGCCTTCCTTTCGGCAATTGGACTGTTACCCAACGATGTCGAGGCAATGAACCTGCTGGGCTGGATGTACTGGGACATAGATCGCAATGACGAGGCGGTTGCGATGTTTCGACGCTCACTCTCTCTCCGGCCGACGGCCTCGGCCAATGGCGGGCTGGCCAACCTTCTGCGTATTCACCTCAATCAGCCGGAAGAGGCGCTGCAGCGGATAGAGACGGCATTGCTGCTGGAGCCAGAGTATAGCTGGGGTCTGCGCGAGAAGGGGTGGATTTTTTTCGACCTCGATCGTGATGCGGATGCACTAGAGGCGTTCGAAGCGGCCCTGTTTCTCGATAGCGAGGACGCCTTTGCTCATTACGGCGTACTGACTTTCCATGAACGGGCGGAGGATTACGAGGCAGCGCTGGAGGCGGCGAATCGGACAATCGAATTCGCCCCGAAAGACGCAGATTTTCGCAGCCATCGGGCATTTCTGTTGCGCAGGCTCGACCGCAATCAACAGGCAATCCGTGCTGCCAACGAAGCGATAGAACTCGATCCACGGGAATCGGATGGCTACGTTCAAAGGGCTTTTGCGGAATCCGCACTCGGCTATACGGCGCAAGCGAGCAGGACGTTTCAGGCAGGCATAGACGCGGGTGCGGGCGACCGGTTCCTGCATTACTGGTATGCCGATCACCTTAGCGATTATGACAGTCCCGAAACAGCGATGCATCAGATTGACAAGGCTATCAGTTTGCCGGGAGTCGGGGCGGAAGACTGGTCGCTTAAAGCCTACCTTGCTCTTGAACTGGAGGATGACGAGGAGGCTTTGCGGGCGGCGATTTCGGCAGTGCGGGCCGATGCTGGCAGCCCCTACGGATACTATTATCATGCGGTCGCCGAGTTGCGGCTGGGACGGGAGAACGAGGCGTTGGTGCAATTCGACGCCGCAATGAACCGAGACTTGCCGATAGGATTTGTACGGCGTTTCGTCGGCGAATTGCTGGCGCTTGGCCGGTTCAATACTGCTATGCGAGTACGGCGGGCATATTGAAGCAACCGGGGGGTTGGCCAATTTCGGTGAATGCGCTAGATATTGCGTTCACTGACGAATGGAAGAAGAATGGACGCAGCATGTTGTGCGTGATTTCCCCGGCGAAGTCGCTAGATTTCTCTCCTGCGGCCAAGGATCTGCTCGCGAGCGAACCGATGTTCGCCGAGGATGCCAACCTCCTCGCGAGGACGGCAGCCAGATTGAGCCGGACAAGGCTGAAGGCGCTGATGGCCCTCTCCGACGAACTTGCGGCCCTGAACCATGCGCGGTTCCAGACCTTTTCGCCCGAGCCTGCCGGAAATACTACCAAACAGGCGGCACTGGCGTTTGCCGGTGATACCTACACGGGGCTGGGCTTCAATACCCTAGAGCGCGAAGCGGTGACCTATGCTCAGGATCATTTGCGCATTCTGTCCGGACTCTACGGGATCCTGCGGCCGCTGGACGCGATTCAACCGTACCGGCTGGAAATGGGACGACGGCTCAAGGTCGGGCGGGCGGAGAGCCTGTATGATTATTGGGGTGAGCGGCTGGCCGTGGCGCTGGATGATGCAGCGGAGGTGGCTGGCGCGAACTTTGTGTTGAACTGCGCAAGCCAAGAGTACTTCCGGGCGGCGCGGGCCGAGAAGATGCGCACAGCGGTCGTAACACCTGTGTTCCTCGATGAGAAAAACGGGTCGGCGAAGGTAATTTCCTTCTTTGCCAAGCGGGCACGGGGGGCGATGGCGAGGTACGTGGTTGAGAATAGGGTGCGAGACCCCGAGGCGCTTTCCGGATTCTGTTGGGAGGGCTATGCCTTCCAGAAGGAGCAAAGTATCCAGTTACAGCCGGTTTTCCTGCGCCGGGAACGGATCGCGGCCTGAAGTGTGTTTGCGCTTGAATGGTGCTGCGCCTTGGCTTATGCCCTCACTTGGTCTTAGGGGTATAGCTCAGTTGGTAGAGCATCGGTCTCCAAAACCGAGGGTCGTGGGTTCGAGTCCCCCTGCCCCTGCCAGGACCAGTTTCTGAAACCGCGACACCTGCGTCCGATGATTTACGTTGTTTTGGGCCTGAACTCAAATTGTCAGGATGATCTTGGGTGGGGCGTTAGCATCGTGGATGGCCGTGAACGCCTGTTGGCCTTGATCCAGTGGGCGGCACTCCGTCCATCCATCGCCTGAAACATTGCCGTCTTCCAATAAAGCCAATGCGGCGCGGAAATCCTTTGGTGCGTAGCAGTAGCTGCCGACAAACGTGATTTCCTGAATTGTCAGCCGGCGTGTGTCGAGGCCACCGGCGCAATCTTGCAGGCCGATATGAACAATGGTGCCTCCGGGCCGGACAAGCGCACTGGCGGCGTGCCGGGTTCGGCCAGAGCCGACAGCATCAAGGACGATGTCGGCTTGGGCCGGGGTATGGTTGAGCGGATCGTACGGTCGGGCTCCGGTTGTGTCTGCGAGGAGTGAGCGACGCAAGGGGTTGGTTTCGGCAATGTCTATGCGACCGAGACCCTTCAGGGCAAAGCATCTGGCAGCGAGCAGACCGATGGCGCCACCGCCCAGAACGATGGCGGAAGCGGCGCCAGGCATGCGGGTCGTGGCAAGTTGCACTGCATGCAAGGCACATGCCAGCGGTTCTGTGAGGGTGGCCTGTTTGGGGGCGAGCTTCGTGGGATAGATGTTGGTGTCCGGTACCAGAACTTCCTCGGCGAAGGTTCCGGGGAACGCCATGCCCACAAGTGCCCGGTCGGCGCAAACGTGCGGACGGCCGCCTTGGCAGTCGGCACAGGTATTGCAGGAAATCAGAGGGTTGATCGTGACTGTCTTTCCCGCATGCGGTCCATCGGCAGCGATGCCCGCTGCTTCGTGCCCGAGGATCATCGGCGGAACGCGGCGTTCGTCATGACCGTGCCATGCGTGCATATCCGAGCCGCATATGCCGCTATGCGACACCCGTATCCGTGACCAGCCGAAACGGGGAGCGGGTGCAGGTGTATCCATAATCTCAGTCTGTTTTGTGTCTGTGTAGAACAGGGCCTTCAATCGATTTGCCTCCGCTGGGATCTCTTAGGCGTGGCTTAGGATGCTTGGGCTTGCGGGCTATAACAGGAGCGACAGCTGAGGCGCTGCCGTCGTTGAACCTCCACACGTCAGATAGGACGTGTGTCGAAGCTTTCTTCGGGGAAATACTTGGCGAGTCGGATATCGGCAGCACGCGCATGAGCCTCCATGCCTTCGAGGCGGGATATGCGGGCGGCTGTCTGGCCGAGGCTGCGATTGGCCTCCCTCGTCATCCGCTGGGTGGTGACAATCTTGAGGAACTTGTGAACAGAGAGGCCGCCGGTGTAGGTGCCGGAACCCTTGGTCGGCAAGATGTGGTTGGTGCCGGAGCATTTGTCGCCGTAGGTGACAGTGGTTTCCTCGCCGATGAACAGTGAGCCGTAATTCTTCAGTTTGTCAGTGTACCATCCGTTCTGCTGCGTGTGCAGTTCGAGATGTTCCGGAGCGTAGGAGTCCGAAACGCTTACGGCCTCTTCGGCCGTGTCGCAGAGAGCGATTTCACCGTAGTCTTCCCAAGCGGCAGTGGCCGCCGATTTGGCCGGTTCTGGTAGCGTGGAGATGTGCCTCGTCATGCGAGCGGCAACTGCAGTTCCGAGTTCGCGGCTGGTGGTGATCAACCACGCCGGACTGTCGGGCCCGTGTTCGGCCTGTGAGACGAGATCTTCGGCGACTATCGCCGGATCCGAAGAAGCATCGGCGATAATGCAGATTTCGGTAGGGCCAGCGAAGAGATCAATGCCGGTGCGGCCGTAGAGCTGGCGTTTGGCTTCGGCGACGAACCGATTGCCTGGGCCGACGAGAATATTGGCTGACGGCGTCCCGAAGAGCCCGAAAGCCATGGAGGCGACAGCCTGCACGCCACCTAGGGCGAGGATCGTGTCGGCACCGGAGAGATGCGCAGTGTAGAGGATTGCCGGGTGCGGCAGCCCATTTGCGCGGGGCGCTGAACTGGCGGTGATGTGACCTACGCCGGCCTCCCTCGCCGTGGCTACGCTCATGATCGCGGAGGCGATATGGGCGTACCGACCGCCGGGAATGTAGGCGCCCACAGACTGCATCGGGATCAGCTTCTGGCCGGCCCAGATGCCGGGTGAAAGTTCAGTCTCGAATTCGGTAATTGAGGCGCGTTGCGCGCGGGCGAAACTGGTGATGCGATCATAGGCATACTGGATGTCGGACTTCAGCCGTGCAGGTATCTCTTCGGCGGCGGCGTCGATGTCCGCGCGGGATACAACCGGGTTGCCGGTGAAGCCATCCAGCCTTTCGGCGTAGGAAAGGGCGGATGTATCGCCACCTGTCTCGATTTCCGCCAGCATCTTTTTCACCGTTGCCGCCGTCTGGTCTTCGCCGGTGGCGGCAGTTCGTTTTGCTTTCTTGAGATAGATTACGGCCATATCAGCCTCCGTAGATGTAGTTGGGCAGCCAGAGTGCGATCTTCGGGAAGGTGAAGACCAGGATCAGGCCGATTAACTGGATGACCATGAACTGCATCATTCCCAGATAAATGTCTTTCAGATCCCATTCCGGAACCACGCCTTTAAGAAAGTAGGCGGACAAGGCCACGGGAGGACTGAGCCAGGCCGTTTGCAGATTGACGGCTACGAGTATGCCGAACCATGTGAGCATTTGGGTCTCGCTCATAGCCATTGCCGGGGCGAGACCAGCGACAACCGGTATGAGAATGGGCACAATGATCAGCACGATCGGTACCCATTCGAGCGGCCAGCCCAAGATAAAGATCAGCGCCATCACCATGATCAGGATGACAGTGGGCGGCATATCGAGAGAGAGAAGGAGTTCCGTCAGCATCGACGGGGTGCCAAGGCGTGAGAAGACAGCACCGAAGAAATTCGACGCCGCGACGAGGAACATGATCAGGACGGTAATCTCCAAGGTCTTGATCAGGGCGTCATAACCACCACGGAAAGTGAATTTTCCGTAGGCGAGGGTAAGGAGGACTGCGCCGAAGGCACCGCAGCCGGCGGCTTCGGTGGGCGTGGCCCAACCCATCAGGATCGAGCCGAGAGCGGAGGCGACCAAAAGGGCGGGCGGCACGAGACCGAGGAAGAATTCGCGCGCCACGTAGGCGATGTCGTTCGGTCGCTCGTCCTCTGCCAGAGGTGGGCCGAGTGTGGGATTCAGCCAGCAGCGACCAAGGGCATAAAGCGCATAAAGGAAAGCCAGCATCAGGCCGGGGATGATGGCGGCGGCGAAGAGATCCGTAACGGGAATTTCCAGCACAGGCCCCATGACGACGAGCATGATCGATGGTGGAATCAAGATGCCAAGCGTACCGCCGGCGGTGATCGTGCCGGCGGCAAGCTGGACGTTGTAGCCTGAGCGGTTCATCGTTTTCGCAGCCATGATCCCGAGGATGGTCACGGAGGCTCCGACAATGCCTGTGGCGGCGGCGAAGATCGTGGAGACGAAGAGCACCGCAAGGTAGAGGGCTCCATGAGTGCGCGACAGCATCAGCTGGACAGAGGTGAACAGGCGCTCCATCAGGCCTGCCTTTTCCATCATAATGCCCATGAAAACGAACAACGGCACGGCAGCGAGGGTTTCATCGAGCATCACCGAATTGAACTGTAATGTCTGAAGGTAGAACACCAGTTTCGAGGAGAATCCCCACGCGCCGAAAGTGAAACCGAGGAAGATCAGGGTAAAGCTGATAGGAAAGCCAACGAAGATTGCGAGCAGCATGACGGCCAGCATGACGAGGCCGATGGTCGCCGACGGCATTTCGCCAAAGCCGGTTGCGACTGTCAGACTTTCAATCAAAGTGCCGGCAGGCAGTGTGGACGGGAACAGGACCGAGAGGATCGTGATAGTGAGGATTATCAGGTAGAAAGGGAGAAACAGCACAAACTTGCGTTCCCGAACGTGGCCCATGCGATACAGGCATTTCAGCAGTTCGGAGACGCCCTGAAGCACAAGAAAAAGAATGCCGAGTGGCATGGCGGTGCGTGCCGGTGCCAGTGGTGCCATGAAGGTTGTGTCCATCGCGCGTTCGCCGGTCAGCCACGCCTTCAAGGTATATTCGCCGGAAATATAGAGAAACAGCAGAAGCGCCGGAAAGTAGAACGCCATGTAGAGGATGGCGTCGACAGTGGCCTGGGTCTTCGGCGACCACTTGCGGTAGATAAAATCCGCACGGATATGGACGCCCCGCATGAGTGCGTAGCCAGCGCCGAGCATGAACATCGCGCCTGCGATCATGCGGGTAACTTCATAGGACCACAGTGTCGGACCGAAATAGGTGCGTGCAGTATCCTCGTATCCGATGTCGACGAGGAATCCGAACATCGAGCGGGAGAAAACTTCGGTAATCATTGCGGCCATGACCGGGGTCAGCAGGAGGCAGGTAATCCGCCCGGCCCAGAGGTTGACGAGATCGATGGTTGCGACGACCGGACGCATCCACGGAGTCATGTCCGGTGGAGTTTCGCCGGGTCGGTTAGTGCTGGCTTCCGCGATGAGTTCGTCGGTGATATCGAGTTCAGTCGCTGTCATGCTTGAACCTTCGGATCCGGGTGCCGCGCAGCCGCACCCGGTGTGGTTTGACCCGTCCCGCCTTGTAGGCACCTTGGCGAGGGAGCAGGCATCTTTGGAGCGTGCCTCCGGCGCTGCGCCCGACCGCCGGGACCGAGCGCAGATTTCAGCGGCGCCGGGTCACTTCGCGATGCTGTCGGCAAAGGCGCGCCCGAGGTTGGCATTGGAGGTCTGCGCCCCAGCCCAGAAGGGAACTGCGATCTCCGCAAAATCCTTTTGCGACTGCCAAACTTCGGCGAAAAAGGCGTTCTCCTCCGCGTTCTTTTCCAGACTAGCGCGGGCTGCGTCCATGTATTCCTTGAAGTAGTCCTCTGGCGTGTCATGCAGGATGACGCCCTGGTTTTCCGTCAGATCCTTCAACGCCTTACCATTCTCGAAGATGCGGTAGGACATGGATTTCGACAAGGAGGCATTCGCTGCCACTTCAAGAGCCTTTTTCTCTCGGTCCGACAGGCCTTCGTAAACATCGCCGTTGATGTAAAGATCTGCGTTGACGACGACTTGGTGAAGGCCCTGCAGATAGTAGTGTTTCAACACTTTCTGGAAACCGAAGACACTATCGGGCTTCGGACAGCACCATTCGGCTGCGTCGATCGTACCCTTTTCGAGTGCAGGTAGAATGTCTCCGCCGCCCATGGCGACCGAGGCAATACCAATGTCCTTGTACGTTTGGCCGGGGATGCCTGGCGGCGTGCGGAAGCGGTACTTCCGGAAATCATCCATGGAGGTAATCGGCTCCTTGAACCAGCCGAGGGCCTCAGGGCCGACTGGCTGAAGCATGAAGCCCTTTACGTTCACGCCCATTTCCTTCCAGAGTTGGTCATAGAGTTCCTTGCCGCCGCCATACTGAAACCAGGACACGAAGGCGATGTTGTCAATTCCGACACCCGCTCCCGCCACAGGCGAGCCGAAGAGCATGGCGGCCGGGTGTTTGCCGGACCAGTAGTGCGTCCAGGCGAAGCCACCCTCGATAAGGCCGGCATCGACAGCGTCCAGTGTTTCGGCCACGCCTACGATCGCGCCGGCAGGCAGGACCTCGATCTGTAGACTGCCATCCGTTAGGTCGGAGACATCCTTGGCGAAGTCCTCAAGCATGAAAACTTCATCCGCCTTGGCCGGTATTACCGATTGTACGCGGATAACCGTTTGCGCCATTGCCGCTGATGTAAGCATCGCCAGGCCGAGCGCGGTCGCTGTCAGTGTCTTGATGTTCAGCATTCCATCCTCCCATAAAAACATGTGCCTTCCTGATTCTGCTTCATCGGTCGGGTCCGAAGGCATTGCCCCGTCCGTTGGGTAAATTCGGTTTCAGTGCCCCATTTCGAGATCGTAACCATCAATCGGGCCAAACATCTGGCCGATACCGTGGGCAGTAGTGAATAGTCCCCGAAACTGCATTTCTGTCGCGACGTAGATCAGCGCTGATCGCAGTGAGATGCGCGGCCAATCGGAATGCATATCTTCCGTGGTGGTGAGGGCCGATTCCGCCGTGGATCGATGCGTCCCCGCATTACCTTGAACGGCCGCCAGCGGACCAAACCAAGAAGAATTCTGCCAACGCGAATTCTCTCCGAGGTTGATATCGGCGTCGATCATGCTTGCAGGTCCTCCAGGACGATATCCGAAGCTTTTTCCCCAATCATGATCGTTGGTGCGTTGGTGTTTCCGGAAGTAATTTCGGGCATGATCGAGGCATCGGCGACTTTCAAGTTGCTGATGCCATGGACGTTGAGACGTGCGTCGACCACACACATGCGTCCGTCGCCCATGCGACAGGTGCCTGTCGGATGATAGATCGTTGTCGCGGTGTTGCGAGCCCATTCGAGCAGAGCGTCGTCTTCCTCAGCCTCCGGACCGGGTGCATGCTCGGCCGTAATGTGGCGGGCAAGCGCGGGCTGTCTGGCAATTCGGCGAGCGATTCGGATACCGCTGACAAGCGTCTGACAGTCGATTGGCGTTGCAAGGTAATTCGGATGGATGGCCGGAGCGTCGCGCAGATGTGGGGTCTTCAGCCTGATCTGGCCCCGACTTTCCGGGCGCAGTTGCAGAACCGAAGTCGTGAAGGCCGAGAATGAGTGCGGACCATCGGCTGGGTTGTCGGCACTGAAAGGCTGAATGTGGAACTGGATGTCCGGAGTGTCCAGCTCCGGCCTCGTCTTCAGAAATGCGGTGCCGAGTGAGGCAGCCATCGTCATCGGCCCGGTGCGGTTGACTGCAAATTGAGCAGCCATCAGTGCCTTGCGCGCCAGACTGCGGGCTTCGGTGTTTATCGTCGGCAGGGTGCAGCGGTAGACGGGTCGGGCCTGAAGATGATCTTGCAGGCCTTGACCGACGCCGGGCTGATCACGGATTACGGGGATTGAGAGCTCCTGCAGGTGCGCTGCCGGACCGATACCCGACGTCATCAGGATTTGCGGTGAACCAATCGCACCGGCGGAGAGAATGACGAGACGACGAGCGCATATTGTTTTCTGAACGCCGCGATGAAGGACTGTCAGGCCCGTGGCCCTATTATTGGCCAGATGCAGTTTTTCGATGGGAGAGTCCGTCAGGATCTCAAGGTTTTTGCGGAGTCGGGCTGCGCTGAGATAGGCTCGTGCCGATGAACATCGCCATCCGCCACGCATCGTTAATTGAAATTGAGCTACGCCCTCCTGGTCACCTTCGTTGTAATCGGCGTTTCTTGCGAAGCCAGCTTCCTGCGCTGCCTCCAGCCACGCATCGACGATCTGGCGAGAGAGGCGTGAGCGGGAAACGCAGAGAGGACCGGTGCCGCCGCGTTCTTCGGTCTCACCGTCCTCCCAGTGCTCGGAGCGCTTGAAATAGGGTAGGACGTCATCCCAGCCCCAGCCGGGATTTCCAAGTTGCCGCCAGCGATCGAAGTCCCTTGGTTGACCCCGAACGTAAAGAAGGCCGTTAATTGAGGACGATCCACCAAGTGTGCGGCCACGTGGCCAGGGAATGGAGCGGCCGTTGAGACCGGGATCCGCCTCTGTACGATAGCGCCAGTCGAGCTTCGGGTGGCCCATTGTCTTGAAATAGCCGACGGGAATGTGGATCCAGGGACTGGTGTCAGCGGGGCCCGCCTCGACAAGCAGTACAGAGAGATGGGGATCGGCGGAAAGCCGGTTGGCGAGCACGCATCCAGCTGAACCAGCGCCGACGATGACGACGTCCGCCGTGTAGTCAGTGGAAAGCTCCTCCGACACTGGCACCCCTCCCCGGAGTGGTTGACATTGTTTGCCATTTTTTGAGACTTTTTGTCTCGATTATTTATAGAAGAACAGCTATCCTTTGATTGGGCAAGGATTCTTTAAATTGCGTATTCAAGAGCGGCGGCAATTTAGGGCGGGCGTGCGGCGCCAGTTTTCGATCAGGGGAGTGCCTGAATGGCGAATTTGCCGCCGAACTTGAGGACGATCCGCATTCTGGAGTTGCTGGCGCAATCCGCTGGCCCGATGACGGGGCCGCAGATACAAGCTGCGATGAACCTCTCTAAGCAGACGGTGCATAGACTGTGCCGAACACTGGAGTGCGAAGGATACATCATGAGCGCCGCCGGAGCGCGCGGATGGGTGCCGACGCAGCGCAGCGTGGCCATGGGGCAGGGTATGCTCGCAAACGGCCGGTTCCATTGCGCGCGCCATCAAATCCTGAAAGGCGTGTCAACGGCAGTGGGCGAAACTGTCAATTTCGTGGTACCTGAGGACCGGGGTATGTTCTACCTTGACCGGGTGGAGGCGGACTGGCCTTTCCGAATTCAACTGCCCGTGGGAAGCCATGTGCCGTTTCATTGCACTGCCAGCGGCAAGGTATACCTCGCCAGTCTGCCAGCCAATGTCCGGAAGGCGTTCGTGCAGGGTCTGGAACTCAAGGGCCATACGGAGCGAACCCACACACAGACATCGACGCTCCTTGCCGAACTGGATGATATCCTGAAAGCGGGATACGCGCTTGACCGCGAGGAATTCATCACCGGCATGGTGGCGATCGCCGTGCCCGTGACCGATGGGCTGGGGCGTTTCCTGGCGGCGTTGGCAACGCACGGTCCGGTGCAGCGTATCTCTGTCGCGCGGGCAGAAACGCAGTTCGAAACCATGCGCGAAGCGGCGGAACGGTTGCGGGATGTAATGATGGCGTGACGCGAATTGGCGTCTGCCTCTTGCATCCGGCGGTTTGGGGTCGTATCTGGCAGGGCGAAGTGTCGGAGCGAGCGATATGGCCAGAACGAACCCTTTTCAGTTCATCCAGCAGGTGCGTGCGGAAACGGCAAAGGTCGTGTGGCCGTCGCGCCGCGAAGTACTGTTGACGAGCGTAATGGTTTTCGTTCTGTCCTTCCTGGCCGCAGTTTTCTTTTTCTTCGTGGATTTCATCATTCGCAACGGTCTCGATGGGTTCTTGCTGCTGGCGAACTAAGCGGCAATCATGAAATTTCGCTGAAGTTTGTGCCCGTCACTTGACGGAAGCAGATGAATTGCGGACAGTCCATTGCAAGGGATATTTGTTTGGCAGCTCGCTGCGCGTATGGCATTCACGGCCTCTTTACCCCTTGCACTTTCATCCTACTCTCGGTATCAGCCCATATTCCAACGAGTGATGGGCGTGCAGCGATTCGACTGCGCGCTCCTTTTTGTTCGGCGGAGCCCCGGGTGCCGGGGAGAAATTGAATAAACGGGTCGCCGAGGCGGCACGCAAGAAACCGAGGTCTTGGGCTGACATGGCGGCACGCTGGTACGCGGTAAGCGTCCTTTCCAATTTCGAAAAGAAGGTGGCCGAGAGCATCCGTGAGGCGGTTGTGACACACGGACTTGAAGAAGATATTCTTCAGGTGCTGGTGCCGACCGAGGAAGTCATCGAGGTGCGTCGCGGCAAGAAGGTGCAGGCGGAGCGACGGTTCATGCCGGGCTACGTGCTGGTTCAGGCGGACTTGTCGGACCAGGCCTATCACCTGATCAAGGATACGAACCGGGTAACCGGTTTCCTTGGGCCGCAGGGCAAGCCGATGCCGATGCGCGATGCAGAAGTTGCGCAGATTCTCAACCAGGTTGAGGAAGGGGCGGAGCGTCCGCGCAGCTTGATTTCCTTTGATGTGGGCGAGCAGGTAAACGTGACTGATGGGCCGTTCGAAGGGTTCGCAGGCATGGTCGAGGATGTAGATGAGGGCAATGCGCGCCTGAAGGTGACCGTGTCTATCTTCGGTCGGGCGACACCTGTTGAACTGGAATTTACGCAGGTCGCCAAGCAGACCTGATGAGAGATCCCCGCAGGGGGTTTGTGGGAGGCGCGCGCATCGCGATGTGCAGACCGTACCACGCCATGTAGAGCCGGACGGGCGCGCCCAGATGGCATGGAACGAGAGGAGGCCACTATGGCCAAGAAGATTGCAGGCACCATGAAGCTTCAGGTGCCCGCCGGCAAGGCGAACCCATCCCCGCCAGTTGGCCCGGCACTGGGCCAGCGCGGGATTAATATCATGGAATTCTGCAAGGCGTTCAACGCCAAG
Organism: Algicella marina; assembly: GCF_009931615.1. Taxonomy (NCBI): domain Bacteria; kingdom Pseudomonadati; phylum Pseudomonadota; class Alphaproteobacteria; order Rhodobacterales; family Paracoccaceae; genus Algicella; species Algicella marina. Next base: position 2,328,317 of record NZ_CP046620.1, on the reverse strand, counting down.
ACGCAGGAAATGGAACCCGGTGCGCCGTGTCCGACTGTGATCACGTATTACGTGGATAAGTCGTTCACGATGGACATCAAGACGCCGCCGGCGTCCTACCTTCTGAAGAAGGCCGCGAAGTTGCAGTCCGGTGCCAAGCTGCCGAGCCGCGAGACCGTCGGTTCGGTGACCGTGAAGCAGGTTCGCGAAATTGCCGAGACGAAGATGAAGGATCTTTCGGCAAATGATGTCGAAGCGGCGATGCAGATCATCCTGGGTTCCGCCCGGTCGATGGGTATCGAGGTGAAAGGGTAACGCCATGGCTAAGCTTGGAAAACGAACTGCGGCTGCCCGAAAGGCGTTCGAAGGCAAACAGAATGTGACCATCGAGGAAGCGGTTGCCCTTATCAAGGCAAACGCGAATGCGAAGTTCGACGAAACAGTCGAGATTGCGCTGAACCTCGGCGTTGATCCGCGCCATGCGGACCAGATGGTCCGCGGCGTCGTCAGCCTGCCGAGCGGTACGGGCAAAGACGTTCGCGTCGCCGTGTTTGCACGTGGCCCGAAAGCCGATGAGGCGACGGCGGCCGGTGCAGACATCGTCGGCGCCGAAGACCTGATGGAGACGATCCAGTCCGGCAAGATCGAGTTCGACCGTTGCATTGCTACGCCGGACATGATGCCGATCGTTGGCCGTCTCGGAAAAATTCTCGGCCCTCGCAACCTGATGCCGAACCCCAAAGTGGGAACGGTGACGATGGATGTAAAGTCGGCGGTTGAGGCCGCAAAGGGCGGCGAGGTGCAGTTCAAGGCCGAAAAAGCGGGTGTCGTGCATGCAGGCATCGGCAAAGCTTCTTTCGACGAGGACAAGCTGGCTGCGAACGTAAAGGCCTTTGTCGCTGCCGTTCAGCGCGCAAAGCCTTCCGGTGCCAAGGGCACTTACATGAAAAAGATCGCCATCAGTTCCACTATGGGGCCGGGCGTGACGCTGGATATTGCTTCTGCTGTAGCAGAGTAATACGGCTGCGAGATTGCGTTCGGGCAACCGGACGCAAGGCACCGAAAGGTGCCACTTCCGGGGAGAAATCCCCAACGTCCGAGACGGTGGGTGCCGGATTCCGGCTTAATCTCCTGCCTGAGACGGGGAGCGAACAGGATCAAACGGGGCGCAGCCTCGGGCGGTTTTGGGAGGGACCCGTAGAAAGGACCCTAAGCGGCGGGGAAACCTGCCAAACCTGAGCCGGGGGGCTTGCCCCCCTTATTTTGGAGTAGACTGTGGATAGAGCCCAAAAAGAAGCAGTGGTCGCGGAACTCGGCCAGATCTTCGCGGACTCTGGTGTCGTCGTGGTTTCGCACTACGCCGGCCTCACGGTTGCGCAGATGACGGATTTCCGTCGCCGGATGTCGGCGGCTGGTGGATCTGTGCGTGTCGCCAAAAACAAGCTCGCCAAAATCGCCCTTGAAGGGACGCCTGCCGAAGGTATCGCGCCTCTGCTCGAGGGTCAGACAGTTCTGGCCTATTCCGAAGACCCCGTGGCGGCAGCCAAGGTGGTCATGGATTACACCAAGGATAACGACAAGCTCGTCGTTCTGGGTGGTGCCATGGGTGGAACTACGCTGGATCAGGCCGGTGTGAAAAGCGTTAGCCAGATGCCTTCCCGCGAGGAGCTTATCGCTTCCATCGTGGGCTGCATCGCGGCTCCCGCTTCGAACATCGCCGGTGCGATTGGCGCGCCTGCCTCCAACATCGCCTCCATCCTGGAGACGATCGAGGAGAAAGCGGCATAATCTCTGCAAGACATGGGGCCGGTGTCGGGCAAGGCCGGACACTGGATCACACAACTTAACGGAATCGGAACTGAAAAATGGCTGATATCAAGAAACTTGCTGAAGAGATCGTGGGTCTGACCCTTCTCGAAGCACAGGAACTGAAAACGCTTCTGAAAGATGAGTACGGCATCGAGCCCGCAGCTGGCGGCGCAGTTATGATGGCGGGCCCGGCTGCTGGTGGCGACGCTGGCGAAGCTGCTGAGGAAAAAGACGAATTCGACGTCATCCTCGTTGAAGCTGGTGACAAGAAAATCAACGTCATCAAGGAAGTCCGCGCAATCACCGGTCTTGGTCTGAAAGAAGCCAAGGACCTCGTGGAAGCCGGTGGCAAGGCTGTCAAGGAAGGCGCCAACAAAGCCGAAGCGGAAGAACTCAAGAAGAAGCTCGAAGAAGCTGGCGCCAAGGTCGAGCTCAAGTAATCGGGACGGGTGGTTCAAATTTGAACCATCCTGACTACATACCCTCGGCTGGGCCCGGATTTCGGGCCCGGCCATTTGCGTCTCTTTCGGGGTTTTCGCGAAAACTCCGTGAAAGGTGCAAGCAGTCGGGCGCGGAATATGGGCAGTTCCGCTGGTATAGATTGCAGCCCCTTAGGCAATGCTTTGAGCGCGCGGCGGCCCCGGCAGCGTACTCGGGCCGAGCAACGAAGGTTAGAGCGCACGCATGGTACAAACCCATTCCGGTCAGAAACGCATTCGTAAATTCTACGGCAAAATCCGCGAAGTCGCGGACATGCCCAACCTTATCGAGGTACAGAAAAGCTCCTACGATCTCTTCCTGCGATCAGGTGACCAGGACCTGCCGATGGACGGTGAGGGGATTATGGGCGTGTTCCAGTCCGTTTTCCCGATCAAGGATTTCAACGAAACGTCCATCCTCGAATTCGTGAAATACGAGTTGGAAGCACCGAAGTACGACACCGAGGAATGTCAGCAGCGGGATATGACCTACTCCGCACCGTTGAAGGTGACCCTGCGGCTGATCGTGTTCGAAGTCGATGAAGACACGGGCGCGAAGTCTGTCAAGGATATCAAGGAGCAGGATGTCTTCATGGGCGATATGCCCCTGATGACGCATAACGGTACGTTCATCGTGAACGGGACCGAGCGCGTGATCGTGTCCCAGATGCACCGCTCGCCCGGCGTGTTCTTTGACCATGACCGAGGCAAGACGCATTCTTCGGGTAAACTCCTGTTCACCAGCCGTATCATTCCCTATCGTGGTTCCTGGCTCGATTTCGAATTCGACGCCAAGGACATCGTATTTGCCCGCATCGACCGCCGCCGGAAACTGCCCGTGACGACCCTGCTCTATGCCCTTGGGCTGGACCAGGAAGGCATCATGAAAGCCTATTATGACACGGTGAACTTCAAGCACCACAAGAAGGGCTGGACCACCAAGTTTTTCCCTGAGCGTATCCGAGGTACAAAGCCGCCCTACGATATCGTCAATGCCAAAACCGGCGAAGTGATCGCCGAAGCAGGCAAGAAGGTGACTCCGAGAACCGTCAAGCAGATCCTCGACGCTGGTGATGTGCCCGATATCGTGGTTCCGTTCGAGACGCTGGTCGGCCGCTTTGTTGCTGAGGACATCATCAACGAGGAAACCGGCGAGATCTGGGTCGAAGCAGGCGACGAACTGACTATCGAGACGGACAAGGAAGGCGAGATCACGGGCGGTACGATCAAGCTGCTGCTGGATCAGGGTGTGAAGTCGATTCCAGTACTGGACATCGACAACATCAATGTCGGCCCGTACATCCGTAACACGATGGCTGCGGACAAGAACTTGAACCGCGACACCGCGTTGATGGATATCTACCGTGTCATGCGTCCGGGTGAGCCGCCCACCGTGGAGGCAGCCTCGGCGCTGTTCGATCAGCTGTTCTTCGATAGCGAGCGCTATGATCTTTCGGCCGTGGGCCGCGTGAAGATGAACATGCGTCTGAACCTCGACGCGCCGGATACTAAGCGCACACTGCGCAACGAAGACATCATCGCCGTGATCAAGGCGCTGGTCGATCTGCGCGACGGTCGCGGCGAAGTTGACGATATCGATCACCTTGGCAACCGTCGCGTGCGCTCCGTGGGCGAACTGATGGAGAACCAGTATCGAGTGGGCCTTCTCCGGATGGAGCGTGCGATCAAGGAGCGAATGAGTTCCGTTGAGATTGACACGGTGATGCCGCAGGACCTGATCAACGCAAAGCCCGCTGCAGCGGCGGTGCGCGAGTTCTTCGGCTCCAGCCAACTTTCGCAATTCATGGACCAGACCAACCCTCTGTCGGAAGTCACCCACAAGCGCCGCCTTTCGGCGCTTGGCCCTGGCGGCCTGACGCGTGAGCGTGCGGGCTTCGAGGTGCGCGACGTTCATCCGACGCACTATGGTCGGATGTGCCCGATTGAAACGCCGGAAGGCCCGAACATCGGCCTCATCAACTCGCTGGCCTCGTTCGCCCGCGTGAACAAGTATGGTTTCATCGAGACTCCCTATCGCCGGGTAGAAAATGGCCAAGTGACCGATGATGTAGTCTACATGTCGGCGACCGAGGAGATGCGGCACACCGTGGCGCAGGCCAACGCTCAACTCGACGAAGAGGGCCGGTTCAAGAATGAATTGGTTTCCACGCGTAAATCGGGTGAGTACATGCTGAATCCGGTTGAGAATGTCGATCTGATCGACGTCTCGCCCAAACAGCTCGTGTCTGTTGCCGCCTCGCTGATCCCGTTCCTCGAGAACGATGACGCAAACCGCGCGCTGATGGGCTCGAACATGCAGCGTCAGGCTGTGCCCCTGCTGAAGGCGGAAGCGCCTTTCGTGGGCACGGGCATCGAGGAGATCGTGGCACGGGATTCTGGTGCTGCCATCACCGCGCGCCGGGCCGGTATCGTGGACCAGGTGGACGCGATGCGTATCGTCGTGCGCGCGACCGAAGACCTCAACCCGGGCGATCCGGGCGTGGATATCTACCGGATGCGCAAGTTCCAGCGTTCCAACCAGAACACCTGCATCAACCAGCGCCCGCTGGTAAAGGTGGGTGACACGGTGGTGAAGGGCGAGTTCATCGCGGACGGTCCCTCGACCGACCTCGGCGAACTGGCACTGGGCAAGAACGTGCTCGTCGCGTTCATGCCGTGGAACGGCTACAACTACGAGGATTCCATCCTCATCTCCGAACGGATCGTGAAGGATGACGTGTTCACGTCGATCCATATCGAAGAGTTTGAGGTCGCGGCCCGCGACACCAAGCTCGGCCCCGAGGAGATCACCCGCGATATTCCGAACGTCGGCGAAGAGGCTCTGCGGAACCTCGATGAAGCCGGTATCGTCTATATCGGTGCGGAAGTCGGACCAGCGGACATCCTCGTCGGCAAGATCACTCCGAAGGGCGAAAGCCCGATGACGCCGGAAGAGAAACTTCTGCGCGCCATCTTCGGTGAAAAGGCATCGGATGTGCGCGACACCTCTCTACGCCTGCCGCCGGGAGATTACGGCACGGTTGTAGAGGTGCGCGTCTTCAACCGCCACGGCGTGGAGAAGGACGAACGTGCGCTGCAGATCGAGCGCGAGGAAGTCGAACGGCTTTCGCGCGACCGGGACGATGAGCTTGCGATCCTCGACCGCAACATCTACGCGCGTCTGAAAACTCTGATCATGGGCAAGAAGGCCGTGAAAGGCCCGAAGGGCGTCGCCTCCGGATCCACCATTGATGAGGCATTGCTTTCCTCGTTGTCCAAGGGCCAATGGTGGCAGCTTGCGATGGGTGACGAAGCCGACGCGACCGAGATGGAGGCATTGAACGCGCAGTACGAGATCCAGAAGAAGGCTCTCGACCGGCGGTTCGAGGACAAGGTGGAGAAGGTTCGCCGTGGTGACGACCTGCCGCCGGGCGTGATGAAGATGGTCAAGGTCTTCATCGCTGTGAAGCGCAAGCTTCAGCCTGGCGACAAGATGGCCGGGCGTCACGGCAACAAGGGTGTCATTTCCAAGGTGGTTCCAGAGGAGGATATGCCTTTCCTCGCCGATGGAACGCCAGTGGACGTGGTGCTGAACCCGCTTGGTGTGCCTTCGCGCATGAACGTCGGCCAGATTCTGGAGACGCACATGGGCTGGGCGGCGCGCGGCCTCGGCGAGTCCATCAATGAGTCTCTGAAGGACTATCGCCGGACAGGTGACCTCACGCCGGTGAAGGACGCGATGAAGATCGCGTATGGCGAACAGGTCTACAACGAGGCGCTGGACGAGATGGAAGAGGACGCCTTCCTCGAGGCGGCCAGCAATGTTACGCGCGGCGTTCCGATAGCAACGCCTGTTTTCGACGGGGCGAAGGAAGCGGATGTGAACGACGCACTGGTGCGCGCCGGCTTCAACGAGAGTGGTCAGTCCACCCTCTTCGATGGCCGTACCGGGGAGCAGTTCGCACGACCGGTGACGGTCGGGGTGAAATACATCCTCAAACTGCATCACCTTGTGGACGACAAGATCCACGCGCGTTCGACGGGCCCGTATAGCCTTGTTACCCAGCAGCCGCTGGGCGGTAAGGCGCAGTTCGGTGGCCAGCGCTTCGGTGAGATGGAGGTGTGGGCCCTTGAAGCCTACGGCGCCGCCTATACCTTGCAGGAGATGCTGACGGTGAAGTCGGATGACGTGGCTGGCCGTACCAAGGTGTACGAGAGCATCGTCAAGGGCGAGGACAATTTCGAGGCCGGGGTTCCGGAATCGTTCAACGTTCTCGTCAAGGAAATCCGCTCTCTCGGCCTGAACGTCGAACTGCTGGACGCGGAAGAATCGGAGTGAGCGGCGCTGCCGCTCCCTTCCTTCCCCAAATTTTGAGGTACGCACGATGAACCAAGAAGTGATGAACCCGTTCAATCCGGTCCAGCCGCTGAAGACGTTTGACGAGATCAAGATCTCGCTCGCCAGCCCGGAACGGATCCTGAGCTGGTCGTTCGGTGAGATCAAGAAGCCGGAGACCATCAACTACCGCACGTTCAAACCGGAGCGGGACGGGCTTTTCTGTGCCCGCATTTTCGGCCCGATCAAGGACTACGAGTGCCTTTGCGGCAAATACAAGCGCATGAAATATCGCGGGGTTACCTGCGAAAAGTGCGGCGTTGAAGTGACACTGCAGAAGGTGCGCCGCGAGCGGATGGGCCATATCGAGCTCGCCGCGCCGGTTGCGCATATCTGGTTCCTGAAATCGCTGCCATCCCGCATCGGCCTGATGCTGGACATGACGCTGCGCGATCTGGAGCGCATCCTCTACTTCGAACAGTATGTCGTGATCGAGCCCGGCCTGACGGACCTCAAGCATGGCCAGCTGATGACGGAGGAGGAGTTCCTCGACGCAGAGGATCAGTATGGTGCGGACGCCTTCACCGCCGGGATCGGCGCGGAAGCCATCCGTGAGATGTTGGCCGCGATCGACCTCGATCAGGAAGCCGAGAACCTGCGCGCCGATCTGGCCGAGGCGACCGGTGAACTGAAGCCCAAGAAGATCATCAAGCGTCTGAAACTGGTGGAAAACTTCCGCGAAAGCGGCAACCGCCCCGAGTGGATGGTGCTGACGGTGATCCCCGTGATCCCACCCGAGCTGCGCCCGCTGGTGCCGCTGGATGGCGGCCGCTTCGCGACTTCGGACCTCAACGATCTGTACCGCCGGGTCATCAACCGCAACAACCGTCTGAAACGGCTGATCGAGCTGCGCGCGCCGGATATCATCATCCGCAACGAAAAGCGCATGCTGCAGGAATCCGTGGATGCGCTGTTCGACAACGGCCGCCGCGGCCGCGTGATCACGGGTGCCAACAAGCGCCCGCTGAAATCGCTGTCGGACATGCTGAAAGGCAAGCAGGGCCGGTTCCGGCAGAACCTGCTCGGCAAGCGCGTCGACTTCTCGGGCCGGTCCGTCATCGTGACGGGGCCGGAGCTGAAGCTGCACCAGTGCGGGTTGCCCAAGAAGATGGCGCTGGAGCTTTTCAAGCCGTTCATCTACTCGCGGCTCGATGCCAAGGGGCTGTCTTCCACCGTGAAGCAGGCCAAGAAACTGGTCGAGAAGGAGCGCCCGGAAGTCTGGGACATCCTCGACGAGGTGATCCGCGAGCATCCCGTGATGCTGAACCGCGCGCCGACGCTGCACCGCCTCGGTATCCAGGCGTTCGAGCCTGTGTTGATCGAAGGCAAGGCAATCCAGCTTCACCCGCTGGTTTGCTCCGCGTTCAACGCCGACTTCGACGGAGACCAGATGGCCGTACATGTTCCGCTGAGCCTCGAGGCGCAGTTGGAAGCACGTGTGCTGATGATGTCCACCAACAACGTCCTGTCGCCAGCGAACGGCAAACCGATCATCGTGCCGTCTCAGGACATGATCCTCGGCCTCTATTACATTACCCTGATGCGTGAGGGCATGAAGGGCGAGGGCATGGTTTTTGGCTCCATGGAAGAGGTTGATCACGCGCTGGAAGCGGGTGTGGTGCACCTGCATGCTAGGATCACGGCTCGCATCGAGCAGATCGATGAAGAAGGCATGCCGATTTACAAGCGTTTCGAAACCACTCCCGGGCGTCTTCGCCTCGGTGGTTTGCTGCCGCTGAACCACAAGGCGCCGTTCGACATCGTCAACCGGCTACTCCGCAAGAAGGAAGTGGGCGAGGTCATCGACACCGTCTACCGTCACTGCGGCCAGAAGGAGTCGGTCATTTTCTGCGACCAGATCATGACGCTCGGCTTCCGCGAGGCATTCAAGGCGGGCATTTCGTTCGGCAAGGACGACATGGTGATCCCCGACACCAAGTGGACGCTCGTCAACGAGACGCGCGACCAGGTGAAGGAGTTCGAACAGCAATATATGGATGGCCTGATCACCCAGGGTGAGAAGTACAACAAGGTCGTCGATGCTTGGTCGAAGTGTTCCGACGTGGTGGCCGACGCCATGATGGGTGCGATCTCGGCGATGAAGGTGGACGATGCGGGGGCCGAGATGGAACCCAACTCCGTTTACATGATGTCCCACTCCGGGGCGCGTGGTTCGCCTGCGCAGATGAAGCAGCTTGGCGGGATGCGCGGCCTGATGGCCAAACCGTCGGGTGAAATCATCGAGACACCGGTTATTTCGAACTTCAAGGAAGGTCTGAACGTGCTGGAGTACTTCAACTCCACCCACGGTGCCCGTAAGGGTCTGGCCGATACCGCGCTGAAGACTGCGAACTCCGGTTACCTTACTCGCCGTCTTGTCGATGTTGCGCAGGACTGCATCGTGAAGATCGATGATTGTGGAACTGAGCTTTCGATCACGGCACAGGCGGCCGTGAATGATGGTGAAGTCGTAGCCTCACTTTCCGAGCGCATTCTGGGCCGCGTCGTGGCCGAGGATGTACTGCGCCCAGGTACGGATGAAGTTCTGGCCCGTAAGGGCGAGATGCTTGACGAGCGTATGGCCGACAATATCGACGCTGCCGGTATCCAGAGCCTGCAGATCCGTTCACCACTCACCTGTGAGGCGGAGGACGGTATTTGTGCAGCCTGCTACGGTCGTGATCTTGCACGCGGTACCAAGGTGAACCCGGGCGAAGCTGTCGGCATCATTGCTGCGCAGTCCATCGGGGAGCCTGGTACACAGTTGACGATGCGAACGTTCCACATCGGTGGCATCGCACAGGGTGGCAGCCAATCCTTCCAGGAAGCTTCTCAGGAAGGTCAGATCGTCTTCCGCAATGAGAGCCTGCTGAAGAACCGTGACGGTGACCTTGTGGTCATGTCGCGCGGTATGGAGTTGGCGATCGTCGACGAGAACGACATCGAACGTGCCTCCTACAAGATGAGCTACGGATCCAAGGTCCATGTTGCCCACGGTGACAAAGTCGCCCGTGGAGACAAGCTCTTCGAGTGGGATCCGTACACGCTGCCGATCATTGCCGAGAAGTCCGGTGTGGCCAAATTCGTTGATCTTGCCGCGGGCATTTCCGTCCGCGAGGAAACGGATGACGCGACGGGCATCAGCCAGAAGATCGTTTCCGACTGGCGCGCCGCGCCGAAGGGCAACGAACTGAAGCCGGAAATCATCGTCATGGACCCGGCGACCGGTGAACCTGTGCGTCTTTCCAACGGCAACCCCGAAGTCCACGCCATGTCGGTGGACGCCATCCTCTCCGTCGAAGACGGTCAGGAGATCGAGGAAGGCGATGTTCTGGCGCGTATTCCGCGCGAAGGTGCGAAGACGAAGGATATCACCGGTGGTCTGCCGCGTGTTGCCGAACTCTTCGAGGCCCGTCGTCCGAAGGACCATGCGATCATCGCGGAAGCCTCCGGAACCGTGCACTTCGGGAAGGACTACAAGAACAAGCGCCGTATCTCGATCGTGCCGTCCGAAGAGGGGGCGGAGACGATCGAGTACATGGTGCCGAAAGGCAAGCACATCCCTGTGCAGGAAGGTGACTGGATCGAGAAGGGCGAGTACATCATGGATGGCAACCCCGCCCCCCATGATATCCTTCAAATTCTCGGCGTCGAAGCGCTGGCCGATTACCTTATTGACGAAGTGCAGGATGTCTACCGTCTCCAAGGTGTGAAGATCAACGACAAGCACATCGAGGTCATTGTCCGTCAGATGCTTCAGAAATGGGAAGTTTCCCATTCCGGTGGCACGATCCTGTTGAAGGGAGAACAGGTGGACAAAGCAGAGTTTGACGAAGCGAACGCCAAGGCTGTTGCCGAAGGTCGGGAACCGGCGAAAGGCGGCCCCATCCTGCTCGGCATCACGAAGGCGTCGTTGCAGACTCGCTCGTTCATCTCCGCCGCCTCCTTCCAGGAGACGACGAGGGTGCTGACCGAAGCGGCAACGCAGGGCAAGCGTGACCGTCTGATCGGCTTGAAGGAGAACGTGATTGTCGGTCGCCTCATCCCGGCCGGCACCGGTGGTGCGACCCACGACATCAAGCGGATCGCAACTTCCCGCGACGCGGCGATTATCGCCGATCGTCAGGAAGAGGCGGCGATTGCTCTGGAAGCGCCGGCGGAAGACGCCGTCGTCGTGGATGAAACACCTGCGGCGGAGTGAACTCTAACCGTTTGAAATTGAGAGCGGCCAGACCATTTGGTCTGGCCGTTTTCGTGTGAGGAGGCAGCGGCAATGCGTATCGCCTTTCTGGGATATGGTCGAGACGAGACCCGTCTTATCGGTTTGCTGGAGGCGGCAGGACATGACGTCGAGCACTTCCGTGAACGGGTAGAGAGCCTGGCGGATTTTGATCTGATTCTTAGCTTCGGTTACCGTTTCATCCTGAAAAAACCGGTCATCTCCACGGCGCGCCGACCAATTCTGAACCTGCATATTTCATACTTGCCCTATAACCGGGGAGCGCATCCGAACTTCTGGTCTTGGATAGAGGACACGCCTGCGGGGGTAACCATCCACGAGATTGACCTTGGACTTGATACCGGCGGCATCGCGTTTCAGACCAGACTTGCGATTGAGCCCGAAGATCTCAGTTTTCGCGACACCTATGTTATCTTGGTTGAGGGTATCGAGCAGTTGTTTGAAGATAATCTTACGAAAATTCTCGCGCAGGACTATCAGATTGTTCAGCAACCGGACGGTGGCACGTACCATAGGGCTAGTGAGCTACCAGATTGGGTAAATTGGGATATGAAGATCAGTAGCGCGGTGGCCCGGTATCATGGCGTTGGATGATGCGATAGGCATCGTGCTGGTGCTCGCCAACCTTATGGATGCCGATGGCCGTCTGAATCGTGAGACTGCAGCTCGAGTTGAGCTTGGCCACCAGTTGTTGGGGCGTGAAGAAATCCTCTTCTTCATTGGTTGGGACTATCGTGAAGACAGCGACATCGCGATCGCTGACGCGATGCGTGCCCACGGGCCGGATCTTGCGGAAAGCCGTGTCATGATCAACAGGCAGTCCCGTGACAGTGTTGGAGATGCAATACTCTCCCGGCGCGACATAGAGGCAAGATTTGAGCGCTACAAGCTGACAGTTGTCAGCAGTGATTACCACATAGACCGTTTGAAACATGTGTTTGGGCGGGTCTATGGATCTGGTAAGGAGATCGCTTTTGCAGCGGCAGCGAGCGAAGCTGGACAAGATGTGATGGCGTCTGAACAACGAAGCATTGAAGCCTTTGATCGGACATTTGCCGGGGTCGAGAGCGGAGATCTTCCCGCATTTACCGCGCGGTTGCTGGCGAAGCATCCGTTCTACAATGGCGCGGTGCATCCAAGAATGGTTCTCGAGCCGAAATAAAAAAGGGCACCGGATTGGTGCCCTTTTCGAAGATTTGCAATCCAGGCGTCACGCCTCGGCGTTGCCGCCCTTCGGTTTGTAGTTTGTCTTTTCGATAATACGTGCGGACTTTCCCCGGCGGGATCGCAGGTAATACAGCTTGGCGCGGCGGACCTTGCCGCGGCGCACGACGGTGATGCTGTCGATGTTGGGCGAGTGGAGCGGGAAGACACGCTCGACACCTTCGCCGAAGGAGATCTTGCGGACCGTGAAGGCCGCGCCGATGCCCGAGCCGCCCTTGCGGGCGATGCACACGCCCTCGTAGGCCTGCACGCGGGAGCGGGTGCCCTCGGTCACCTTGTAGCCGACGCGGATCGTGTCTCCGGCGGCGAAATCGGGAATTTCCTTGCCGAGTTCGGCAATTTGCTCTGCTTCGAGCGTTTCGATGATGTTCATCTCTTCAATCCTTTTTCTCGCCTTTTGCGGCGATGGTGTGCGCATCCGATTGCTCTTGGCCTTCCTTCGGGTCCCTACTTGCGTATGCCCGCCAGAGATCTGGACGACGTTCCTTGGTCAGCGCCTCGGACTGTTCCCTTCGCCATGCAGCGATGGCCCCGTGATGGCCGGAAAGGAGGATCTCCGGTATCTTGTGGCCGGCCCAGTCCGTGGGCCGTGTATACTGCGGGTGCTCCAGCAAGCCGTTGGAAAAGCTTTCCTCTTCCGTCGACTCGGCGTTGCCCAGCACGCGGGGTATAAGGCGAACCGTGGCATCAATCAAGGCCTGCGCGGCAATCTCTCCACCTGTCAGTACAAAATCCCCGAGCGAGACTTCGAAGATATCATGAGCGTCCAAGACGCGCTGATCTACGCCTTCGAAGCGACCGCAAAGCACCGTGACACCGGGACCGGCTGCGAGGGCTTTCGCCATGCCGTGATCGAAGCGTCTTCCGCGCGGTGAAAGGTAGATGGTGGGCATGTCCGGGCGGCTGGGAAGGGCGGACAGGGCGTCGTGAAGGACATCGGCCCGAAGCACCATCCCGGCGCCGCCGCCGGAGGGGGTATCGTCGACTTGCCTGTGTTTCCCGCGACCATGATCGCGGATGTCGTGTGTCCGGAGCTGCCAAAGCCCGTCATTCAGTGCTTTGCCGAGCAGGGACTGGCCCAGGGTTCCGGGGAACATCTCCGGGTAGAGTGTCAGAACGCGGGCGGTCCAGGCGTGTGCGAGGGTTGGTCGGTCTTCCATCAGTTCGCGTGGTCTCACGCTGGCCGAAATGGAAAGGCGACCATGCGATTTAATCGCCATGGAACTCGGCCTCCGGCGGGGTGTCGCCCTCGGCCTCCGTTGGCGGGTCGGCTATGATGCGGCGGGTTGCCAGATCGACTGTGGGTACGGCTTCGCGCGTGAAGGGCAACAGCAATGGTTTGCCGCTATTTGTATGAATTTCAAGGATATCTCCCGCGCCGTGATCGTAAACGGAGCGAATGCGACCGAGCTTGGTTCCACCGGTGTCGAAGACGTCGAGACCGATGAGATCGGTATGGTAAAACTCATCGTCGGGCAGGGCGGGAAGGCGTTCCCGGGGCGCGTACAGGCGTGTGCCCTTCAGCGCGTCCGCCTGTTCCTTGGTGGAAATTCCGGACATGCGGGCCGCGAGGCCGTTCTTGATCTGGCGGGTGATCTTGACGGTGAAACTGTGGGTGCCATCCTCCGAAGTGAGGGGGGCATAGTCGGCAATGGCCTCGGGGTCGGCACAGAATGATTTGAGTCGCACCTCACCCTGAACGCCAAAAGCGCCGCCTATGGCACCGACACAAATGAGGGCAGGTTCCGGTTTGGTCATCTTGCAAGCCTTTGAACCGACATGGTTTTGCCGCCCCGGCAGATTGCCGGGGCGGCAGAATGCCAGCAATCAGCTGGCGGCTTCTTCTTCTGCTGGTGCTTCTTCGGCAGCAGCCTCTTCAGCTGGTGCTGCGGCGGCAGCTTCGGCAGCTTCCTTGGCGGCTTCAGCCTTGGCGGCCTTTTCCTCTGCGCGTTCCTTGGCTTTTTTGCCCGGCTCCGCCTTCTTGGTGTTGGCGCGTTCTTTTTTGTCAAGGATTCCAGCTGCTTCCAGCATGCGGGAGATGCGGTCGCTGACCTGTGCGCCTTCGCCGAGCCAGTACTTGGCACGCTCGAGATCCATCTTCACCCGATCTTCGCTGTCCTTGGGAAGCAGCGGGTTGTAGGTGCCGATTTTCTCGATGTAGCGGCCGTCGCGAGGCATGCGACTGTCGGCAACGACGATGCGGTAGAAGGGACGTTTCTTGGAACCGCCTCGGGCGAGACGAATTTTCGTGGCCATTGTGTTTCTCCTTTGAAATGGCTGGTTTGTCAGGGGGTTAGCCGCTGACTGTTTGGTGTTGTTCGTGATGACGGATCACTTCCGAGATCACGAAGTTGAGGAATTTGGTGGCGAACTCGGGGTCGAGATCTGCCTCCTCTGCGAGGCGTTGCAGCCGCGCGATCTGTTCCTCTTCCCGTTTCGGATCAGAGGGGGGCAGGGTGTGCTCCGCTTTCAGCTTGCCCACGGCCTGCGTGTGCTTGAACCGCTCGGCGAGCGTGAAAACGACAATGGCGTCGAGCCGGTCGATGCTTTCGCGGTGACCGGCCAGCAGGGAGGCAGCGCGGGCGGTATCGTCTTTCATTTGCGGCCTCCTGTGAATGCTGGGTTTGGTATGGGTTTAATATGGGTTTGGTATTGCGACTGTTTCGCTCGGGCTTTGCTCATCGCATCGGCCTTGGCTGTTGGTGATGGCGGAAGACCTGACACAACCGGGCATGACCCTGGGCGAGCGGAACGAGGTGGCACGTGAGACGATGCGCGAGCCGGATAGACCGGGCGTCTGCCCATTCGATACAGGGGACGCATGCCGGCAACCCGGGGCATGGTCGGGCATGGATCAAGCGGCCCGCTGCCGATGGTGGAGACGGATACGGCTGGCATCAGGCAGGCTCCGCCGCAGGTTCGGGCAGGGCGAAAACATCACGGGTGACGCCATCGGGGAAGGTCTCGCGACGGATGACGGTGCCGCCGAGGCTCTGGGCCAACTTGCGGGCGGCTTCATTCTCGTCGCGGAGATGCGTTTCGACGCCGGGCCAGCGCAGGGTCTGGCAGGCGAACCGGATGACGGCGCGTGATGCCTCGGCGGCATAGCCGTGGCCGCGATATTCTGGCAGGAGCCACCATGTCAGCTCATGGCTGGGCCAGCCGATGGGATGGACGATCCCGCAACCGCCAACGGCAACGCCATCCTCGCGCCGCTCGACGATCCACTTGCCAAAGCCCTGAAGGTACCAGTGGCCGAGATCGTAGCAGAGCTTGCGGTAGGCTTCGTCCGATCGCAGCGGACCCCCGTAGTTACCGGAGCCTTCGGCATCGGCGTAGAATTTGCGGTAGAGCGCGAAATCGTGGCCTTCGGGTGCGCGCAGGATCAGACGCTCGGTTTCGAGATTCGGGATCGTTGTCATGCCAGTTCCTCCGGAGCGGGGTGCCGCCATATCTGCATGAGGCCGTGGCGCTCATGCTCGAAGGTGGTCTCCTGCTTCGCGCCGAGGCGGCGGGCTACGGCGATGGAAGCAGCATTCGACGGGTCGATCAGGCTGATGGCGGTTTTCCAACCGAGAATCTGATAGGCGTATTCGCGGGCGCGGCGTCCGGCCTCGGTGGCGAAACCACGGCCACGGGCGTGGGGCATCAGTGTCCAGCCGATTTCCTCTTCCGGCCAGCCCTCCGGTTTCCAGAGACCGGAGCGGCCGAGATAGGCGCCGGTTGACCGTTCTTCCAATGCCCAGAAACCGTAGCCGCGCAGTGCCCAGTGGCCGAGCACGGAGGCTATGGCCCGCCATGTCAGCTCTGCCGTCATGGGGCCACCAACGAACCGTGATTCATCGGATGCGAAGAAAGAGGTTTCATCGGCGATATCGCTCTCCTTCGGGGCGCGGAGGATGACGCGGTCCGTTTCGATCGTGGGAATGGTGAAAGTCGTGCTCATGCCGGCCTGGCCTCCTGCCTCTGGCGCAGGCGACCGTGGCCGATCATGCCGACGACCATGGCGGCGAAGAAGAGAAGGCCTTGCCAGCCACCGTAGGAAAGGGAAGCCATCGCTGGGCCGGGGCAGAGGCCGACGAGCGCCCAGCCAAAACCGAAGAGAGCCGAACCGCCAAGGAGACGGGCGTCGAGCAGAGGCTCCGGCTTCGGCGGAATTGGCGTGCCAAGGCTCGATTTGCCGCGTCGCTCCGCCACACGCCATGCCAGCAGCATGGGCAGGATCGCGCCGCCGAGAACGAAGGCCAGCGTCGGATCCCACGCGCCGAAGATATCCAGCCAGCCCTGCACCTTTGAGGTGTCGGTCATGCCGGAAAGCATCAGGCCGGTGCCGAAGATCGCGCCGGCGAGGAGGGCGAAGAAGAGGCGCATCAGAGCATCCCCAACCCGTGGCGCACCACCAGCATGGTGAGGCCCCCGAAGAAAAGATAGGCGAGCGTGGCCGCTATACCGCGCAGCGAGAAGCGGGAGATGCCGCAGACACCGTGGCCCGAGGTGCAACCGTTGGCCATGCGGGTGCCGAAGCCGACGGCCAACCCGCCGATGACCAGCAGGCCGACATTGGAGGTGGCGTTGGTGTCCGGGTGCGCGTGGATCAGGGCTATGAGGGCGGGAGCGCCGACGAGGCCGGCGATGAAGGCTGACCGTTCAGCGAAATTGACGCGGCCGGAACCGTCCACCAGCCCTCCGAGCAGGCCGCTGGCGCCCATGATCCGGCCGTTGACCAGCAGGAACAGGGCGGCTGCGCCACCGATCAGCAATCCACCCGCGAAACCCCAGGCCCAATCCATCATGGCTTCTCACCCTGAAGTTGGGGCAGGCCGATGGATTTGCCGAAGGCACTGGTGTTGGCCGGCCCATCCGTGGGCCGCGACTTGAAGCTGTCGAGCAGGGCGGCGTCGCCCAGCGGTGCGGCCTCCCCCTCATCGACGGCGGCCTGAATTCGGGCCTCGGCACATTGTGCCGTGGCTGCGAAGGATGGCGCGCCGGCCGGGGTGCAACTTTCGAGCAGGGTGCGACCATCGTCGCCGTAGAGATCCTCGATGGCCGAGATGGCCGAAAGGGCGGCCTGCTCGCGTTTCAGGCAGTCTTTGCGCTCGATCAGGTTGCTGAACTCGGACTCGCAGAGAGACTGCACCCAGGGGGCTACGGGCTGAGCGGCTGCGGGCGCGGCAAGCGCGAAGATGAGGACGAGGACGCGGGTCATTTCTTTTTCCCGAAACCGGAGAGACCGGGCGGCAACTGGCCGCCACCCCCGAGACCTGGGAAGCCCGGCGGAAGCTGGGCCTCTGCTGGCGCGTTGGCCATATCCGGCATCCCGCCGGGGGGCATTCCGGGCATTCCACCCTTGCCGAACATGCCGCCAAGCTGGCGCATAAGGCCCTTCTTGCCCATCTTGCCCATCTTTTTCATCATGTCGGCCATCTGGCGATGCATTTTCAGGAGCTTGTTCAGTTCCGACACTTCCAGCCCCGCGCCCCTGGCGATACGCTTCTTGCGGCTCGCCTGAAGGATTGCGGGATTGGCGCGTTCCTTCTTGGTCATCGACTGGATGAGCGCGATCTGGCGTTTCAGGATCTTGTCGTCGAAGCCCGCATCCTCGATCTGCTTGGCCATCTTGCCCATGCCGGGCATCATGCCCATCATGCCCTGCATGCCACCCATCTTGATCATCTGTTCAAGCTGGTTGCGAAGGTCGTTCATATTGAACTGACCTTTCTGGAAGCGCTTCATCATGCGCTCGGCCTGTTCGGCCTCGATGGTTTCCTGCGCCTTCTCGACGAGGGCGACGATATCGCCCATGCCGAGGATGCGGCCTGCCACGCGCTCGGCGTGGAAGGGTTCGAGCGCGTCCATCTTTTCGCCGAGGCCGACGAACTTGATCGGCTGGCCGGTGACGGCACGCATGGACAGGGCGGCGCCGCCGCGGCCGTCGCCATCCATCCGTGTGAGGACGACGCCGGTGATGCCGATGCGGCTGTCGAAATTCTCGGCGGTGTTCACCGCGTCCTGCCCGGTGAGACCGTCGACCACGAGCAGGGTTTCGTGAGGCTTGGCAACGTCACGTACAGCCGCGACCTCGGCCATCAGCGCATCGTCGATGGAGAGGCGGCCGGCGGTGTCGAGCATGAAGACGTCGTAGCCGCCGAGTGTTGCCTGCTGCTTGGCGCGTTTGGCGATATCGACGGGGCTCTGACCCTTGACGATCGGCAGGGTGTCGACGTTGATCTGGCGACCCAGCGTTTCGAGCTGTTCCATCGCGGCGGGACGCGAGGTGTCGAGGCTGGCCATCAGGACGCGCTTGCCCTGTTTCTCGGTGAGGTGTTTGGCCAGCTTGGCGGTGGTTGTGGTCTTGCCGCCGCCCTGAAGGCCGACCATCAGGATCGGAGCCGGGGGGCTGTCCACCTTCAGGGCGCCGATGTCCTTCGTGTCGCCTGCCAGCACGTGGACAAGTTCGTCGTGGACGATCTTGACGACCTGCTGGCCGGGGGTGACGGATTTGGTGACGTTCTGGCCTGTGGCCTTTTCCTGCACCGCCTTCACGAAATCGCGGGCGACAGGCAGCGAGACGTCGGCTTCAAGCAGCGCGACGCGGACCTCGCGCAGTGCGGTCGAGACATCCGCCTCTGACAGCGCGCCCTGCCGGGTGAGCTTGTCGAGGACGCCGCCGAGGCGTTCGGATAGTGTCTCAAACATGGGTTCACCCCTTCGTCAGTTCAGTTGATGATGCGTGACCGCATCAAAGCAGAAGAGCCCCCGTGGGCCTAGTCCAAAGCAAGTGCGCCCCCGTGGGCGCAACGCGCTGACGGGGGGCGATCCTGCATATATATCAGGACCGAAGGGTTTTCACCTTCGGAAGTTGGTGGGGAAGTGCCGCAGCAGGCCTGAAAAGTCAAGGCCCGCTGCGTGGAGACCACCGGGAATGGTGGTCAGGGTGCGCCCGGCCGCTTACGCCGCCTTGTCGGCTTTCTGCCATTCGTATTTGCGGAAAACTTCGTCCACCGGAGTCTGGGCGAGATGATTGGTGTAGTTGCTCATCACTTTCTGGGCGAGGCCGAGGATGATTTCGAGAATGTTTTGCCGGGTGTAGCCGGCGGCCAGGAACGTCTCCACCTCGGTATCGGAGACGAAACCGCGCTGCCGGACGAGTGCCAGCGTGAAGCTTCGCAGGGCTTCGAGACGCGGGGTGGGCAGTGGAGTTTCATCGCGGAGAGCGTCGGTGATCTCGTCACTCACCTTCATCATCTTCGCGATGCCGGTATGGGCGGGCACGCAGTAGTGGCATTCGTGCTCTACGTTGATGGATTGCCAGACGACGGTCTTCTCGTCGTTGTCGAGGCTGGAAGCGAGGAAAAGCTGGTGCAGCTTCTGGTAGCCTTCGAGCAGGCCCGGAGCCTCGGCCATGGTGCCGTGGAGACCAGGGATGCGGCCATTTGCCTTGAGCGACGCTTCGAGGAAGGGGCGGGAAGCTTCGGGGGCGGTTTCCAGATCGTGGATCGTGAAGTCTGACATGATGTGTTCCTTTGATATGTGGGCGGTGCAGCGACACGCCAGAGAGATGTATCTAATTTGAGTGGTTGCTCAAGTTTTTATTTGAATGATCACTCAACAGTGATCACTGATCAAATCCGCTTGGGTTCGGACAGCTCTGCCCCTATTTTCATCGCATGAGCCGGAACCGGAGATATGATCGCGAGGAAGCGCTGGATGCGGCGATGGAGCTGTTCTGGCGCAGGGGCTATCACGCCACGTCGTTGAAGGACCTTGAGGAAGCACTCAACATGCGTCCCGGCAGTATCTACGCGGCCTTCGAGAGCAAGGAGGCCCTGTTTCTCGCGGCGCTGGAACGATATGCGCAGAGTATGGGCGAGGAGTTCGCGCGCGAATTGGCGGCGGCCGCTTCGCCGCTGGTTCTGTTGCAGGACCACGTGAGAAAAGTGGCTCCGCGCGAAGGTGGAGCGGACCGTCCGCGGGCCTGCATGCTGGTCAAGACACTGCTGGAAGCGACGGCTGACGACGAGTCGCTGGCGGTTTCGGCGGGGCGGCACCTCGATGCGGTGGAGGCGCAGTACACACGGGCGTTCTCCGCGGCGGCGGCTGCTGGTGAATTGCCCAAAGACGCCGACACGCGCAGACTGGCGCGACGGTTGCAGGCCAACATGTTCGGGCTGAAGACTTTCTGCCACAGAAGCGAGGATAAGGCAGCGGTGCGGGACCTGGCCGAAGATATTGCTGCGGAAATCGCGGCATTGGCGAATACCGGGTGAGCGCGGCCACCTGATCTCACCCCTTGGCAGCCGGACGGCGGGACGTTATCTGGAGCGCCATGTTCACGGTTGCCGCCCTCTATCACTTCACACGGTTTGAAGATCCGGATGCCCTCCGGGCGCCGCTTCAGGCGCTGGCGGAACGTGGCGGTGTGCGCGGCACCCTGCTGTTGGCGGAGGAGGGGATCAACGGCACGATCGCGGGGCCGCGGCAGGGAATCGACGCAATGCTGGCGCATGTGCAGAGCCTGCCGGGGTGTGAGACGCTGGAATGGAAGGAAAGCACCGCCAGCGTAATGCCGTTCCTGCGAATGAAGGTGCGGGTAAAGTCTGAAATCGTGACGATGGGCCAGCCGGGCGTGAACCCGGTGGAAGCGGTGGGCAAGTACGTCGATCCGCGTGACTGGAACGGTCTGATCGAGCGCAACGACGTGGTGCTGATCGACACCCGCAACGATTACGAGGTGGGGATTGGCACTTTCGCCAATGCGGTCGATCCCGAAACGGCCAGTTTTAGGGAATTCCCGGACTGGTGGGCAAAGAACGCCGAGCGGTTCGAAGGCAAGAAGGTGGCAATGTTCTGCACCGGTGGCATTCGATGCGAAAAGGCCACCAATTATCTGCTGGGGCAGGGCGTCGAGGATGTCTTTCATCTGAAGGGCGGAATCCTGAAATACCTCGAGGAAGTGCCGGAGGCGGAGAGCCGCTGGCACGGGGAGTGTTTCGTGTTCGATGCGCGTGTTTCGGTAGGGCACGGACTGAAGGAGGGCGACTATCACCTTTGCTACGCCTGCCGGCGCCCGATAACGGAGGCCGATATGGCGCGGCCCGAGTTCGAGAAGGGCGTGAGCTGCCATCAGTGCATCGGTGAGACGAGCGAAGACCGGCGACAACGGTTCCGTGAGCGGCAAAAGCAGGTAGAGTTGGCGGCGCGCCGCGGCGAGAGCCATATTGGCGAGCCACAGTAGCGGCGGGACCGGTTGCCCGGTTACCGCCGGTTGCGCAGTGCAATCAGGTTCGAGACGAGTAGGGCGCCGATGACGATGGCGCCGCCGGCAAGGGCCATCCGACCGGGGTTCTCACCCACCACGGCCCAGACAAGCAGTGGCGCGAGAACCGACTCCAGCAGGACGAGCAGCGAGACTTCGGCAGCCGTTATGTAACGTGGCCCGATGGCCAGCAAACAGGTGCCGGCGGCGATGAACAGGCCGTGGCCGAGGAACAGGGGCCACTGGCCGGATAGAGCGGGCAGCGGATTGGCGAGCAATGCCATAGCGACCGCGGCGCCGATGTAGGCGACGGGAATCGCCGGAACCATCGATGCACCCCTGACCCTGCGGACGGCAGTGAGGGCGGCAGCGTATGCTGCGGCAACATAGAGGGCCCAAAGGTCGCCCTTCCAGGAGGCGATGGCGGTTTCGGCCGAGCCATAGGCAATGACGGCCAGTCCGGCGATAACGGCCGACATTGTCAGCACCATGCGCCTTCGGATCGGTTCGCCGAGAAACAGGCGGCCGAATATGGAAGCGAAGATCGGCATTGCGGCGAAGATGAAGACGACATTGGCGACCGAGGTGTTGGTGACGGCGAGGACGAAGGCGGGTGTCGTCGTGGCAAGCAGCACGGTGTAGATCATCCCGGCGCGACCGGTGCGAAGGAGGGCTGTGTAGGCGCGCGGACCCTGCGTGGCGAGAATGACGGCAAGGATGATCACGCCCGCGGAGAGGCCTCGCCAGAAGGCGGTGACGAACGGGTCTGCCTCTATGAGGCGGACGAAGAGTGAATCCGGCAGGATGCAGGCCACGCCGAGGGTGGTGATCAGCAGGCCCTTGAGGTGATCGGTCATGGTTATCCGGGTGGACCAGTGCAAGCCAATTGTAAAGCGCGGTGCCGGGGATGGGCGCAACCGGCGCGGACCCGGGCCTTGGGCCCGGCCGCTCTTGCGGGCAGGGGCCGAGCCCCTGCGTCCGCGCCTTGTGGCAGGCGTCGCGGCCCTCGGCAGGGTGGTGCGGCTTGGCAAGCCGATCTGCCGGGCGTAAGACGGTGAATGCCGACAAGGGAGCCAGAGCCATGAAGGATACCGCCGCACCTGCCGCATTCGACTGGGCCGATCCACTGCGGCTGGCCGACCAGTTTACCGAGGATGAGCGCATGGTGCAGGAAAGCGCCCGACGCTTCGCCGCCGATGTGCTGGCGCCGCGGGTGGTGGCTGCATATCGCGACGAGGTGGCCGACGCGGCGCTGTTCCCGCTGATGGGTGAGATGGGGCTGCTGGGCGTCACCATTCCGGAGGAATACGGCGGTCTCGGAGCAGGCTACGTAACCTACGGTTTGGTTGCGCGCGAGATCGAGCGGGTCGACAGCGGCTATCGCTCGATGATGAGCGTGCAGTCGAGCCTCGTGATGTACCCGATCCATGCCTACGGTTCCGAAGCGCAATGGCGGAAGTACCTGCCGGGGCTGGCGGCGGGCACGCTGATCGGTTGCTTCGGGCTGACCGAGCCCGATGCGGGCTCCGACCCTGCGGGCATGAAGACCCGCGCTACGAAGACGGCGGACGGCTACCGGCTGACGGGTTCCAAGATGTGGATCTCGAACGCGCCGATCGCCGATGTCTTCGTCGTCTGGGCGAAGTCCGAGGCGCATGGCGGCAAGATCCGTGGCTTCGTGCTGGATAAAGGCTTGAAAGGCCTGTCGGCGCCGAAGATTGGCGGCAAGCTGAGCTTGCGCGCCTCCGTCACCGGCGAGATCGTCATGGACGGCGTGGAGGTCGGCGACGAGGCGCTCTTGCCCGGTGTC
This sequence comes from Algicella marina, assembly GCF_009931615.1. NCBI lineage: Bacteria > Pseudomonadati > Pseudomonadota > Alphaproteobacteria > Rhodobacterales > Paracoccaceae > Algicella > Algicella marina. Next base: position 2,305,124 of record NZ_CP046620.1, on the reverse strand, counting down.
GAGGGGCTGAAGGGGCCGTTCGGTTGCCTCAACCGCGCACGCTACGGTATTTCCTGGGGCGCGATGGGGGCTGCGGAGGCCTGCTGGCACGCGGCGCGGCAATACGGGTTGGACCGGCAGCAATTCGGCCGGCCGCTGGCGGCGACGCAGCTTTTCCAGAAGAAGCTGGCCGACATGCAGACGGAAATCGCGCTGGGATTGCAGGGCAGCCTGCGGTTGGGGCGGCTGATGGATGCGGGAGAGATGGCGCCCGACATGATCAGCCTGATGAAGCGCAACAACTGCGGCAAGGCGCTGGAGATCGCGCGGATGGCGCGGGACATGCACGGCGGCAACGGGATATCGGAGGAGTTCCACGTGATGCGCCACATGGTCAACCTCGAGACCGTCAACACCTACGAGGGGACGCATGACGTGCATGCGCTGATCCTGGGGCGGGCGCAGACGGGGTTGCAGGCGTTTTTCTGAAGGTTCCGGGCGGGGTGCCCTTGGCGGGCGTTCGGTTGCTTGTGCTGGGGAGGCCCTGACCGGGGTCAGGGCCGGGCCAAGCATGTGCGAGTCGGCCCGCCTGTCAAGGACGAGCCCGCTGGCGCGGGTGGCTTAGCCATCCTTGACAGGCGGGCCGACTCGCGGCGCTGGGCTTTTCGGGCTTGACCCGGCGGCGGCGTGGGCGTTTTCTCGCAGCCATGCCACATGATCACGATCACGACGCCGAGGATATGGCGGCACGGGTGCGGGCGCTGGAGACGGTGCTCGTGCAGAAGGGGCTGGTCGATCCGGCAGCGCTCGATGCGATCATCGAGACCTATTCGGAGAAGGTGGGGCCGAAGAACGGCGCGGCGGTGGTGGCGCGGGCCTGGGTGGACGCGGAGTTCGCCGACTGGCTGGCGCGCGACGCGACGGCGGCGATCCATTCGCTGGGCTTCACCGGGCGGCAGGGAGAGCATATGCAGGCGGTGTTCAACACCGCAGCCCGGCACAATGTCGTCGTCTGCACGCTGTGTTCCTGCTATCCGTGGGCGACGCTGGGGCTGCCGCCCGTCTGGTACAAATCGCCGCCGTACCGGAGCCGCGTGGTGATCGAGCCGCGCGCCGTGCTGGCCGAATTCGGCACGGTGCTGCCCGAGGATATCGAGATCAGGGTGTGGGATTCGACGGCCGAGTTGCGCTACCTGGTGATCCCGGAGCGGCCTGCGGGGACCGAGGGGATGAGCGAGGAGGCGCTGGCCGCACTGGTGACGCGGGATGCGATGATCGGGGTGGTGCGGGATCTGGCGCCGTGAACGGGCCACAGGATCTGGGCGGGCAGATGGGCTTCGGCCCCGTTGCGCCCGAACCGGACGAGCCGCTGTTTCATGCCGGTTGGGAGCCGCGCGTGTTGGGGCTGACGCTGGCCTGTGCTGCGCTTGGCCACTGGGGGATCGACGAGAGCCGCCATGCGCGCGAAAGCATTCCGCCTGCCGATTACCTGCGGTTTTCCTATTACCGTATCTGGTTCACGGCGCTTTGCGCCCTGCTGGAACGGCACGGCGAGGTTGTGCCAGAGGAACTGGCGCTGGCCAAGGTGCTGGCCCCGCCCCGCCGGGCGGAGCGTTGCCTGCCGGCGGAGCGGGTGCCCGCCGTTCTGGCCGCCGGCGGGCCGACGGAGCGCGCGGTGGACCGGCCGGCGCGGTTCGCGGTGGGCGATACGGTGCGCGCGCGCGTGATGCACCCAAAGGGGCATACGCGGCTGCCGCGCTACGTGCGCGGTGCTGTGGGGCGTGTGGGAGCCGTGCACGGCGCGCATGTGTTCCCCGATGCGGCGGCCCACGGGCAGGGCGAGGCGCCGGAGTGGCTCTATACCGTGGCATTCGCTGGGGCCGACCTGTGGGGGCCGGAGGCCGAGCCGGGGCTCGTGGTCTCGGTCGACGCGTGGGAACCCTATCTTGAGCGCGCCTGAGGCGCCGCCGTTCGAGGCGCCCTGGCAGGCGCAGCTTTTCGCGCTGACGGTAGCGCTGAACGAGGCCGGGCATTTCGCCTGGGCGGACTGGGCGGAGCGGTTCGGGGCGCGGCGGGCGGAGGGGCCGGCGGCGGATGCCTCCGACTATTTCGACCACTGGCTGGATGTGTTCGAGGGGTTTGTCGCCGAGCTTGGGCTGGCGGAGAGTGCGGTGCTGGCCGAGCTTGCGGCCTCGTGGCGGCGGGCGGCGGAGGCGACGCCGCATGGGGTGGCGCTGGCGCTGGAGAATGATCCGCTGGGGGGTGGAGCAGGAGAAACTGACACGCGGTACCGGGAATAAGACGGCGGCAACTGGTTGCTGTGGGTACGATGCGGACACAGTGAGCTTTCGCGGTGGCAAGGCCGACGTCGGCTTCGGGAAAGCTGCAGAATGCAAGTCTATGGTCGGTCCAGCAGATGCCGCCAGATTTTGATCAGCGGGATTGGGCATGGGTTATGCGGTTCACCGGGCTCGGCAGCGTGTTTCCTTGCTGCGAAAATATGGTACAGCGTGAAAACCCTAATTTTTGTAGGCTTCACGTGATATGCCCGTTGCGCAACCTCATCCCCAGCAAAAAGAGCGCCTCGATGCGCTTTACGAATATGAGATTCTCGAAACTGAACGTGAACGCGAGTTCGACGAAATCGTAAAGCTCGCCGCTGCCGCCTGTGGCACCTCGATTTCTGTCATAAATTTCATCGATGCCGAGCGACAGTGGTTCAAGGCCGAAACCGGCCTCGGCGTACGCGAAACGCCCCTGGCCACGTCGCTATGCTCGCACGTGATCCTGGAAAATGAATTCGTCGAAATCCACGACACCTTATTGGATCCGAGAATGTCCGACAATCCATTGTGTTGTGGCGATTCCGGGTTGCGGTTCTATGCTGGCGCGCTTCTGAAAACCACCGACGGGCTGCCACTTGGGACACTGTGCGTGCTCGACTACGAGCCCAAGGTACTGACGCCGCTCCAGCGTGACACGATCCGCGTCCTCGCCAGCCAAGTGATGGCGCAGCTCGACCTGCGCAAGATGCTCAAACACACCGAGTTGTTGCGGCAGGAGGTCGACCACCGGGTGAAAAACTCACTTCAGTCGCTGTCCTCGCTTGTCCGTCTCGCTGGGCGAAATACAAATACCGAGGAAACAAAGGTAACGCTCGCTACCATAGGGGGGAGGATCGACGCCGTCGCAATGATCCACCAGGAACTCTATCGTACCGATGCGGGTCATGTCATCGAGCTGGGCCGTTACACTGAGAACCTGATGGCGCATTTCCGTCAGATAGCACCGGATAACATCACGCTCAGTTGCCGGGCTATCGAAACGAAGGTTACGTCGAACGAGGCTGTCGCCGTTGGCACTTTGATCAACGAGTTCGTTGCAAACGCTTTCAAGCACGCATTCCCCGACAACCGGCCCGGGCAGATTGACGTCTCGGTGACGCGAAACCCGACTAACGGGCGCATTCGCCTCTACTGCCGGGACGATGGTGTTGGTCTGTCTAAGGATGCCGACATTTCGGCCGGTGGTCTCGGCATGCAGATCGCAGCGGCGGCTGCGGCGGAACTCGGCGCCGAGCTCGAAGTGGACACGGTGTCTGACGGCCTGGCCTGCACCTTCGAGTTCGAAAGTGCGGTTTCAGCCTAAATACATCCTCCGTCCAAGACAATTCGAGGCACTTTGGCAGTAGCCGCGCTCTAATTTTGTAGCAAATTGTCGGAAGATCGAAAGACCTGCCTGGATTGTAACATTGAGAGCAAGACATCTTGCCAGTGATCTGCAACCACTTCAGAATTGCCTCGAAGAACAGACGCACGGGGCCAGGGCGTGCCGGACGATCATGTGGCGCACAGCATCCAACTCGTTTAACCACGCACCCTGCCGCCCCTCACCCACACCCCGCCGGTTTTGCGCTTGCTCCCTCATCCCCCTCCTGCTACCCCAAAAACAGACGATGCCATCAGGGCGGAGCGGGCCACCGGGCGGATTGACCCATTCAGGGGATGCAAACGGTGATCGTCGTGCGGGGTGCAGATGTGCCCCTTTCCTCCTTTGGCTGACAGGCTGCGACAGGAGGGTTTCATGCGGATTTTGGTTGGTTTGACGGCGCTCGTGCCGGGGGCGGCGATGGCGCATCCGGGGCATCTGGCGGAGGCTGCGGGGCATTCGCACTGGATTGCACTCGGTGCCATCGCGCTGGCGGGCGGTATCGCGCTCTGGGCCGGATTGAAGGGCAGGGGGAAAGAGGCCGAGGCCGAGGAAGAGGCCGAAGACACGCCGGAAGAAGCACGCGCATGACCAAGATTGGGGTGATGATCTGCGGGCACGGCTCCCGCAGTCAGGCGGCGGTGGACGAATTCTCGGTGCTGGCCGAGAAACTTCCCGCGCTGCTGCCCGACTGGCCGGTGGAATACGGCTATCTGGAATTCGCCAACCCCGTGATACGAGTGGGGCTCGACAAGCTGCGGGCGCAGGGCTGCGACCATATCCTCGCCGTGCCGGGGATGCTGTTTGCCGCGATGCACGCCAAGAACGACATCCCCACCGTGCTGAACTCCTATGCCGCCGAGCACGGCATCACGGTGCAGTACGCGCGCGAACTGGGGGTGGACCCGCGGATGATCCGTGCGGCGGCGGAGCGGATCGAGGCGGCGCTGGCGACGGCGGATGCCAAGGGGCCGGTGAGCCGCCACGAGACCTGCCTCGTGGTGATCGGGCGGGGCGCTTCGGACCCGGATGCCAATTCCAACGTCTCCAAGATCGCGCGGATGCTGTGGGAGGGGATGGGCTTCGGCTGGGCGGAGGTCGGCTATTCCGGCGTGACATTCCCGCTGGTGGAGCCCTGCCTCGAGCATGTGGCCAAGCTGGGCTACAAGCGTGTCGTCGTGTTTCCGTATTTCCTGTTCACCGGCATCCTGATCGACCGGATCTATGGCTACACGGATCTGGTGGCCGAGGCGCATCCGGAGATCGAGTTCGTCAAGGCGGGCTATCTCAACGATCATCCGCAGGTGCTGGAGACGTTCGCCGAGCGGGTGACGGAGATCCTCGAGGGGCAGAACGCGATGAATTGCGCGATGTGCAAGTACCGCGCGCAGGTGCTGGGGTTCGAGGCGGAAGTTGGCGCGGCGCAGGAGAGCCATCACCATCACGTCGAGGGGCAGGGGGCGAGCGCGCCGGGTTCCAATGTCGAGGATTGCGTGCTGTGCGATACGTTCTGCACGGGCGTCTGCCGGCTGGATGCGGGGCATCATCACCATCATCATGATCACGATCATCACCACGATCACGGGCATCAACACCACCACGACCATGCGCATCCCGAGTATCCGCACGCGGATCACCCGCTCGGCCCCGAGAGCGTGCGCAAGCATATCAAGAGCCATTAGGTGCCCCTCTTCGACATCCATGTGATCGTCGACTGGTCGGCCCGCTCGTCGCCGAGCCCGGCGCGACCGACGGGCGATGCGATCTGGTTCGCCGTCGCCAAGGACGGTGTTGTCGGCGCGCCGGAATACGTGCGCACACGGGCGGAAGCCGTGGCGCGGCTGGCCGATCTTGCCGCCGGGTGGCTGGCGGCGGGCAAGCGCGTGCTGATCGGTTTCGATTTCCCCTTCGGCTATCCGCGCGGTGTGGCGGAGAAGCTAACCGGCCGGGCGGAGGCCCGCGCGATGTGGGACTGGCTGGCCGAGCGTGTGAACGACAGGCCGGACAATTCCAACGATCGTTTCGTGGCGTCGAGTGCGATCAATGCGGTGTATGAGGGCGTCGGGCCTTGCTGGGGGCGGCCCGAGGGATGGGGTTTCCCGGACATACCGGTGAAGGCATCGGAGCGGCGGGGCGCTGGCCATCCGCCGGAGCGGCGGCTGGCGGATGTGGCGGCGAAGGGCGCGAAGACGGTCTGGCAACTGGCTTATACAGGCTCCGTCGGCTCGCAGGTGCTGCTCGGCCTGCCGGCGCTGAAACGTCTGGCGGAAGATGCGCGGCTGAAGGATCACCTCGCCGTCTGGCCCTTCGATACGGGGTTGGCGGTGCCGGAAGCCAAGCTGGTGCTGGCGGAAATCTACCCCTCGCTGTTCGCGGAGCGGGTAAAGGCGCGGATCGGACCGGACGATATCAAGGACGCGGTGCAGGTGTCCGTGAGCGCGGAGGCATTCGCGGCGCTCGATGAAGCGGAAGGGCTGGCGGCGCTGTTCGACGGGCCGGAGGGGCTTGTGGAGGCGGACCGGCGGGCGATCGAGACGGAGGAGGCGTGGATCCTCGGGGCCGGGCAGGAAGCGGCCTTCGACGGCATCGCCGACGCCACGCCCGCGATCCCGAATTACATCCGCGATCCGCAGGCGATCTATGCCGAGAGCTTTGCGACAGTGCGGCGCGAGGCGAAGCTGGAGCGGTTTCCGGAGGATGTCGCGGAGGTAGCGGTGCGCCTCATCCACGCCTGCGGCATGGTGGATCTCGCCGACGATCTCGCTTTTTCTCCGGATGCGGTGGCGGCAGGGCGGGCGGCACTGGACGTCGGTGCGCCGATCCTGTGCGACTGCGAGATGGTCGCGGCCGGCATCATCCGCCGGGGGCTGCCCGAGCGCTGTGATGTGCGGGTGACGCTGAACGATCCGTCGGTGCCGGGGCTGGCGAAGGCGCTGGGCACAACGCGCTCGGCGGCGGCGGTCTCGCTGTGGGAGGATCGGCTGGAGGGCGCGGTGGTGGCGATCGGCAATGCGCCGACAGCGCTCTTTCATCTGTTGGAGATGATCGAAGCCGGTGGGCCGAAACCGGCCGCGATCCTCGGCTTTCCCGTCGGTTTCGTCGGGGCGGCGGAGAGCAAGGCGGCTCTTGAAGCCCTGGCACCCGTGCCGTTCCTAGCACTGCGCGGGCGGCGGGGCGGATCGGCGCTGGCGTCCGCTGCGGTCAACGGGCTGGCGCTGGGTCTTCGTGGGGACGGCACGCGATGAGTATTTATGGAAGGATGAAGGGCGGCGGCGCCTTGCGGGAGATCGCCGCGCGGGCGGCGGCCGCGGGAGACTCCGGCGGGGATATTTTGGGAAAGACGATGGGAGGTGGCGTGCCCGGTGTTCGGCGCTGCACCGGTCACGATCTTTCGGATGCGGATTGGAGACGACGGAGCGCAGCCCCTCTCTTTCGTCTTTCTTTAAATATCCAATCGCTCCGGTGGCCACCGGTACCGCGTTGGCAAGACGGGAGCAGCTGATGGCGACGTGGCTCGATATCGTCGGGATCGGCGAGGACGGGATGGCGGGGCTTTCTCCGGCCACCCGCGCCGTTGTCGAGGCGGCGGAGGTGATCGTCGGGGGGGCGCGGCATCACAGTCTTTCAGAAGCCGTGACGGCACAGCGGATCGCCTGGCCATCGCCCTTCGATGCGCTGATCGATACCCTTAAGGGGTTGAAGGGACGGCGGGCGGTGGTGCTCGTGACGGGCGATCCGCTGTGGTATTCCGTGGGCGCGCGGATCCTGAAGGGGATCCCAGGCGAGGAGATCACCTTTCATCCGCAAATCTCCGCTTTCCAGCTCGGCGTCTGCCGGATGGGCTGGAGCCTTGCCGATTGCGAGACGCTGACGGTGCACGGGCGGCCGGTGGAGCAGGCAGTTCCTTTCTTCGCGCCGGGGCTGCGGCTGCTGATTTTGACGCAGGGGCCGGAGACGCCGGGGGAGATCGCGGCATTGTTGACGGAGGCCGGGTACGGGGCGAGCCGGATGAGTGTGCTCGGGGCGATGGGCGGGCCGCGGGAGACGCGGCGGGACGGGATTGCCGCAAGCTGGGAGGGGGAGGCGCCGGCCTTTCATCTGCTCGCGGTCGAATGCCTTGCGGCGGAGGGGGCGCGGCCTCGGATGCCGGGGATCGGGCTGCCGGACGATGCCTTCGAGCATGATGGGAAGATGACCAAGCGCGAATTGCGGTCGCTCACCGTTGCCGCGCTTTGCCCTTACCGGGGGCAGATGTTGTGGGATATCGGGCTTGGGTGCGGTTCTGTCGCCATCGAGTGGATGCGGGCGGCGCGGGACATGGGCGCGGTGGGGCTGGAGCCGAAGGCGGCGCGGCGAGCGATGGCGGCGCGCAACGCGGCGCGGCTCGGGGCGCCGCGGCTGGAGATCGTGGACGGCACCGCGCCGGAGGGGCTGACGGGGTTGCCGGCACCCGATGCAGTGTTCATCGGGGGCGGGCTTTCGGAGGCAGTGGCGGAGGCGGCTCTGGCTGCGTTGAAGCCGCATGGGCGGCTGGTGGCCAATGCGGTGACGCTGGAGAGCGAGGCTGTGCTGGCGGCGCTGCATGCGCGGCTTGGCGGAGATTTGCGGCGGATCGCGGTGTCGCGGGCGGAGCCTGTCGGGCCCTGGCGCGGTTGGAAGAGCCTGATGGCGGTGACGCAATGGGTGGTACAGACATGAGTGTGCTTTACGGGATCGGGCTGGGGCCGGGGGATCCGGAGCTGATGACGCTGAAGGCGGACCGGTTGATCCGGGCGGCTGCCGTCTTGGCCTATCCGGCGCCCGACACTGGCGAAAGCTTCGCGCGGCGGATCGCGGCGGGGGCGATCCGGGCGGATGCGGTGGAGATCCCTATCGTGATCCCGATGCGCGCAAAGCGGTTCCCGGCGCAGGCCGTCTATGACGCGGCGGCGGCGGAGATCGGCGGGCATCTGGATGGCGGGCGCGATGTGGTGGTGCTGTGCGAGGGTGACCCGTTCTTCTACGGCTCGTTCATGTATCTGCATCAGCGGCTGAGCACGGCGCACCGGGTGGAGATCGTGCCGGGCGTGACCTCCATGACTGCCGTGGCCGGTGTGGCCGGGCGGCCGCTTTGTGCGCGCAACGAGGTGCTGAGCGTGATCCCGGCACCGTTGGGCGAGGCGGAGATCGCGGCGCGGCTGGAAGGTTCGGGTGCTGCCGTGATCATGAAGGTCGGGCGGCATTTGCCTAAGGTGCGGCGCGTGGTGGAGGCGGCGGGGCTGATGCGCCGGGCCGTCTATGTGAGCCATGCGAGCCTGCCGGAGGAGCGGCATGTGCCGCTGGCCGATGCGCCCGACGATGCGCCTTATTTCTCGATGATCCTGATACCGGGGGAGGACCCTTATGCAGCCTGAGACCGTTTTCGTGAGCCTGACGCCCGGGGGCGAGGATGTCGCGCGGCGGCTGAAGGGTTCGCTGGGCGGGCAGCATCATGGCTGGCGGCCGGCGGGCGGGGTGGATGCGGAGGTGACGGCGGTGGCCGAGCACCTGCGGACGTGTTTCGCTGCCGGGCAGGCACTGGTGGTGGTCGGCTCCGCCGGGATCGTGGTGCGGGCGTTGGCACCGATGCTGGGGGACAAGCGGGCGGAGCCTGCGGTGGTGGCCGTGGCGGAGGATGGATCGAGTTCTGTGCCGCTGCTGGGTGGGCATCACGGGGGCAATGATCTGGCGCTGCGTGTGGCCGAGGTGCTGCAGGGACGCGCGGCGCTGACGACGGCGGGGGATGTCGCGCTCGGCGTGGCACTCGATGCGCCGCCGGAAGGGTGGCGGCTGGAGAACCCGGAGGATGCCAAGGCGGCGGCGGCGGGGTTGCTGGCAGGCCGGGCGGCGGAGCTTTCGGGCGCCGCGGACTTCCTGGCACCGCTCGGCGGGCGCGTGGTGCGGCGGGAGAGTAACGGGCCGGTGGTGCTGCGGGTCGAGGGGGCGGAGCCTCTGGTCTACCGGCGGCAGGACTTCGTGCTCGGCGTCGGCTGCGCGCGGGGGTGTGCGGCGGAGGAGATGATCGGGCTGGCGGGCAAGCTGCTGGCGGAGGCGGGGCGCTCCGCCTTCGAGGTGCTGGCCGTGGCCTCCATTGATCTGAAATCGGATGAGGCGGCGGTGCAGGCGCTGGCGGAGCATCTGGGCGTGCCCGCGTGGTTCTACCCGGCGGACGTGCTGGAGGCAGAGGCGGAGCGGCTGGCCAACCCTTCGGAGGTGGTCTTCGCGGAGGTCGGCTGCCACGGCGTCGCCGAGGGCGCGGCGCTGGTGGCGGCGGGGCCGGGCGGGCGGCTGGATGCGGAGAAGATGAAGACGGCGAATGCGACGGCGGCGCTGGCGGAGGCGGGTGCGGTGGTGCCGGGCAGTGCGCGCGGGCATGTGGCGGTGGTCGGCATCGGGCCGGGGGCGGCGGAATGGCGGACGCCCGAGGCGTCGCGCCTGATCGCGGAGGCCGAGGAACTGGTGGGCTACGGGCTCTATATCGACCTGCTGGGCCCGCTGGCTGCGGGCAAGGCGCGGCAGGATTTCCCGCTTGGCGGCGAGGAGGACCGGTGCCGCTATGCGCTGGAACGGGCCGGGGAAGGCAGACGCGTGGCGCTGATCTGTTCGGGGGATGCGGGTATCTATGCGATGGGCGCGCTGGTGATGGAACTGATGGCGCGCGACGCGGCGGCGGGCGGCGTTTCGGATGCGGCCAAGCGGGTGGAGGTGGTGAATGCGCCGGGGGTTTCGGCGCTGCAGGCGGCCTCGGCGCGGATCGGGGCGCTGCTGGGCCACGATTTCTGCACGATCTCGCTTTCGGATCTTCTGACCCCGCGCGAGGATATCGTGCGGCGGCTGCACGCAGCGGCGGAGGGGGATTTCGTGATCGCCTTCTACAACCCGGTGTCGAAACGGCGGCGGACGCTGCTGGCCGAGGCGCGGGAGATACTGCTGAAACACCGCCCGGCGGAGACGCCGGTGCTGCTCGCTTCCAACCTCGGGCGCCCCGAAGAGGCGCTGAAGCGGCGGACGCTGGCGACGCTGGAGGTGGACGAGGTGGACATGCTGACGGTGGTGCTCGTCGGCTCGTCCCAGAGCCGGGCCTTCGAGACGGGGGACAGGAGTGCTGGCGCCGATGGCTGGCTGATGTACACGCCGCGCGGGTACGCCAAGAAGCTGAAGGGAGAGGTGGCATGACGCATCGGGGAAGCTGCCTGTGCGGGGCGGTGACTTACGTGGCCGAGGGGCCGCTGCGGCCCGTGGTGGCCTGTCACTGCGTGCAGTGCCGCAAGACCTCCGGCCACTACGTGGCGGCGACGGCGGCGGCGCGGGAAAGCGTGGCGATATTCGGGCCGGTGGCATGGTACAAATCGAGCGAGACGGCGCGGCGCGGCTTCTGCCCCGCTTGCGGATCGTCGCTGTTCTGGGACGGGCCGGGGAGCCACCTTTCGATCCACGCGGGCACGCTGGACGGCGAGACGGGGCTGCAGATGATCGGGCATATCTTCGCGGCGACGAAGGGCGATTACTTCGAGCTTGGCGACGATCTGCCGGTGGCGGAAGCGGACGATCCGGCGCTGACCACCCAGGTGCTGGACGGTTAGCGGCATGTGGCTCTGGCTCAACGAGAACTCCGAAGGGCTGGTGGCGCTGGGTGCCTTCGTCGCGGCCTTCGCGGCGCTGAGCGGCACGACCGCTGCGGCATGGATCGCCTCCCGAACGGCGCGGCGCACGCATCTTTCCGGCCTGCGCGAGAAATGGGTGAACGACCAGCGTAACGACCTGTCGGAGCTGATAGCGTTGCTGTCCTCCGCCCCGTCCGAGCCGTTCTTCGGTGGCGACGAGGCGCTGCGGCTGCGCTTTCACGAACTGGCCTTCAAGATCCGCCTTCGGATGCCGGGCGCGTCGGAAGGCGACACGGCGCAGACGGCGCTCGACGGGGCAATCGAAACATTGCTCACCACCTCGCAAGCCGATCCGCAAGGGGATCGTTACGAGGCGATGCAGGCCGTGCTGACGCATTCGCGGCTGGTACTGAAGGAAGCCTGGGAGCAGGCGAAAGCGGGAGTTTGAGGCATGAAGGTCTATTTCATCGGCGCGGGGCCGGGCGACCCGGATCTTATCACCGTCAAGGGGCAGCGGCTGATCGCGGCGTGCCCGGTGTGCCTTTATGCCGGGTCGCTGGTGCCGGAGACGGTGGTGGCGGGTGCGCCGGAAGGCGCGCGGGTGCTGGATACCGCGCCGATGACGCTGGACGAGATCATGGAGGAGATCGGTGCCGCCGCCGCGCGAGGCGAGGATGTGGCGCGGGTGCATTCGGGCGACCCGTCGCTCTATGGCGCGATTGCCGAGCAGATCCGGCGGCTGAAGGCGATGGGGATACCGTATGAGATCATCCCCGGCGTGTCGGCCTATGCGGCGGCGGCGGCCGCGCTTGGCCGCGAACTGACGGTGCCGGAGGTGAGCCAGACGGTGATCCTGACGCGGACGGCGATGAAATCCTCGGCGATGCCAGCGGGCGAGGATCTGGCGACGCTCGGCGCTTCGGGCGCGACGCTGGTGATCCATCTTTCCGTGCGCAACCTGCTGGAGATCGAGCGCCAGCTGGCACCGCTCTACGGGGCCGATTGCCCGGTGGTCGTCGCCTACCGCGTCGGCTGGCCGGACGAGTTGTTCATCGAAGGCACGCTTTCGGACATTCGCGCCAAGGTGCGGGCCGAGAAGATCACGCGCACCGCGCTGATCTTCGTGGGCCGCGCGCTCGGCGAGGTCGATTTCCGCGACTCGGCCCTCTATGACGGCGCATACCCACATGTATTGCGCCCGAAAAAGGCGGTTGTCCGTTAATAACGGGTTGGATATTTTGAATAAAGGCTGACCACCTGGAGTGGTCTGACTTCGGCGTGGAGAGCATGGCTCAAGTTTTGGCCATTATTTTGCCGCCTTGTAACGTTATCCTGCAAAGTGAGCTTCGCTTTTTGTTTTGCCAGAGCTCAATGTGTTGTGTGGTTTCAGTAACGATTATGAGGTTGTAAATGGGATTCCCACCTCCACCCGCGCCTTCGCCGCCCGCCGGGGCAGGGATATACGATAGCAGTTATTTTGCAGACAACTCATCAGACGAGGATCTGGTGATCGAAGTCGATCTGGCCGAGCTCGCGGATGGGCCACTGGCCATCAGCGGCAATTTCGCGGTGCAGGGCGGGACCGAAGGTTTCGACAATCCCTATGCGTTCACCACAGTTTCCGATTCGATCGGGGGCGGCTTCATCTTCAGCGGAACGCAGGGGTTGGACGGTAGATGGACCTATCTGATCACCGGCACGCCGGTGCTGGGCGCGGAAATGGTGTTTACGGTGTCGGCTACAGTGGCGTTCCCGGGCATGGACCCAGACAGTGTAAAGGATACTGATACAGTGACCATCCGTATTGTCTGTTTTGCAGAAGGCACGCGGATCATGACGGAAGCTGGGGAGCGTCGGGTCGAGGATCTTCAGGTGGGCGATATGGTGCCGACCCGGGATGCCGGACTTCAGCCGATCCGTTGGATAGGCCATCAGGCTGTAGCGGCGAAAGGCGCATTTGCGCCGGTCGTCTTTCGCAGGGGCGCACTGGGCAACACGCGCGATCTGGCGGTCTCACCAGCGCATCGGATGTTGCTAGAAGGCTGGCGAGCAGAGGTTCTTTATGGCGAGGCGGAGGTTCTGGCGGCGGCGCGAGATCTTGTAAACGGTGACACGATCTATCGGGCCGAGGGCGGCGAGGTGACGTATTATCACGTGATGTTCGACGACCATCAGATCATCTCTGCCGAGGGCATTCCGAGCGAGAGTTTCCAGCCCGGCAGACCGGCCCTCGACTCGGTTTCGCAGGATGCGCGGGCGGAGTTGCTGGCGCTGTTTCCTGAATTGGCCACTGACGAAGGCCAGATTGCCGGGGTGCGAAAGACGCTGAGCGCTTTGGAAGTCCGGGCCTATGACGGCTGACAATACGAACCCGCAACCCATCGACATCGAGCACCCAAAGCCGGAGGTGCTGGCAACGATGGGCGATGTTTTCTACGTCTTGCAGCGCAGTCCATACCATCAGCGACTGACTCTCGCGCAATTGCGAGTGATGTGGGAGCCGCCGGTGCATCTGGGGCAGGTTTGGGTTTTCCGGGCGGATGGTTACCCGCGTGGTCTGCAAAGTTTTGCCTTTCTGAGCGCGGATGCGGAGCGACGCTTTGCTGGCGAAGGTGTTGCGTTGCGGATGGACGATTGGCGTTCGGGGGATCGGCGCTGGGCCGTGGAAACGATCGTGCCCTACAGCAATTGGCGCTTGATGCGGCAGGGATGGAACTGGGTGTGCACTACCGGTTTTGCCAAGCAGAAGTTCCGGTTTCAGAGGTTGGCCCCGGATAGCAAGCCTGCCCGGATCATGGAGAGCAGCTTCAGTGCAACCGGCAGGCAGGTGATCAGGCGCGTTGAAAAATCGGCGCTCGGGGCCTGACTTCTCAGCCGGCGGGGCCGATGACATGGGCGAACGAGCCTGCGACGTTGCCGACGCTTCGGCCCATCGGCGGCAGAGTGGCGCCATCGGCATCCTCTGCTGCGAACAGCGCGATACCGTCACCTTCGCTCAGTACCGTGGCGTAGTGGAACTCATGTGCGGTCAGCGGAGTGGCGAAAGGGCCGGAAAGCGGCCTCAGGCGGCGGTAGCCGAGGTGGAGGCGTCGGGTTTCGAAGGAGGTTTCGACGGGCAGGAGGCCGAGCATCTGGTGGCGGGTGCCGTCTGCATCGACAAGGCCGGTGCCGAGCGTCATGTACCCGCCGCATTCGCCGTAGATGAGTGCCGTGCTGGCCCGCATGCTGGAACGGAAGCGAGCGGCAGCGGCAAGTTTACCGGCTTGGAGTTCGGGGTAGCCGCCGGGGAGGAATATGGCGTCTGCGGCAGTGTCCGGACCTTCGTCCGCAAGGGGTGAAAAGGGGTGGAGGCTTGCGCCCTGCGCCTGCCAGTCCGCCAACAAATGCGGGTAGGCGAAGGCGAAAGCGTCGTCGCGGGCGATGGCGATGCGCTGGCCGAGCGGGGGCAGGCGGAGCGGAGCGCCGGCAGGTGAAAGCGGTTGCGCCGCATTGGCAATGGCATCGAGGTTGCAGCAACGGTCGATATGATCTGCGGCGGCATTGAGGAAAGAGTCCAGTGCGGGGTGTTCCGCTGCCTGAACAAGGCCGAGATGTCTGTCGGGCAGGTGCAGGGCAGAAGTTTCCGTGACGGTGCCAACATGAGGCAGACCGGCACTTGCGAGCCCGGCTTCGGCCATGGCGGCATGGCGCGGGCTGCGCGCGGTGTTGAGGATGATGCCGGCGATCGGGATATCCGGGCGGAGGGCTTGGAACCCGGCAGCGGGCAGGGCGGCGGAATGGGCGAGATTGCGCAGATCCTGCACCCAGAGCACTGGCAGGCCCAGGGTTGCGGCAAGATCGGCGGCTGAGCCGTTTCCCGCAACGCCTGCACCGTCGAGCGCGCCCATTGCACCCTCGATCAGGAGAAGCTCTGCCTCCATGTTTGCCGCGCGGGCGTGGAGGCTGGCGGAATCCATCGCCCAGGCGTCGAGGTTAAACGCGGGCGTGCCGCTGGCGGCTGCGTGAAAGGCGGGGTCGATGTAGTCCGGTCCGGATTTGGCTCCGGCGACGCGAATGCCCCGGTTGCGCAGGGCGCGGAGGAGAGCGAGCGTGAGTGTCGTCTTGCCTGCACCGGAGCGGGGCGCGGCGATGACGAGCGCGCGGGGCGGCATCAGGCGGTGTCGGCCCGTGACGCAGCGAGGCCGAGCGGATCGAGGCTGCGGGGCGGTTCTCCAGCGAGTTGTGCGATCCAATCCAGTGTCTGGCGAAACAAGGTGACACGGCCGATGCAGATAATCGCCGGCGGCTCGATGCCATGCGCTGCGATGTCGGCTGCGGCAGTGCCGAGAGTGGTTTCCAGAACGCGCATGTCCGGCAGGGTGGCGTTGGTTACTATGGCCACCGGTTCGGCCGGTTCACGCCCGGCAGCGATGAGCCGCTGTGTGATCTGGTCGAGATGTTTGATCGCCATGTACATCACGATCACGGGGCTGGAACGGGCCAGAGCCTCCCAGTCGATGCCGGCAGGAGTATCGCCACTGGCATCGTGGCCGGTGAGGAAGGTGACGGCCTGGTTGATGTCGCGGTGCGTGGCGGGGATACCAGCGTAGGCGAGGCCGCCGATACCGGCGGTGATGCCGGGCGTGACACGGATGGGTATGCCGGCGGAGACGAGTGTCTGCGCCTCTTCACCACCGCGCCCGAAAACGAAGGGGTCACCGCCTTTCAGCCGCAGCACCCGGTGGCCGGCGCGGGCGAGTTCGACCAGCCGCAGCGAAATGGATCGCTGCAGCGGGCTTGGCTTGCCGCCGCGTTTGCCCGCGTATTCGATGGTGGCATCGGGTCTGCGCCAATCCAGAATGCGGGTGTCGACAAGGGCGTCGTAAACGATGACATCCGCCTGCCGCAGCGCATTCAGCCCGTGCAGCGTGAGTAAACCCGGGTCGCCCGGACCGGCGCCGAGCAGCCAGACGAGGCCCGGTGGAAATACAGGCCAGTCACCCTGAGGCAGGCCGGAAAGTGGACGTGTTTCGGTCATGCCGTCAGTTTAGACACGGCTTGCACAGGATGCGAGCGGGAAACGACGCTACGCGGTGGTGCGACGGCATTGGCTGGGGGCTGGCGCGGACCATCTGCGCTGCCTAGTGTGCCTCCATGACACGGAAACCCGATGGCGACTTGCGGACCGGTTTTACTACCGGTGCCTGCGCGACGGCGGCAGCAAAGGCTGCGGCCGGTGCGTTGCTGTCGGGACGGTTCGAACCTTCCGTGCAGATTACACTGCCGCGCGGCCAGACACCGGTGTTTGAACTTGCGGAGACGGCGCTGGGTGAGGGTTGGGCGCGGGCGGTCGTGCAGAAGGATGCGGGCGATGATCCGGACGTCACCCACGGCGCGATGATCGTCGTGACGATACGGCGCAGCGCCGGCGGCATTCTATTCCGGGCGGGTGAGGGTGTCGGGGTGGTAACGCGGCCGGGCCTGCCGATTTCGCCCGGCGAACCGGCAATCAACCCGGTGCCGCGGCAGATGATGGCTGGTGTGTTGGAGGAAGTTGCGGCGGCAGCGGGCTTGGCGGCGGATTTCGAGGTGGAAGTCTCGGTTCCGGGCGGGGCGGACCTGGCCAAACAGACGTGGAATCCGCGTCTGGGGATCGAAGGCGGGATCTCCATTCTCGGCACCACCGGGATCGTGCGGCCGTTTTCCTGCGCGGCATGGATTGCGTCCATCCATCGGGGGATTGACGTGGCGCGCGCTGCGGGGCTGACCCATGTGGCAGGGGCAACGGGGGCGACATCGGAACGGGTGGCACAGGCTTATTTTGGACTGCCCGACCATGCAATGCTGGACATGGGTGATTTCGCCGGAGGGATGTTGAAGTATCTGGCCCGGCATCCGGTGGAACGAGTGAGTATCGTTGGTGGCTTCGGCAAGCTGACGAAGCTGGCGCAGGGGGCGATGGATCTGCACTCCGGGCGCAGCCAGGTGAATTTCGCCACGCTGGCCGTGATGGCTGAGGGGCTGGCTGAGCGTGAAGTGATTGCTGCGGCGAATACAGCCAAGGAGGCGCTTGAGATCGCGGGACCGGAACTGGCCGTTCGGGTTGCAATGGCGGCGCAGGAGGTGGCGCAGGCCGTGGTGAGTGAGAGCGCTTTGGACGTGATGGTTGTGGATCGCGGTGGGCGCGCAATCGCCTTCGCGGATGGCAATGAGCGGCGGGCATTGTGAAGCACGTGTTGCTACTGGCCGGAACGGCCGAGGCGCGCCAGTTGGCGGAACGGCTGGCCGAAGTGAAGGGCGTCAGAGTGACTGCGTCTCTGGCCGGGGCCACGTCGAAGCCTGCGGCACTGGCAGTGCCGGTACGCAGTGGTGGCTTCGGCGGTGAGGATGGGTTGGTCCGGTATGTCGAGGCTGAGGATGTCGCGATCATTGTCGACGCCACGCACCCGTTTGCGGCAAGGATGAGCGCTCATGCAGCGGCGGCCGGGCGGCAGACTGGCAAGCCGGTCGTCCATCTGCGACGACCGGAGTGGCGAGCGCAGGATGGCGACAACTGGCGGGTCGTGCCCGATCTGGCGAGTGCGGCAGCGGCTTTGCCGACCGGCGCGCGCGCGTTTCTGGGCACGGGAGGTGGTTCCGCCAAGGATTTCATGGAGAGAACCGATACCAGCCTGACGCTCAGGACCATCGAACCGCCGAGCGCGGAGATTGCGCCGCATATCCGGGGAATCACCGGCAGGCCGCCATTTGATACCGAAGAGGAAAAGGCGCTTCTTTTGTTGATCGGCGCCACACATGTGGTCGCGAAGAATTCAGGTGGTGCAGGAGGTTACGCCAAGCTGGCGGCCGCGCGGGCGCTGCGGCTGCCAGTGATCATGGTGGCACGGCCGCCGATGCCGGAAGGGGCTGAAACGGTAGGCGACGTGCATGCGGCAGTTGCACAAGTGCGGCAGGTGTTGGCGCCGAATTGAACCGGGCAGGGCAATTGGTTGGCAATGGCGCGAAATCGCGGTGCAGTGCCGCAACGCTGCTTGACACCGCGCGTCGCCGCCTGCCATGAAAGTGCCACGAGGTTCCCAATGGACCCGCCGAGCGTGCGGGGCCGAGGGATCAAAAGGGAATTCAGCTGGTGTTGACCCATATCGGGGACGCCAGAATGAAGCCGCCCCCGCGACTGTGTGCGGTGAGCGTGCGTTCGACAAGCCCACTGGCATCCGCCGCAAGGCCGCCGGGAAGGGGAGCGCATGTGACGACCCGCGAGCCAGGAGACCTGCCTTGTGGCGCCGGATGCCTCCGGCGTGAGACGTGAACGGGCGGGGTGCTCCGTGTTGCGACGTTTTGGCCATCGCCGTCTGGCGGGCCGGCGCCGGGCCGTGCGCCCCTCTCCCCTGATATGGAGAGGGACATGATGACTAACCTTAAAATCCGGGCCGCAGGGCTCTCGGCATTCGCGACGCTTGCTGCCACACCTGTTTTCGCGCACCACCCGCTGGGCGGCGCGCCGATGGAGACCCTGGCGCACGGGCTGCTTTCGGGCGTCGGTCATCCGCTTCTGGGCTTCGATCACCTTTTCTTCGTCGCGCTGGTGGGCATCGTCGCCGCCGTCACCGGGCGCGGCGCGCTGGGCGCGCTCGCCTATATCGGCGCGATGCTGCTGGGCACGCTGCTGATGAGCTTCGGTGTCGGCCTGCCGGTCAAGGAAGTCGTGATCGCGCTGTCGCTGCTGGTCGTCGGCGGTATCGCGCTGTCGGGCCGGGGGCTTTCGCCCTCCGCGGCGATGGCGCTGTTTGCCGGGTTCGGCCTCTTTCACGGCTCTGCCTTCGGCGACACGATCGCAGCACAAGAGGCGGCGATGGGCGCGCAGGTACTCGTGGGCTACCTGATCGGCCTCGGGGTCGTGCAGTATGCGATTGCGCTGGCAGCCGGCTGGGTGGCCACCAAGGTCTGGAAGGCCGAAAGCGCGCAGGCCCTGCAGCCGCGCCTTGCCGGTGCGGTCGTCGCCGGTGCGGGCCTGCTGCTGGTGCTGGAAGCGGCGGAAGGTGCAGTGTTCGGCCTGCTCGGCCTCGGCGCCTGATCCTTCCCCATTCCCACACGGCACCCTGATCGCAGGGTGCCGTTTTTCATTTCGAGAGGGTCATCATGGCTGCGAAGATACCTGCAACCGTCGTCACCGGCTTTCTGGGCGCGGGCAAGACGACGCTGATCCGCCACATGCTGGCCAATGCCGGCGGCAAGCGGATCGCGCTGATCATCAATGAGTTCGGCGACCTCGGCGTCGATGGCGAGATACTGAAGGGCTGCGGCATCGAGGGCTGCGCCGATGACGATGTGGTGGAGCTTTCCAACGGCTGCATCTGTTGCACGGTGGCGGAGGATTTCATCCCCACCCTGAAAAAGCTGATCGAGCGGGAGAACGCGCCCGACCACATCGTGATCGAAACCTCCGGCCTCGCCCTGCCGCAGCCGCTGGTGCGGGCCTTCAACTGGCCCGACATCCGCACGCGGGTAACCGTGGATGGCGTGGTGACGGTGGTGGACGGCCCGGCGGTGGAGGCCGGGCAGTTCGCGGCCGATATCGCGGCGGTCGATGCGCAGCGCGCCGCCGATGACGGGCTGGATCACGAGACGCCGCTTTCGGAGCTTTTCGAGGATCAGATGGCCTGCGCGGACATGGTCGTCGTCAACAAGTCCGACCTGCTGGGCGAGGCGCGCGCGGAGGCGCTGGCGGCGAAGTTGAGGGATGCCGCGCGGGATGGCGTTCAGGTGATCCAGGCGTCGCATGGCGCTGTCGATCCGCGCGTTCTGCTGGGCCTCGGCATCGGGGCGGAGGATGATCTGGCGGCGCGGCACGAGGTGCATCACCATCATCATCATGACGACGAGGAAGATGACCACGATCACGACCATCACCACGAGCACGGGCATGATGCCTTCGAAAGTTTCGTGGTGGACCTGCCCGAGATCGCCGATCCGGCCGGTTTCGTGGCCGGGGTCGAGGCGGCGATCCGGGCGCACGGGCTTCTGCGCGTCAAAGGGTTCGCTGCCGTGCAGGGCAAGCCGATGCGGCTGGTGCTTCAGGCCGTCGGCCCGCGCATCGACACGCATTACGACCGGCCCTTCGCGACCGGCGAGGCACGGGCCTCGCGGCTCGTGGTGATCGGGCAGGCGGGGCTGGACCAGCCTGCGATCGCTGCCGCGTTGCAGGGCATGTTCGAGGCGGCATGACGGAGGCTCTGACGCTCCGGCGCGACGATGCGCTGGGGCCCGATACGCTGGCGATGATCGGCGAGAGCGAGGCGGAGCTTGCGGCGATCTATCCGCCGGAGGTTCGCTCGGCCTTTTCGCCGGAAGAGTTGCGGGCCTCGGGCGTGCGCATGGTCGTGGCGCATCGGTGCGGGCGGCCCGTGGGCTGCGGCGGTGTGGCGGTGCTGGATGGATACGGCGAACTGAAGCGGATTTTCGTGACCCGCGCGGCACGGGGCACGGGCGTGGTGCAGGCGATCCTGAAACACCTCGAGCAGGAGGCGCGGGCCGAGGGGCTGGCGCTGATGCGGCTGGAGACGGGCGACGCGAGCCCCGAAGCGATCCGCGCCTACGAGCGACAGGGCTACGTGCGGCGCGGGCCGTTCGGCGCGTACCGCGAGAACGGCTCCAGCGTGTTCATGGAAAAGGCGATCTGATGCATCTTCTGGCGGCCACCCCCGGCAGCGTCTCGGACGGGTCCGAACCCGTCGACCCCGGCCAGACCCCGGCGGATGTGATCTTCATCTCCGCCGCCGATACCGAGCTTGCGGCGCTTTCGGCGGCACGCGGCGAAATGGACGATCCGCCGGAGTTGCGGCTGGCCTCGCTCGGCTGGTTGGCGCATCCCTTTTCGGTCGACAAGTACCTCGACGATACGGCGACAAGATCGAAGCTGGTGATCGTGCGCATCCTCGGCGGTGCGGCCTACTGGCGCTACGGGCTGGAGCAGTTCGCGATCCGGCTGGGGCAGGCCGGTGTGG
Organism: Algicella marina; assembly: GCF_009931615.1. Taxonomy (NCBI): domain Bacteria; kingdom Pseudomonadati; phylum Pseudomonadota; class Alphaproteobacteria; order Rhodobacterales; family Paracoccaceae; genus Algicella; species Algicella marina. The sequence continues at coordinate 2,283,832 of NZ_CP046620.1, read as the reverse complement.
CCTTCGCCGCCCTGCCGGGCGACGACAAGCCCGACGAGGAGCTTTTCGACCATTCGACCGTTTCCCGCGCGGATTGGGAGGCGCTCTGGGCTTACACCGTAGAGGGCGGGCCGGAGAACGCGGCCAACCTCTTGCGCTATGCCAGCGCGATGCTGAGCGGGGCTGAGAAGCCCGCCGCCGCGCAACCGCTCTTGCGTGCCGGATTCTACTGGCCGGGGGCGGAGCGGGCGGACCTTGCAACCGTGCGGGAGGGCTGGCGCGAGGGCGCGCCGGTCGCGGCCTTCGTGTTCTATCGTGCGCTGGTGCAGGGGGCGGGGTTGCATCCCGTCAACCGGATGGTGCGGGCGCTCATGCAGCAGGGGCTGAACCCGCTGCCGCTGTTCGTCGCCTCGCTGAAGGACCCGGTAAGTGCGGCGACGCTGGAGCGGGCTTTCGCGCAGGCGCCGCCCGACGTGGTGCTGAACGCCACGAGTTTCGCGGTTTCTTCGCCCGATCCGGCGAAGTGGGGCGACGCGCGGGCGGCCACGCCGCTGGATGCGCCGGGCGCGCCGGTGCTTCAGGTGGTGCTGGCCGGCGGCACCGAGGAGGATTGGGCCAAGGGCGCGCGCGGGCTGGCGGCTCGCGACATCGCCATGAACGTGGCGTTGCCGGAGGTGGACGGCCGGCTGTTGACGCGGGCGATCAGCTTCAAGGGCGAGGCGTATCGCGACGAGGCGACGGAATGCGCCATTGCTACCTATCGCGCGCAGGGCGGCCGGATCGCCTTTGTGGCCGAACTCGCCGCGCGCTGGGCGGGCCTGCGGCGGAAGGCGGCGGGCGAGCGGCGCGTGGCGCTGGTGCTGGCGAATTACCCCAACAAGGACGGGCGACTGGCCAATGGCGTCGGCCTCGATACACCGGCGGCGACTGTGGGCGTGCTGAAGGCGCTGGCGGATGCGGGTTACGGCGTGGAGGGAGAGCCGCAGGACAGTGCGGCGCTGATGGAACGGGTGCTGGCCGGGCCGACAAATTGGCTGCCGGACCGGGCGGAGCGGCAGGGCGGCGTGCGGCTTTCGATGGAGGCCTACCGGGAGGCGTTCGGCGCCCTGCCGTGGGATGTGCGGCTGGCGGTCGAGGATCGCTGGGGCGCGCCGGAGGATGATCCGTTCGCGGGTGAGGACGGCTTTGCGCTGTCGGTGCTGGAATTCGGAAATGCGGTCGTCGGGCTGCAACCGGCGCGGGGCTACAACATCGACCCGGAGGAAACTTATCACTCCCCCGATCTCGTGCCGCCGCACAACTATTTCGCCTTCTATTTCTGGCTGCGCCATGCGTATCGGGCGGATGCGATCGTGCACATGGGCAAGCACGGCAACCTCGAATGGCTGCCGGGCAAGGCGGTGGCGCTTTCGGAGGACTGTTTCCCCGAGGCGGTGTTGGGGCCGATGCCGCACCTCTATCCCTTCATCGTCAACGATCCGGGCGAGGGCACGCAGGCCAAGCGGCGGGCGCAGGCCGTGATCGTCGACCATCTGACGCCACCGATGACGCGGGCCGAGACCTACGGGCCGTTGCGTGACCTAGAAGTGCTGGTGGACGAGTATTACCAGGCGGCGGGGCTGGACCCGCGGCGGATCACGCTGCTGCGCGATGATATCCTCGCGCTCATGGCGGCGACGGGCATGGATGCGGATGCGGGCATCCGTGAGGGCGACGATGCCGACAGCCGGTTGCAGAAGCTGGATGCCTACTTGTGCGAGTTGAAGGAAGCGCAGATCCGTGACGGGCTGCACGTATTCGGTGCATCGCCCGAGGGCCGGCTGGAGCGGGACCTGCTGGTGGCGCTGGCGCGGGTGCCGCGCGGGGCGGGCAAGGGGCGCGAAGCCTCGCTGATCCGGGCGCTGGCGGCGGATTTCGGGCTGGCGTTCGACCCGCTCGACCCGGAGATGGCGGAGGCCTGGGATGGGCCGAGGCCGGAGGCGCTGATGCGGCTTGCGGGCGATGCGTGGCGCACGGCGGGCGATACGGTGGAGCGGCTGGAGTTGTGCGCGGCGGCGCTGGTCGAGGGGGCAGAGCCGCCGGGGCCGGCGAGCCGGGCGGTGATGGACGAGATCGAGGCGCGGCTGCGGCCCGCCGTGCGGGGCAGCGGACCTGCCGAGGTGGCGGGGCTCCTCAGTGGCCTTTCAGGCCGCTTCGTCGCCCCGGGCCCGTCGGGCGCCCCCACGAGGGGGCGGTCCGACGTGCTCCCCACCGGCCGCAATTTCTTCAGTGTCGACAGCCGCGCCTTGCCGACGCGGGCGGCCTGGACGCTGGGATGGAAGAGTGCCAGCCTGCTGATCGAGCGGCATCTGCAGGATCAGGGCGACTGGCCGCGCACGATGGCGCTGACGGCCTGGGGCACATCGAACATGCGCACGGGCGGCGACGACATCGCGCAGGCGCTGGCGCTGATGGGCGTTCGCCCCGTGTGGGAGGAGATGAGCGGGCGGGTGACGGGGTTCGAGATTCTGCCGCTTTCGGTGCTCGGGCGACCGCGCGTGGATGTGACGTTGCGCGTTTCGGGCTTTTTCCGCGACGCCTTTCCGGCGCAGATGGACCTCGTGGCCTCGGCCGCCGCCGCCGTGCTGGCTTTGGACGAGCCGGAGGCCGAGAACCCGGGTGCTGCCGCGCTGCGGGCGGGCGGTTCCGCTTACCGGGTGTTTGGCTCGAAGCCTGGCGCCTACGGCGCGGGGCTTCAGGCGCTGATCGACGAGCGGCTGTGGGGTGAAAAGGGCGATCTGGCGGCGAGTTACCTCGATTGGGGCGGCTATGCCTACGGGCAGGGCGCGGAGGGTGCGCCGGCGCGGGAGGCCTTTGCCGAGCGGCTGGCGGCGACGGAAGCGGTGGTGCAGAATCAGGACAACCGCGAGCATGACCTGCTCGATTCGGACGATTACTACCAGTTCGAGGGCGGCATGAGTGCGGCGGTGGAAAACCTGAGGGGTGCCGCGCCGGTGACCTATCACAACGACCATTCCCGCCCCGAGCGCCCGGTGATCCGCACGCTGGAGGAGGAGATGGGCCGGGTGGTGCGCAGCCGCGTGGTTAACCCGAAGTGGATCGAAGGCGTGAAGCGCCACGGCTACAAGGGCGCGTTCGAGATCGCGGCGACTGTGGATTACATGTTCGCCTTCGCGGCGACGACGGGCGCGGTGAAGAGCCATCATTTCGACCTGGTCTACGCGGCCTATCTGGAGGACGCGGACGTGCGGGACTTCATCGAGGAAGCCAATCCGGCGGCACTGCGCGAGATTGCGGAGCGGCTTGGCGAGGCGATCGAGCGGGGTTTGTGGCTGCCGAAATCGAACCGCGCGCGGGAACGGTTGGCGGAACTCGCGAAATGAGGCTGGGCTGCATCCTGCTGCTGGTTCTTGCCGGTATAACGGCGCCGGCCGCGAGGGCCGATACCCCGGTCGCCTATGGAGAGATGCGATGCGCTGGTGATGTGGCCGTCGTGCGATTTGCCTTCGGGCCGTGGGGCGAAGAGCCGGCGTTTCCGGACCTGCCGGCGGATGTGAACCTGAAACTGCCGCCGGATGTGACCGACGGCAGCGCCTGCGCGCTGGAGGATGGCCGCGAGGTGCGGGTGAAGCTGGCGGAACGGCCGCGACGTGCCCAAGGTGTGTGCGGCGTGGCGCTGGATGCGTTTGCCTCCTTGTGGGTAGCAAACCGCAAGATCCTCTCGCGCATGTGGGTTGTGCGGACCTGCGGCCCGGAACGTTTCCACTACGATGTCATCGTGCTGCAGGGCGACACGCTGGTTCTGTGCCGCACGCGGCAGGTCCGAGGTGAAGCCGCGCCCGTCTGTCGGGATGCGACAGTGATGCTGGAAGCGGCGACGGACGAGGCGGAGCATCCGGCCAACGACGCATCAGCTGTCGGTACGATTACCGTTGCGGAGGCGGAGGATGAGGCGTTTTGCAATGGATTCATCGCGAACTTCCCGAACCGCGCGAAATTCATGCCGGTGCTGGCCGTTGCCAACAGCCGCCCGGCTGTTATTCGGTCCGGGTCCATGTCTGTTTCCGTGCGGCAGGGCGGGACAGTCTCCGGGCAGCACGGGCAGGAATTCGTTTATCCGCTGGAGGGTGTTTCGGAGCCGGTGTTTCGCCAGCTCTACGGTCACCCGATGGCGGGCCTTGCCGTGGCGGAAATTGATCTCTTTGGTGACGAAATGCCGGAACTCATGTTCCGGCAGCACGGCGAAATGGGGGCCTTTGGTGGCACGCGGCTGCTGGTTGCGGCAGGGCCCGAGGCGGCACGATTGCAGGAAGTACTGGCGGCAAACGAGGGGTCGGAAACCGGAATGCGCGACCTGCATGCCTCTCTGCAAGACGGCGCTTTTTCACAAGTTGTGGAAGCTGTTGCACCGCCGGCCGCGGATTATCCGGAGGAGGGCACGCATCAGGATGTTCTGGTCACGCCGCGGGGAGTTCTGGTATTCGCCACCACATCCGATCGAAGCTTGCGGCCGACGGCATTGATTTACCGCCCGTTACGAGGGGGCTGGTCGGAGTCTGTCTGTGTGTTCGAGCGGGTGGAGAAAAATTTCTGATGTCGGAAAGACGTGGCCATTGCCTGTGTAGCGCCTGCCGGTTCAGCTACGTCGGTCCTGAAAACTGGCGGGGGCACTGCCATTGCGAGAGTTGCCGCCGACAGACGGCTTCGCCCTTCACGACTTTCATGGGAGTGGCGAACGGAGCGTGGCGGTGGGATGGAACGAAACCGCAGGTTTATACCTCGTCTCCCGGGGTGAGGCGCTATTTCTGCAGTGTTTGCGGCGCGCCGATGGCATTTTCCGCCGATCGCTTTCCGGACGAGATCCATTTCTACGCCAGTCTTCTGGAGGATGCGGGGGACTTTGAGCCGCAGGTTCATTATCATCATGACGAGCGCCTGCCATGGGTGCATCTGTCCGACGATCTGCCGAAGAAGGGATAAGCATGACCGACGATACCGAGCGCCACAACGCCAAGATGGCCAAAAAGAAGGCCGCGCGCGAGAAAATCATGGCGACGAAGACGGACGAGAAGGGGCTGATCATCGTTCATACCGGCAAGGGCAAGGGCAAGTCGTCCTCGGCCTTCGGGATGATCTTCCGTTGCATCGCGCACGGAATGCCCTGCGCGGTGGTACAATTCATCAAGGGCGGCATGAGTACGGGCGAGCGTGACCTTATCCTCGGCAAATTCAGCGATGCCTGCCAATTCCACACGATGGGCGAAGGCTTCACGTGGGAAACTCAGGACAAGAGCCGCGATATCGAGATGGCGCAGGCGGCCTGGGAGAAATCGAAAGAGTTGATCCGGGATGCGACCAACCGGATGGTGCTGCTCGACGAGATCAACATAGCGCTGCGCTACGATTACCTCGACATCGCCGATGTGGTGGCTTTCCTGCAGGACGAGAAGCCGCCGATGACGCATGTGGTTCTGACCGGGCGCAACGCCAAGGAGGAACTGATCGAGGTGGCGGATCTGGTGACGGAAATGGAGCTTGTGAAGCACCCCTTCCGCTCGGGCATCAAGGCGCAGGCGGGCGTGGAATTCTGATGGCCTGGCGGGAGAGTTTCGGTTTCTACGAGCGGCTGTACGCGGCGATAGACTTTTTCGCGGCGCTGTTTTTCGTGGTCGGCAGCGTGTTCTTTTTCTTTGATGACTGGCACACGCTGGCGACTTTTCTGTTCCTCATCGGCTCACTGCTGTTCGCGGCCCGTCCAACGGCGCAGGTGTTGCGGGAGTATCGCCTGGCCAAAGCGCCTCTGCCCGAAGACCCGGACGACTGAGCGATGGCGATCTCGCTTGTCGCATGGGATTTCGATGGTGTGCTGAATGCCAACATTCAGGACGGGCGGTTCATCTGGGCAGACACTTTCGAACAGGATATCGGCGTGCCGGTAGAGCGGTTCGTTCAGGCATGTTTTCTGTCGGGTGACTTCGATGAGGTTCTTGTCGGAGTTCGTGATCTTGAGGATGTGGTTGCGGCATGGATCGAGGAGGAATGTCTCGCGATCAGCCCGCGCGCGTTCATGGACTACTGGTTCGGCAAGGACGTGCACCCCGATATGGAGGTGCTGGACCTGGCCGCGCGGTTGTCTGTGCGACAGGTGATCGCCACCAACAATGAGGCGCACCGGGCGGGATACATCTGGGGCGAGATGGGTTTCTCCGAGCGGATGGACAGGATTTTCGCCGCCGGGCCCATGGGGTTCAAGAAGCCGGATCAGCGTTTTTTTGAGGAAATCTGCACATGGGCGGACTGTGCTCCGGCCGAAGCATTGTTGATCGATGACAACGTACCGAATGTAGAGGCCGCCAGGAAATTCGGCTGGAATGCATTCCATTTTTCACATGACACGCGCGGCGGGCTGGAAGCGGAACTGCTGCGGCTGGGCCTTCTGTGAGCGCCCGTGTCGTCACACACAGTGTTTCGCCGCAGGTATGGCCGGAAGGTCTGGCGCTGCGGATCGTGATGATTGCCGACCTCCATGCCTGCTGGCCGTGGATGAGCCTCGCCAGGGTGGAACGGATCGTGGCGCAGGCGCAGGCTCTGGAAGGCGACATGATCACGCTGATGGGCGACTATCCGGGCCACATCCGGGCAGGGCGGCGCATACCGCCGCGATCCGTGGCGCAGGCTCTGGCCGGGTTATCGGCGCCTCTGGGTGTTTGGGCGGTGTTCGGCAACCACGACTGGCGGGCCGATGGCGCCGCGCAGGAGCAGGGGAAGGGCGAGACCTTCTGGCACCGCACTTTCGAGGAGGAGGGTATCGCCGCTCTCAACAATTCCTGGCGCATTCTGGAGAAGGACGGCGCGATATTCGGTCTGGCCGGCATCGATAGCCAGCGCGCCTATCGCGCGGTGAAAACCATCGCCCGTGACGGGGCGCATGATCTGGATGCGGCGCTTACGGGCATCGGCGAAGTGCCGACTGTACTGCTGGCGCATGAGCCAGATATCTTTGCCGAGATGCGCGAACCGGTGGTGCTGCAACTCTCGGGCCATACGCATGGCGGTCAGATCCGGCCCTTCGGAAAACCTTACGTCGTGCCCTCCAAATTCGGCACACGCTACGCCTACGGCCATATCCGGGAGAACGGCCGACACCTTGTCGTCTCCGGTGGCCTGGGCTGCACGACGTTGCCACTGCGATGGGGCATGCCGCCGGAGATCACGGTGGTGGAGGTTTCATGAGTGCAATCATGATCCAGGGCGCGGGTTCCAACGTCGGCAAGTCGGTGCTGGTGGCCGGACTTTGCCGGGCGGCGAAATTGCGTGGACTGAGCGTGGCACCGTTCAAGCCGCAGAACATGTCCAATAATGCTGCCGTAACCGTGGATGGCGGAGAGATCGGGCGGGCGCAGGCACTGCAGGCTCTTGCATCGGGGCGAGAGCCGCACACCGATATGAACCCGGTGCTCCTCAAACCTGAAACAGAGACGGGTTCACAGGTCGTCGTTCAGGGACGCCGCATAGCAACAGTGAAGGCCCGTGATTACGGCGCAATGAAGCCTGGGTTGATGAAACCGGTGTTGGAGAGTTTCTCCCGACTGAAGGGGACGGCCGATCTGGTGATCGTCGAAGGCGCGGGCAGCCCGGCGGAGGTGAACTTACGGGCGGGAGATATTGCGAACATGGGCTTTGCCCGGGCCAGTGGTACACCAGTATTGCTTATCGGCGACATCGACAGGGGTGGGGTGATTGCGCAGATGGTCGGCACGCAGGCGGTGCTGGAGCCGGAAGATGCGTCGATGATCCGGGGTTTTGCCATCAACAAGTTTCGTGGCGATCCACGGCTGTTTGACGAGGGTTATGCGCTGATTGCCGAACGGACGGGTTGGCAGGGGCTGGGGGTCGTCCCATGGTTCGCCGACGCCGCGCGGCTGCCTGCAGAAGACGCGCTGGATATAGCCGGGGATTCGGTAGGAGGCAGCTTTCACGTGGTCTGCCCGATGCTCTCCCGTATCGCCAACTTCGACGATCTCGACCCGTTGAAGCTGGAGCCAGAGGTGCGGGTGACCATGGTTAAGCCGGGCGATGCGATTCCCGGAGATGCCAATCTGGTGATTCTTCCCGGCTCCAAGTCGACGCGTGGTGACCTAGCCTTCTTGCGAGCACAGGGTTGGGACTTGGACATGTTTGCGCATTTGCGGCGAGGCGGGCAAATCATTGGTATATGCGGTGGATACCAAATGCTCGGGCATGTCATTCGCGATCCTGAAGGGATCGAGGGGCCGCCGGGAGAAATGGCAGGGTTGGGTTTGCTGGACATCGAAACACTGATGCAGCCGGAAAAGCATCTCGGCCGGGTCGAGGCTGTACATGCGGCTACCGGTACTGCGATGAGTGGATACGAGATCCATATCGGCCGCAGCGAGGGGGCTGACCGGGCGCGACCCTTTGCGCAGGTGAACGGACAGGCGGAAGGCGCCGTTTCGTCCAACGGGCAGGTTTTCGGCACCTATCTGCACGGCCTATTCGGCGGGGACGCCTTCCGTTCGGCATTTCTCGGCCAGCGCGGGCTTGTGTCCGGCCTGATGTATGGCCGGGAGGTGGAGTCGGTGCTGGATCGGCTGGCCGCGCATCTGGAAACACATATGGATGTGGATATGGTGCTGCGTCTGGCTGGCGTTCAGGCTTCCTCCAGCCGGTCGGTGGCCGGGGCGGGGCGCGGGGTCAGCGACGAGAGACGGCCGTAGAGTTCGGCGTCCATCGTTACTTCCATCGCCGCCAGCGACGCCCCCATCTGGCTTTCGGAGCTGGCGCTGACGATCGGTGCCGTGATGCCGGGATGCGCCCTGGCCCATGCAACCGCCAGTGCCGGTGCGGGTACATTCAGTTCGGCGCTCATACGATCCAGACGTGCGGCCGCCTGTGCCATCCATTCCGGCGCATAGCGGGCCGCGTATCGTTCGTCTTCCCTTATCCTGCCACTGCCTCCCTGCGAATATTTGCCGGTGAGCAAGCCACCGCCCAGCGGTGAATAGGACAGCACGGACAGACCCTCTCGCTGCGCCATCGGCAGGATCTCGACCTCGGCCTGACGTTTCACGAGATTGTACATCGGCTGCAGGATTGTGATCGGCGGGGATCCGATGCGGGAGGCCAACGATTGTGCCTTCATCACTTCCCACGCCGCGAAATTGGAGGCGCCGAGCATCCGGTAAGTTCCGGCAGCGTGCAGCGTCTTCATGGCCTCCAGCGTTTCCTCAAGCAATGCGTCGCCCGGATAACGATGCAAAAACATAACGTCCACATAGTCGGTTCGCAGACGACGCAGGCTCTCCTCCACCTGAGCAATCAGTTCCGTTCCGCGCATACCGGGCCGGTAGGCGCATTTGGAGATCAGGATAAGGTCATCCCGTTCACCCTCCGCGAATTCGCCCAAGAGGGTTTCGGCGGCGCCATCCGTATAGATGTAGGCAGCGTCGAAAACCGTGATGCCGGCCGCGCGGGCGCGGGTATACATCCTTGCGCTCTCCGTCGCGTTGGCCTTGCCGCCAAACTGCATGACACCGAAGGCGAGCGGCGACACATTCTTGCCCGTTAGACGTGAAAGTGTGCATTCATTCATATCAAACTCTATTTGCTTGAGTCATTTTCAACTTCCCGTATAGAGCACATCCATGAAATCGCGTCTGCCCATCATTCTCATATGCCTCAATCTGGTAATCGACGCGATGGGTATCGGCCTCATTCTGCCGGTTATGCCCTTCTTGATCGAGGATTTGCACGGCGACGGGATATCCGACGCGGCGCTTTGGGGCGGGCTGCTGGCTTTTACCTATGCGGCGATGCAGTTCCTTTTCGGTCCACTGATGGGCAATCTGTCGGATATGGTAGGTCGGCGACCGGTGTTGATGCTGTCGCTTGCCGCCCTGGGTATTGACTACCTGCTGATGGCGGTTGCGCCCACGCTGGCGCTCTTGGTGGTGGCGAGGATCATTTCCGGTGTCGCCGGCGCCAGCTACGCCACGGCAAGTGCATACCTTGCGGATATATCCCCACCAGAGAAGCGTGCGGCCAATTTCGGACTGATCGGGGCGTCTTTCGGCATCGGATTCGTGATCGGTCCGCTGATCGGCGGGCTGCTTGGGGCCTTCGGCCCCCGCGCCCCGTTTGTCGCTGCCGGTGTACTGGCACTGGCCAACGCGATTCTGGCTTTCTATTTCCTGCCCGAAAGCCTGAAACCGGAAAATCGCCGACGGTTTTCCTGGCGCAAGGCCAATCCGTTCATGGCACTGGCCGACATGCGGCATGTGCCGCATGTCGGCGGCTTGATGCTCGTCAACTTCCTGATTGGGGTGGCATCCTGGGTCTATCCCGCGATCTGGAGCTACTACACGGTTTATGTATTCGATTTCTCGGCGACAATGGTCGGAATAAGCCTGACGATTTACGGGGTGGCGTTGGCACTGGTGCAGGGTGGTCTGATACGGCCGATTCTGCATTTGCTGGGTGAGGCCCGAACCGTGTGGCTGGGCCTGGGCGTGACGATTGCCGGCTTCTGCCTTCTGATTCTCGTACGGGACACTTGGATATTGTTCATGTTGATCCCTTTCCTGGCGATGGGGGATATCGTCGATCCGGCGCTGCAAGGATTGATGTCCAATCGCATGGGAGACGACGAACAGGGCGCATTGCAGGGCGTTCTGGCTGCGATCAACGGCGTGGCGACAATGATCGCGCCGCTGTTCTTTACCGGTATCTTCTGGTTGTTCACTAATGATGAGGCCATCCTACACATGCCCGGAATGCCGTTTGTTGCGGCTGCGGTGCTGACACTGCTGGCCTTCTGGCCTCTTACGCTGGTGATGCGCCAGATCCGGTGAAGGCACAGACTTGCAGAACTGGAATGTTGCGCTGCACAAAATGTTCTGACATAATACGGCGCAACCCAATCGAAAGGTTTGCGATATGATCATGCCCGGACCCGTCGACTACACCAAGCTTTGGCCTAGCAGCGATGAAACTGCGCTGGAATACTGGCTTTCCTTCTCGCCCATGGCTCCGTTTTTCGGGGTTCCGTGGCGTTTCTCCGAAGACAAGACAATGGTCGAGAAGAAGCTGAAGCAGGTCGTGGCGAAGGCAGTGCCTGCCGCCAACGCCGCAACGGCGGCCGCACCCGTGGCTGCAGCGAAACCGACAGCCGCAGCCGCAACGAAGCCTGAGGTGAAGCCCGCAGTGAAGAAAGCTGCAGCAAAGTCGGTGGAAGCGAAGCCGAAACCGGCAAGCATGGATGCGGCGCCAGCCAAGACGTCAGCGAAGCCCAAGGCAGCGAAACCTGTGGCAAAGCCAGCGGCAAGCCCGAAAACTGCGACCCCCGAAGTTTCGCGTGGCGCCGTCAAGCCGAAATCAGCTGCTCAGGAACCTGCCGCATCTTCGAAGCCGGCGGACCCGAAGCCAGCCGAAGCGCAAAAGCCACCGGCGAGCACCAAGCCGGACGACCTGACGAGGATCAAGGGGATAGGCCCGAAGATGGCGGAGGCACTGGCCGAAGAGGGTGTTACCCAGTTTGCGGAAATCGCGGCATGGAAACCGCAGGATGTCGCGCGGATGGATGCGAAGCTTGGCGGTTTGCCGGGCCGGATCGCGCGCGACAAATGGGTTGATCAGGCCAAGGGACTGGCGAGCTGACAGGCAGGGGGGCTGCCGGCAGTCGCCGGATTAACGAGTATGGGGGTAAGAAAAGCCCGCCGCATGGCCATGCGGCGGGCTTTTCCATTCAGTGGAACGATTATTGGGGCAGTTCGCCACTAATGCCTTCTACGTAGAAGTTCATACCCAGCAATGTTCCGTCATCGGCAGTCTCGCCCTCTGCAAGCCAGGCAGAACCGTCCTGCTTGTTGACCGGTCCGGTGAAGGAGTGCATCTCGCCGGCAGCGATCTTGTCGGCGATTTCCTGGGCGGAGGCCTGTACCTCGGCCGGGATCTTGTCGGAGAACTCGCCGATCTCGGTCATGCCGGGACCAATTCCGTCCCAGGTGTCCTTGCTTTCCCACGTACCGTCGATCACAGCCTGCGTGCGATCAATGTAATAGGGTGCCCAATTGTCGATGATCGAGGAAAGGCGGGCATTGGGTCCGAATTCCATCATGTCTGAGGCCTGACCAAAGGCATAGATGCCCTTTTCCTCGGCGATGGTCATGGCGGCGGGGCTGTCGGTGTGCTGCATGATCACGTCCGCACCCTGTTCGATCAGGGCGTTGGCGGCATCGGCTTCCTTGCCGGGGTCGAACCATGTGTTGACCCAGACAATCTTGAACTCGACGTCCGGGTTTACTTCCTTGGCCGCCAGGTAGGCAGAGTTGATGCCGCGCACGACTTCCGGGATCGGGAAGGAGGCGATGTAGCCGATTGTATTGGTTTCGGTCATGTGGCCTGCGATGTGGCCGAGCACGGTGCGGCCCTCGTAGAAACGGCCCGAATAGGTGGAGACGTTGTCGAGACGCTTGAAGCCGGTCGCGTGCTCGAACTTAACGTCCGGGAACTGCTCGGCGACCTTCAGCGTGGGATTCATATAGCCAAAGGAGGTGGTGAAGATCAGGTCGTGGCCTGCCTGCGCGAGCTGTCGAATGGCGCGCTCGGCGTCCGGGCCCTCGGGCACGGACTCAAGATAAGTCGTTTCAACCTGATCACCGAAATGCTCCTCGATGGCGAGACGGCCCTGATCATGCTCGTACGACCAGCCGAAATCGCCGATCGGGCCGACATATATGAAACCGACCTTCACCGGATCATCTTGGGCGAGACCAGCGCCTGCGGACAGCGCTGCTGCGGTAGTGGCGGCCAGAAGGGTTCTGCGGGAAATCATGTGTTTACCTCACTGTTGTTCGGAGCGGAGTTTTCCCCGCGACGACGGCCAGCGCAAGGGGGCGATTGTTCAAAGCCCCTGCCGCCACGCCGGTTTGCCCGGTTTTTGTGCTGGAAGTACGCATCGGAGGCCTGTGCAGCCGAGAATATCTCCTGCCACGAAAAACAGCATCTTCAGCCGGTGCGATGAAACACGCGGCCCAGTGAAGCCGGAGCGTTGATGTTGGCCCGTAGTTTGTCTGCTGACATAGCGACGAGAACGAGGATGGTGGCGATGTAGGGTGCCATATTGAGGTATTCCGTCGGGATCGACACCGGGTGCCGGATGGCGATGGAACCGGCAAGGAGAGTGGTGAACCAGAGACCGATCATCCAGGGCGAAGCGGGCGCACTGCTGCGAAAGCTGCGGACCGTCACGCTTACAGCTGCGAGGAAAAGTGCCAAAACGACGAGCCACAGTGGCGTGATATCTGCGATCTGCATGTTGAGCTGCAGGATTGTGACCCCGCCGAAAAGGTAGGCGCCCAGCATCACCCGCCACGTCCGCCACGTGCCGAAGACGACGATAGCGAGCGCGATCCAGCCGGACCCCGCTGTCATTCCTTCTGTCCACTGAGGGACGCGCACGAGCGAGAGATAAGCGCCGCCCATGCCGGCCATCGCCCCGCCAACTGCGATGGCGGTGAGTCTGATCAGTATGACATTGTAACCCAGTGCGTGGGCGGCATCATGATCCTCACCGACGGCGCGGAGGGTAAGACCTGTGCGCGTGAATGTGAGAAAAGCCCAGATAAGGGCTACGAGAACGAGGCCGAAATAGACCATCAGATTATGGTTGAAGAGCAGCGGTCCGACCACCGGAAGATCCGAAATGACAGCGAGATCAAGTTTCGGAAATGGTGGCGGCTTGACGCCGGAGAACGGTTGCCCGATCAGGGCGGCAAGGCCAAGGCCGAACATCGTCAATGCGAGGCCGGTGGCCACCTGATTGGCCAGCAAAACCTGCGTGAGAAAGCCGAATACCAAGGCAAGCGCAGCCCCGGCGATCGCGGCTGCCAAGACGCCGAGCAAAGGCGACCCGGTGGTGACTGCCGTTGCGAACCCGGCGATGGCACCGATGATCATCATTCCTTCCACGCCGAGGTTGAGAACGCCTGATTTCTCGGTGATCATTTCACCGACAGCGGCGAAGACCAGTGGCTGTGCGGCGGCGATGATGGAGGCGAACAGCAGCACCGGGCTGATATTGTTGGCAATGCCGAAGACCGCCAGGGCCAGCAGCGCGGCGAGGGTTACGATCAACTGGCTGTTGAGGCTCGGCAAGCGGCTCATGCGGTGGCTCCTGCGCCTGAACGGCGGAGCCGGAAGCGGGTGAAGATCTCGAAGGCGAGAAGGAAAAACAGCAGCATGCCCTGAAACACGGAGATTGCTGCCTTCGGGACTTGCAGCAAATACTGGGCTGTCTCGCCGCCGATGATCGTCAGCGCCAGAACGAGACTGGCAAGAATGATCCCGGCAGGGTGCAGGCGTCCGAGAAAGGCGACGATGATCGCAGTGAAGCCGTAGCCCGCCGGGAGCGAAGGAACCAATTGGCCGACCGGACCGGCCGCCTCGAACATCCCTGCCAGCCCGGCGAGCGCCCCGGAAATACCGAGACAAAGATAGACCATCCGGTTGGTGGACACGCCGGCAAAATGGGCGGCACGCGGTGCGGCGCCCATAAGCTTGATTTGGAACCCGAAGACATGCCTTTGAAGTACCAACCAACCAACGAGTGAAACAAGGAGTGCGATGACGATGCCGATATGGACGCGGGTACCCTGCAGAAGTATCGGCAGGGTGGCGCTATCGTGGAACTGGCGCGACTCGGGAAAATTGAAGCCGTCCGGGTCTCTCAGCGGACCTGAGACCAGGGCCGAGAGAAGCAAGGTCGCCACGTAAACCAGCATCAGCGAAACGAGGATTTCGTTGGCGTTGAAGCGAGTGCGCAGAAAAGCAGGTATCATCGCCCATGCGAATCCTCCGAGCATGCCGGCCACCGCCATCAGTGGCAGAACGAACCAGCCGTCGATTCCGTAGAAGGCCAGCCCGACGGCACCACCGCAAATTGCCCCCAGGATGAATTGCCCTTCTGCGCCGATATTCCAGACGTTGGCGCGATAGCCGAAAGAGAGACCCGTTGCGATCAGCGCCAGCGGTGCCGCCTTTACCAAGAGTTCGGACCGGGAATAGGCATCGAAAAGCGGATCGACGAAGATGATCTTGATTGCCTCGACCGGGTTCTTGCCGAGGAGCATGAAAAGAATGCCGCCAGCTATCATGGTCGCGACGATGGCCAGTACAGGGGTCAGCACCTGGCGCAATGGGCCGGCGGTTCGCGGCTCAAGCGTGAGCATGTTCAGCCTCCGTTCTGGGGCCGCCCATCAGCAGGCCGATCTCCTCATTTGTAAGGGAGCCGTTGCGCGCGGGGTCCGTCAGGGTGCCAAGGGCGATGACTGAAATCGTGTCGGAAATTTCGCGCAACTCGTCCAGATCCTGGCTGATGACAATGACGCCGGTCCCGGAAGCGGCAAGGTCACGCAGCGCGGTGCGGATGGTGGCGGCGGCATGAGCGTCGACGCCCCACGTCGGCTGATTGACGACCAGCACTCTCGGACGTTGAAGAATTTCGCGGCCGATGACAAACTTCTGCAGATTGCCACCGGACAGTGCGCGGGCATCGGTGGAAACGCTTGGCGTGCGGACATCGAAGCGTTTGATGATGGCACGGGCAAAATTGGCGGTGCTCTTGGGCTTGATGAAACCGTTCCAATCCAGCCGCTGGCGTTTTCGACCTGTCAGAAACGCGTTGTCGGCAAGGCTCATGGTGCCGGCAGCAGCATGGCCCAATCGTTCTTCGGGGGCCGTCAGCAGGCCCATCATCCGGCGCTGTGCGGGCGAATAATGGCCGATCTGATGTCCTTCGAACACGACCGAACTGCGTTGTGCCGTCGTCTCGCCGCTGATGGCCAGCATCAGTTCATCCTGACCGTTGCCTGCGACCCCGGCGATACCCAGAACCTCTCCTGCGCGGAGCTGAAGGTTGATGCCGCGAAGTGGCGTGCCAAACGGATCGGCTGTTGGTACTGACAGGTCACGCAACGTGAGCAATGTGTCGCCAGGCGTAAAGAGGCGCGGCAGAGGCCGGTCAAGTTCCATGCCGATCATCATCTCAGCAAGTTGGTGAGCGGTCTTCTCCGCGGGGGTGCATTCGCCGACCTTGCGGCCATTGCGCAGGATGGTGGCGGTGTCACAGAGGCTGCGAATCTCCTCCAGTTTGTGGGATATGTAGAGGATGCCCACGCCCTCGGAGCGCAGTTGCCGCAAGGTGCGAAAGAGTGTTGCCACCTCTTGTGGTGTCAGCACAGAGGTCGGTTCGTCCATGATCAGGATGCGAGGCGACTGGAGCAGGCAACGGACGATTTCGACCCTTTGACGCTCTCCTACTGACAATGTGCCGACGCGGCGTTCGGGATCGAGCGGCAGGCCGTAGGCGTTGGCGACGTCGCGGATGCGTTGTGCGAGATCGCGCCGCGGCGGTGGGTCCGTCATTCCCAGCGTGATGTTCTCAGCTACGGTGAGCGCATCGAACAGTGAGAAATGCTGAAAGACCATCGCTACGCCAGCGGCGCGGGCGGACTGCGGGTTGGACGGTTCAAAAAGGTTGCCGTCAATAAACATCTGGCCCATGTCCGGTTTGACAAGGCCGTAGATCGTCTTGACGAGGGTCGACTTTCCGGCCCCGTTCTCGCCCAGCAGAGCGTGGATTTCGCCGCGCTTGAGCGAGAAACTCACGGCGGAGTTGGCCTGCACGCCGGGGTAAGCCTTCGTCAGGCCGCGGATATCCAGAAGATCGCTCACGCAACATCACCCTTAGATGCCGGTACGGACTGTCCGGCACGCACGTCTTCAAGTAAGCGGAAGGCGACGCCGAGGGCAATGGCGGCCGGTTCCTTCCCGAGGGCACGGTGGCCGATGGGACATACCAGTGTGGCGGTTCGCGCCGAGGGCAGGCCCATTTCCGACAATCTTTTCATGAACCGTGCCTTTTTGGTAGCAGAACCGATCAGCCCGACGCTGGCGTGAGGGCGGGAGAGAAGCGCGTGGGTCAGGGCAAGGTCCAGCGCATGGGAATAGGTGAGAACGATGTGATGCGCATCAGCCGGAGCACGGTGGGTGGCATCCACAGGATTGGAGGCCAGAAGGGGCGCGACGTGGTCAGGAAGAGGGTCGGGGAAGCGCTGGCGATCATCGTCGATCCAGGTGATGTCGAACGGTAAACCCTCCAGCGCTCGGACGATGGCGCGGCCGACATGCCCGGCCCCCCATATCCAGACGGGCACAAGTGACATCGACGGCGGCTCGATGAACCATCCGCCCGCGACTGTCGGCAAGATCATCTCCCCCTGCCGTGATCTGGCGAGCAGGCGGGTAATCGCCAAGGGCTGAATGCTGCCGTCCACCGACCGCGCGAAAGCGGTGTCCGGTTCGGGCAGGTTGTTGGCGTCGAACCGTTCCAGCAGAAGCTCGACGCTGCCGCCGCAACATTGGCCGAGTGCCGGACCGAGTGGAACCCGGAGACTGCGACGTTGTCGTGACAGGTCGGCGAGCAGGGTGCGTGCATCGCTGATTGCCTGATGTTCCAGAGCCCCACCACCGATGGTTCCGTCCACAGCGGCGCGAGAGACGAGCATGGATGTGCCGACCTCTCTTGGCGTCGATCCCTTGTGGGCCATGATGACAATCCTCACGGCAGTGCCATTTGCGGCCACGAATTCCGCGAGCGTCGCCCTGTCAAAACTCATGGAAGTGCCTCGCTGGTTTGCCGATACAAAACTGCTTGGCTACTCGCGACAACGCATGTCCGCAGAAGGCGCCGTTTGATCGCCGCCATCAAATACCTGACGCCTGTCACCACTCCTCTCCCGTCCGGGCAGCTATGGTCCGAAGAATGCGCTCGGGTGTTGCCGGCGCATCGAGTGAAGGGTAGGGGCCTTCTGGTGCGCACTGTTCGATCGCGTGTGACAGGGCCATCAGGGCCGAGATGCCAAGCATTAGGGGCGGCTCGCCGACGGCCTTTGACCGGTAGATCGTCTCTTCGTTGTTCTGGGCGTCCCACAACGCGACGTTGAACACGCCGGGCCGGTCTGAGGCCGCAGGGATCTTGTAAGTGGAGGGCGCGTGGGTACGCAGCCCGCCTTTGTCGTCCCAGACGAGTTCTTCCATGGTCAGCCAGCCTGCACCCTGAACGTAGCCACCCTCAATCTGGCCAATGTCGAGAGCCGGATTCAGAGAGGTGCCGCAGTCATGCAGGATGTCGGTGCGAAGGATGCGGTTTTCGCCTGTCAGCGTGTCGATGGCCACCTCGGTCACTGCCGCACCGTAGGCAAAGTAGAAAAACGGTCGTCCTTGCCCCTTCAGACGATCCCAGTTGATCTTTGGCGTGGCATAGAAGCCGGTCGCAGACAGCGAAACCCGGTGCATGTAGGCGGCTTTGACAAGGTCGGCGAAGGCAACCACCTCCGATCCGATTTCCACACCATCTTCTGTGAACGAGATGGCAGATGCCGGTTGTTGCCAGTGTTGCGATGCGAATTCCACCAGCCGGTCCCTGATCGTTTCGCAGGCGGCCTTGCAGGCCATACCATTCAGGTCCGATCCGGAAGACGCTGCGGTTGCGGACGTGTTCGGCACCTTACCGGTATCGGTCGCCGTGATCTTCACTGCCTCGAGCGGTTGGCCAAAGACGGCGGCTGCAACCTGTCCGACCTTGGTGTTCAAGCCCTGGCCCATCTCCGTGCCGCCATGATTGAGATGGATCGAGCCGTCCGAATAGACATGCACCAGCGCCCCAGCCTGATTGAGGTGGGTCAGGGTGAAAGAGATGCCAAACTTGACGGGCGTCAGGGCAATGCCACGCTTGATGACGGGATTGCTATCGTTCGACAGCTCTATCGCAGCTTTGCGGGCCTCATAGCCGGACGTCTCAGCCAGGCGGTTGATCAGGGCCGGAGCGATGTTGTCCTCAACCACCTGACCGTAGTGCGTGGTGTTGCGCGGTGCCGCGCCGTAGAGGTTCCGGCGGCGCACCTCCAGCGGATCGAGCCGAAGCTCATGGGCTATGTGATCCATCACACGTTCGATTCCAACCATTCCCTGCGGGCCGCCGAAGCCGCGGAATGCAGTATTGCTTTGTGTGTTGGTGCGGAGGCGGTGGGAGGTGATCATAACGTTGGGCAGGAAGTAGGCGTTGTCGGCGTGCAGCATCGCGCGGTCGGCGACCGGTAGGGAAAGGTCGAGCGCCCAACCGCAGCGGATGTCGTGGATGAAGCTGACTGCCTGCAACGTTCCGTCGTCATCGAAACCCGCCTTGTAACGGATGCGCAGATCATGACGCTTGCCCGTGATGATGAAATCGTCATCGCGGTCATAGCGCATGGAGGTCGGGCGGCCGATATGACGGGCGGCCACGGCGCAGGCAACGGCCAGTGCATTGCCCTGGCTTTCCTTGCCGCCGAAGCCGCCACCCATGCGTCGGGTTTGCACGCGTACTGCAGCGAAGGGCAGGCCGAGAGCTTCGGCTACCTTGTGCTGGATCTCAGAAGGGTGCTGGGTGGATGCGTGAATGACGATGCCGTCTTCCTGCAGTTCGGCCGCAGCGGCCTGCCCTTCGAGGTAGAAATGCTCCTGTCCCCCGATTTCCATACTGCCTTCGATCTTGCGGGCAGAGTTGGAGAGTGCTGCCTCGGCATCGCCGCGACGATAGAAGAGGGGAGGCTCGAAAAAAGCTTCGGCCTTAAGGGCCTCGTCCAGTGTTAAAATCGGCTTCGCCTCGCGGTAGTCGATGCTGGCGAGACGGGCGGCCTTTCGGGCGGCGAGGTGGGACCTGGCAATTACGAGAAAGAGCGGCTGGCCGAGATAACGCACTTCACCAGGTGACAGAAGAGGTTCATCGCCGATTGAAGGGGAAACATCGTTCGCAAACGGCAGATCGGCGGCAGTAAGGACCGAAACGACGCCTTCTGCAGCCCGAACTTCGGCCAGATCCATGGCAGTGATGGTTCCAGCGGCAGTTTCCGAAAGGCCAAAAGCGAGATGGAGCGTGCCGCGTGGAAGAGGGATGTCGTCAGTGTAGCGCGCCTGACCGGTGACATGGAGCAAGGCACTGTCATGCGGAGTTGCCTTCTGAACGGCCATCACGCCGCCCCCCTGCGGGCAAGTCTCGTTTGCGTGCCGGCGCTGATCTCAAGGAAGGTCCGACGCAGCATGTTGCGAGCACACTGAAGGCGATAGTCGGCACTGGCCCGCATGTCGGACAAGGGCGTGAAGTCCTCGGCAAAGGCGGGCAGCGCGGCGGTGATGGTTGCTTCGGTGAAGGGCTGACCGACAAGGGCGGTCTCGACGGCATTGGCACGTCGGGGCGTTGCAGCCATGCCACCGAACGCAACGCGGGCAGCGGTAATTGTGTCCTCCACCACCGTTATGTTGAAGCAGCCGCAGACGGCGGAGATGTCCTGATCGAAACGTTTGGAAAGCTTGTGGCAGCGCAGGTTCTGCGCGTTCTCCGGCACGAAGATGCTTTCAACAAATTCACCGGGCTGCCGATCCTGTTTGCCGTATGCTACGAAAAAATCCTCCAATGGCATTTCGCGGCGGCTCTCGCCACGACGCAGGGTAAGCGTGGCACCCAGTGCGATAAGGGCCGGTGGCGCGTCGCCGATAGGTGATCCGTTGGCGATGTTGCCGCCGATGGTCGCGGCATTGCGGACTTGAACGGAGCCGTAGCGCCGCAGCAGTTCGGCGAGATCGGGGTAGAAGCCGGCAGCCCAGCCGCGCAGCCGGGCGATGGACACCCCGGCGCCGATCGTTGTGCCTGCCTCGGTTGTCTCGATGCGCTGGAGTTCGGCAAGTCGGTGGAGAAAGGCTGTCTGTGGCAACTCGCGCAAGGATTTCGTGACCCAAAGGCCGACATCGGTTGCACCGCCGACGAGCGTGGCGTCGGAGTGTTCGGCATACCAACTGGCAAAACTGTCGAGAGATGAGGGAATGAAAGCCCCGTTCAGAATGGTATCTTCCGTGATATCCAGAGCGACCAAGGCCTCCGCTTCGTTGAGTTCCCACTGGGGCCGAGGCTCGCTGGCTGCCGCCTCCGCTGCGCGCAAAATCGGAGCATAGCCGGTGCAGCGGCACAGGTTTCCCGCGAGTACGTCATCATGATCCTGCCGCCCGTCACGGTGGGCGGTATAGAGGGACATGACGATGCCGGGCGTGCAGAAGCCACATTGCGATCCGTGGTGATCGATCATCGCTTGCTGAACCGGATGGAGCGCGCCCTCGGGGCTGGCAATGCCTTCGACAGTGCGAACCGCGCGGCCGTGGAGCTGGGGCATGAAAAGAATGCAGGCGTTGACGGCACGATGGGCCAGGTGATCACCTTCGAGACTGGTGAGCGTGACCGTACATGCCCCGCAGTCGCCCTCGTTGCAGCCCTCCTTCGTACCGCAGAGATTGCGTTCCTCCCGTAGCCAGTCGAGCAAGGTCATCGTGGGCTGCGGGTCGGTAAGCGTGACGGGCAGGCCGTTGAGAAGGAAGCGGATTTCGCCCATTGGAGCCTCTTTGCGTGCGGTCGGGGCAAGTGCAGCCTATTCGGCCGGCTTTGGCAAGAGGTGGCGGAAGACGAATGCGGTGCCTGCCTGCCGTTCCTTGAAAAATTGCCCGTAGCGCAAGTCTTTTGGGCATCGCTGGAGAGGTCGGCGGACAATTTGACTTCAGACGGAGCCGATCATTTCGGGGATGCGGGCACGGTGCGGCTGAGGTAGCGTTCCGACCATGAGAAAAGCACCCCGATTCATCCACCTCCGCCTGCATTCGCCCTATTCGCTGCTGGAAGGCGCGGTGCCAGTCAAGAAGATTCCAGAACTCTGTGCAGCGGACGGGCAACCGGCCGTAGCGGTGACAGATACCGGTAACATGTTCGCGGCGCTCGAGTTTTCCGAAGCGGCAGCGGCGGTGGGTGTGCAACCGATCCTCGGGTGCCAGATGGATCTGGCGTATGCGCCACCATTGCGGCCGGGGGAACGTGGTGCGCCTCCGCGTGCCATTGTGCTGCTGGCACAGACCGATGAAGGTTATGGCAACCTGATGAAGCTGAATTCCTGCGCGTTTCTGGCCAGCGGGGATGAGGTGCCGCATCTGACGCTGGAGGAACTGGAGCGGCACTCGGACGGGGTGATTTGTCTTACGGGCGGGGCCGACGGGCCGGTGGGACAATTGCTGCGCGACGGTCAGAGGGACAAGGCGCAGAACCTGCTGCAGCGGCTGACGGCCATGTTTGAAGACAGGCTTTATGTTGAAATTCAGCGACATGGCGACGACGGTGGGCGGACTCCGGCGGAGACGGAGACCGAACCGGGCTTCGTGGAGATGGCCTATGCGATGGGTTTGCCACTCGTGGCGACCAACAATGTCTTCTTTCCCAAGCGAGATATGTATGACGCCCATGATGCGCTTATCTGCATCGCCGACGGCGCCTATGTGGATCAGAACGAGCCGCGGCGGCGGCTGACACCAGAGCACTGTTTCAAGACACAGGACGAGATGGTGCACCTGTTCGCGGATCTGCCGGAGGCCGTTGCGAACACGGTGGAGATTGCCCGACGCTGCGCGGTGCGGGCTCATAAACGCGACCCGATCCTGCCGAAGTTCGCCGATGACGAAGTTCAGGAATTGCGGCGGCAGTCCGTGGAGGGCCTTCGGGAACGGCTGGCCGTGATTCCGCATGCGGCGCCGGTGGAGGAGTACGAGAAACGGCTGGAATTCGAGCTGGGAATCATCGAGGGCATGGGCTTCCCCGGGTATTTCCTGATAGTCGCCGATTTCATAAAATGGGCCAAGGATCACGACATTCCCGTGGGACCGGGGCGCGGTTCCGGGGCTGGCTCCCTGGTGGCCTATGCGCTGACGATCACCGATCTCGACCCCTTGCGCTACAGCCTTCTGTTTGAACGATTTCTCAACCCCGAGCGCGTGTCGATGCCGGATTTCGACATCGACTTCTGCATGGACCGGCGCGAGGAAGTGATCACCTATGTTCAGGAAAAATATGGCCGGGACCGGGTGGCGCAGATCATCACATTCGGTGCGCTGCTATCCAAGGCAGCGGTGCGGGATGTCGGCCGGGTGTTGCAGATGCCCTATGGGCAGGTTGACCGATTGTCGAAAATGATACCGGTTGAAGGGGTCAAGCCCGTTTCCATCGAAAAGGCACTGGCTGACGAACCGCGGCTGCGCGAGGAAGCGAGCCGCGAAGAGGTCGTGGCGCGCATGCTCGACTACGCGCAGAAGGTGGAGGGCTTGTTGAGAAACGCCTCCACACACGCGGCCGGCGTTGTGATTGGTGACCGACCTCTCGACGAACTGGTGCCGCTGTACCAGGATCCGCGTTCGGATATGCCAGCGACGCAGTTCAACATGAAATGGGTCGAGCAGGCGGGGTTGGTAAAGTTCGACTTCCTCGGCCTCAAGACTCTGACGGTAATCCAGAATGCTTTAGATATTCTTAAGCAGAAGAACATCGACATCGATATCGGGGCGATCCCGCTGGACGATCAGGCGTCGTTCGACCTTTATGCCAGCGCGCAGACTGTGGCGGTGTTCCAGGTGGAAAGCTCTGGCATGCGCGATGCGCTGCGGCAGATGAAACCGGATTGCATCGAGGACATCATCGCTCTGGTGGCGCTCTACCGGCCGGGACCGATGGAGAACATCCCGAAATTTTGCAACGTGAAGAACGGCAAGGAAGAGCGTGACGAGCTGCATCCGCTGATTGACCCGATCCTTGATGAGACGCAGGGGATTATCGTTTATCAGGAACAGGTTATGGAGATCGCCCGGAAGATGGCCGGGTACTCGCTCGGCGGTGCCGACATGCTGCGGCGTGCGATGGGCAAGAAGATCCAGGCAGCGATGGACGCCGAGCGACCGAAGTTTCTCGCCGGGGCAGCCGAGAACGGTGTCGACGAGAAGAAGGCACTGGAAGTCTGGAACCTGCTCGACAAGTTTGCCAACTACGGGTTCAACAAGTCGCATGCCGCCGCCTATGCCGTCGTCAGCTACCAGACAGCATGGCTCAAGGCCAATCATCCGGTGGAGTTCATGGCGGCGGTGATGAACTGCGATCTCCACCTGACTGACAAACTAAACGTTTATAAACAGGAGGTTGACCGCCTGAAGATCGAAATGGTTCCACCTTGCGTGAACCGATCGGACGCCGTGTTTTCAGTGAAGGACGGAGCCATTCTCTATGCGCTGGGCGGGCTGAAAAACGTCGGTGTGGAGGCGATGCGGATGATCGTCACCGCACGGGAGGCAGGACCGTACCGCGACCTGTTCGACTTTGCCCGGCGGGTGGACCTGAAGCGCGTGGGCAAGCGACCGCTGGAGATGCTTGCGCGGGCCGGCGCTTTCGACGCATTGGACGGCAACCGGCGGAAGGTATTTGAGAGCCTCGATGCTTTGGTTGCGTTTTCAACAACTTGCCACGAGGAAAAAGCGTCCAGCCAGATTTCGATGTTTGGCGACGGCGGCGAGGATTTGCCTGCGCCCCGGCTGCCGATGCCGGAGGATTGGTTGCCGACCGAGCGGTTGGGACAGGAGCATCAAGCGGTGGGTTTCTACCTGTCCGGCCATCCTCTGGACGACTATCTTGGCGCGTTGAAGCGCCAGCGGGTATTGATGCTGGAGGATGTGGCCGCAAAGGCGCGGGGCGGCGCGGTGGCGGTGCGGATGGCAGGGTCTGTCTCTTCGAAACAGGAGCGGAAATCGGCGCGGGGTAACCGGTTTGCCTTCGTGCAACTGTCTGATCCGACTGGGCTTTATGAGGTAACGGTGTTCTCGGACACTTTGGAGGAGGCGCGTGACCTGCTGGAGCCGGGACAGAACGTGGTGCTGGCTGTCGAGGCGACCCTGGAGGGCGATCAGCTGAAATTGCTGGCCCGTGGTGTGCAGCCGGTGGACAACGCCGTCGCCGGGGCCGACCCGGCGGGGCTGAAGATTTTCGTCAACGATCCCAATGCCGTAGGCTCTGTCGCGACACGGCTGACGGAAGCCTCGAAAGGTGCTGGGCCGGCGCGGGGACCGGTAAACCTGATCCTGATCCACCCCGATCTGCCGGGCGATGTGGAGATCGCGCTGCCTGAGAAATATCCGGTGACGCCGCAGATCATGGGGGCGATCAAACATGTGCCCGGTGTGGCCCATGTGGAGGAATTCTGAAAGCTGGAATCGATATGGTTTTGGTATGGGTTCGGTATTGCGACCGGATTTGTCAGGAATAGGGGCTGCCGGCGACCGCGGTGATGCAGTGTGAAAGGGAGAATGCGGACATGGCTCAGGAGTTCGATACCGTGATCCGTTGGACGGGCAACCGTGGCGACGGGACGCGAAGCTACCGGGGTTATGACCGGACATGGGACATCGCGGCACCCGGCAAGCCGGTGATCCACTGCTCCAACGATCCGATGCTGGGCGGTGATCCGACGAAGATGAACCCCGAAGACCTGCTGCTATCGGCGCTGTCGGCCTGCCATATGCTCTGGTACCTGCACCTGGCCAGCGCGGCTGGCGTGGTGGTGACCGGGTATCAGGATCAGCCCGTGGGGCAGGGCGAGACGCTGGCGAGCGGCGCCGGACGATTCCTGTCGGCAGAATTGCGGCCAGAGATCGAGGTGGCAGCGGGAACCGATCTGGAAGAGGCCGCGGCCATTCACGGGCGAATCCACGAGGTCTGTTTCATCGCCCGCTCAGTCAATTTTCCCGTGACCTGTGCGCCCGTTTTCCGGCAAATTTGAGTATCAGCCCGGAATCACGACTTCCAGGCCGGTGAAGTTGCCATCGCGGGCGTAGATATACACGACCACTGGAACATTGCCGCGCAGGATGGCCTGTGCGGTGGTGGCAGGGATGCCGCCGCGGGCTGCGAACAGCGATTCCATGGCGGCACGGGAATCAGGCGCGAAGAACCAGAAATCCTTGGTGTCACCGGCTTGCAGGATATTGAAGCGGTGGACATTGGCCCTGTCCTGCCGCAGCACCTGCGCGGCGTTTTCCAGCCGGATGCCGGAAGAATTGACCAGATCCTGCGTGCCGATGAAGGCGTTGTAGCTGCCGACGCGGGCCTCCTGGGCGGTGGCGATGGAGGCGAGCGCGGAGAGGCAGAAGGCGATGGCGAGGCGTTTCATGGTATGGCTCCTGAAGGCTTTGCCTTCAAAGGTGCCATGGCTGGCAGATTCGGGGCAAGCGGGCAGCAGGTCAGGCACTGGCGGGCCTGTGCTCCGTTCTGGCATCAGCCGCTGTCTCCGCCTCTGTGAGATAGCGGCAAGTACGGCGGATTACTCTGCCATCCATCATCATGAAAGAGTGCAGGACCGGATAGGTGCTTCGCCTGCTCGGCGGTGCGGCGGCGAAGGCGCTGCGGACGGTGACGATGCCGTCGTTTGGCCCCGAGAGGCCGGAAACGGCGTTGAGCGCCGATGGTCCGGCAGTGCCTGCAATGGCGGCCACGTCCAGCCTCGTATCCGGAGTGGAGCCGCGTTCGAGATCGCGGAGGATCGGGCCGAGCAGCAATTCGAGCGCGTTGAACTTGCTGGCCAGTGGCGAGCCGAGATTGGGAGAGCCAAGCTGAACGATGCGGCCGCGCCGCGAAGGTTCGACCCTGCTCATCAGGTGCAGGGCGAGAAGACCGCCGAGCGAGTGGCCGACCATGTGAACGCGGCCGGTTTCGGGAATGTCCTCGACAAGCCGCGCCTCGATCTCGGCGAGCCGTCCGACGTTGGAGCGATACCAGATCGAACTGGTGGCGAAGCCTTCGGCTGCCAGCGCGCGTTCCATCGGCCAGAGGCTGATCGGGGTGCGGGCCATGCCGTGAAGGAGGAGGACGGTGGCTGGCATCAGTAGTGCGGCGGCGGCGCGTCCGAAAACGTGGCGCTGCCGTCCTGATCTGCGGCCGCGGCCTGGGCAAGCAGGAGATCGACGTGGCGGCGAAGGCGGGAAATCTCTTTTTCCTGTGCGCGGACGACGGAAGACATGTCCTCCAGCTCCGCCGTCAGATGGGCAATGGCCTCCTCAAGGCCGGTCAGGCGGGTTTCGGACATGGGACAACTCTCCTTCGTCAAGGAAATGGGCTATCGGCCGGGGAAAATAAAGGGGAAACGCGTGCGCGCACGGTGGCAATCACGGCAAAACGCCGCAATTGTGCCCTGAAGCACAGCCATTCACATGGCGTCATGTTTTCTGGAGACAGTGGGGGCGGGTTTGACGCTCGACAGAAGACGAGAGGGTGCGTAGACGGTATGGGGCGGATTGGGTTCGACATGGATTTGGATCAGAGAGAGTTGCGCAACGCGCTCGGCTGTTTTGCAACCGGTGTGACGGTTGTGACGACGATGGCGGAGACCGGACCTCTGGGAATGACGGCCAACAGCTTTGCTTCCGTCTCCCTCTCGCCGCCGCTTGTGCTTTGGTCCCCGGCGCGACATTCGGCCCGGTTTCCGGCGTTCGAGGCGGCTTCACATTTCGCGATTCACATACTGGCGGAGGACCAGCAGGGGCTGTCTGAACGGTTTGCGCGGGACGGGCTGAACTTTGACGGGCTGGAGACGGTGCCGGGCTTGGGCGGTTCGCCCTTGTTGCCGGATTGCGCGGCCCGGTTCGAGTGTGCTCATTCCGCCGGGCATGACGGTGGCGACCATCTGATCGTGGTGGGCGAGGTGCTGCGGATGGAATGCAGCGACAAGGCACCGCTGGTGTTCCACAGGGGCGCTTACGCTTCCCTCGGCTGATGGGGTGGGTTCTGCACCTTGGCGGCTATCCCGGTGTCGGAAAGCTGACAGTGGCGCGGGCGTTGGCGGCTCGAACGGGGGCGAGGCTCCTCGACAATCAGACATTGCTGAATCCGGCGAGCGCACTCTTCGATCGCGGGGACGCGGCGCATGCGCGGCTGCGGCGGACCGTGCGCGACGCGGTGTTCGCTGCGGCTGGCGAGATGGGCAGCGAGACGCGGTTGATCCTGACGGATGCACTTTCGGAGGAGCAGGAGGCGTTATTTGCCGATGTGGCGGCGCTGGCGGCCCGGCTGGGGGTGCCGTTGCACGCCGGCATTCTGGAGGTGGGGCGGGCGGAACATGCGATAAGGGTGGCGGCGGCGGAGCGAAAGGGGTTGCGCAAACTTACGGATGCGGCCATTGCGCTGCACCTGCGCGAGACGGTGGCGCTGCTGGTGCCGCAGGGGGCAAGGCGGTTTGACGGCGAAGGCAGGAGCCCCGACACGGTGGCCGGGGAGATTGCCGGAGCGTTCGATCTGGGCTGACGCGGGTTCAGCCCTTGTAGAAGATGTTGCCGCCGAAATTGCCGGTGCGCAGCAAGGTGCCGAACCAGCCGGGCGCCATGCGGGCGGCGTGGAAATATACGGCACCCTTAGTCACGTCCACTTCCGGGTGCTCCAGCGCTTCGCGGGCGACCTCGGTCGCATTGCTGTACTTGATCTTGTCGGCAAAGACTTCCGGGCGACCGTCGCAGCGGTAGGAGAACTGGCAGCGGTCATGCACGACGCCGCAGATCGTGTTGGGAAAACGCGGGTCGCGCTTGCGGTTCTTGATGACGTCGGCGACGGCATGCTGGCCGGTTTCGTTGGTGGCGGAGGCCTCGAAGTAGATCGCCTCCCGCAGGCATTCGAATGCGCTGTCTTCGTAGATTTCGCTGGACGTTGCCCCGCGGGAAATTTCGGGGACTTCGGTCTCTGCGGTGCAGGCGGCGAGAAGTGCGAGGATGCAGGCGGAGGCAGCGATTTTTGCGGAAATCATTCGGGAACCGGTCGATTGTTGAAACTGGCAGGAGAGAAACGCGATTTTCGGCAATCTGGCAAGCTTTCGGATTGTCGCAGCGGCGGATGTTTGCCGACGGGCGGGATGCGGGGCGTGACTTGCCGCGGGTGCGGCGGTGCGCTAGGAGACGCAGCGACGTGACCGGGGAGCCAGGAAATGGCGAAGAAGAAGACCAAGGTGAACCGCCCGAAGGCGATACAGCCGCGGGGATTCCGCGACTATTTCGGCGTGGAAGTGACGGAGCGGGCAGAGATGCTCTCTGCCATTACCGAGGTTTATCATCGCTACGGGTTCGACGCGCTGGAGACGAGTGCTGTGGAGACGGTCGAGGCGCTGGGGTCATTCCTGCCCGACGTGGACCGGCCGAACGCGGGCGTGTTCGCGTGGCAGGACGAGGACGAGGCGTGGATGGCGCTGCGCTATGACATGACGGCGCCGCTGGCGCGGGTTTATGCGCAGTATCGCAACGACCTGCCGACGCCCTATCGCCGCTACACGGTCGGCCCTGTCTGGCGCAACGAAAAGCCGGGGCCGGGGCGGTTCCGCCAGTTCTATCAGTGCGACGCGGATACGGTGGGCACGGCGAGCATGGCGGCGGATGCCGAGATATGCGCGATGCTGGCCGATACGCTGGAAGCCGTGGGGATCGACCGGGGCGATTATATCGTTCGGCTGAACAGCCGCGAGGTACTGAACGGCGTGATGGAAGCGGCGGGCGTACTGAACCCGGACGACCCGGACGCCCATGCCGAAGAGCGCGGCATCGTGATGCGCGCAATTGATAAGCTCGACCGGTTGGGGCCGGGCGGAGTGCGGGCGCTTCTTGGCGCAGGCCGCAAGGACGAGAGCGGCGATTTCACCGACGGCGCGGGCCTGAGCGATGCGCAGGCCGATCTGGTGATGGGCTTCATGGAGGCGCGGGGCGCCGATGCGGCGGCGACGATTGCAGCACTGCGCGGGCTTGTCGGTGGCAGCGCATCGGGGGCACGCGGCGTCGACGGGCTGGAGGAGATCGCGGCGCTGCTGGATGCGCAGGGCTACGGGCCGGATCGCATTCTGGTCGATCCCTCGGTCGTGCGCGGGCTCGGCTATTACACCGGGCCCGTCTACGAGGCGGAGCTGACCTTCGAGATCGAGGACGAGAAGGGGCGCAAGCAGCAGTTCGGCTCCGTCGCGGGCGGCGGGCGCTACGATGATCTTGTGAAGCGGTTCACCGGCCAGGAAGTACCGGCGACGGGCGTTTCCATTGGGGTGGATCGGCTGCTGGCGGCGCTCCGGGCCAAGGGGCGGATCGGCGGCACTTCGGTGGGCCCGGTGGTGGTGACGGTGATGGACCGCGACCGGATGGGCGACTATCAGGCGATGGTGGCGGAACTGCGGAACGCGGGTATCCGGGCGGAGGTGTATCTCGGCAACCCGAAGAACTTCGGCAACCAACTGAAGTACGCAGATGCGCGGGGATGCCCGGTGGCGGTGATCGAGGGCTCCGACGAGAAGGCGCGGGGCGTTGTGCAGATCAAGGATCTGGCGCTCGGCGCGCGGCTTGCTGCCGACATGGAAACGCACGAGGACTGGAAGGCCCAGCCGGCCCAGATGGAGATCGCGCGAAGCGACCTGGTGGCGCAGGTGCAGGCTATGATCGCGCGGGCGGAAGGCTGATGTCGCTGGCAGGGGAGGCATTGGCCGCGCTGGAGGCGGAGACCTCCCGCTTGCTGGCGGCCTTCGTCGAAGCCGGGGCGGAGCGGGTTTCGCCTGCCGTATTGCAACCTGCGGAAACCCTGCTGGACCTCTACGGGGAGGATATCCGCGCCCGGGCGTTCGTGGTGAGGGACGGGCTGACGGAGGCCATGCTGCGGCCGGATTTCACGGTGCCGGTTGTGCAGCGTCACATGGCGGAGGGCGCGGAGCCGGCCCGTTACTGCTATGCCGGGCCGGTGTGGCGGCGTCAGTCGGCGGGGTCGGACCGGCCGACTGAGTACCATCAGGCCGGGTTCGAACTGTTCGATGGTTCCGACCGCGCGGCGGCGGATGCGGAGGTGTTCAGCCTGATCGCGGGACTGATGCAGGATCTGCCGGTTTCGGTTTCCACAGGCGATACCGGGCTTTTGCGGGCAGTTGTAGCCGGACTGGATACATCCGATGCCCGCAAGGCGGCGCTGATGCGGCATATCTGGCGGCCGGCGCGGTTCGCGCGGCTGGTACAGCGGTTCAGCCGACCGGGGGCGGCCAAGGCGGAACTTATCGCGGCGGCGGAGCGCGGCGAGGCGGCAGCTATGATCGATGCGTCGGGCAAGGCCGTGGGTCTGCGGAGCAAAGCCGAAGTGTTGGAGCGCGTGGCGAGACTGGTTGATGATGCCGGGGTAGCGCCGCTGAAGGACAGTGATGTGAAACTGATGGACACGGTGCTGGGCCTGAAGGGCAGTGTCGCCTCTGCCTTCGGCGTACTGGAAGGATTGGTGGCGCAGGCACCGGCTCTGGCCCCTGCGGTGACGCGGTTCGGCAAACGGGTTTCGGCACTGGCGGCGCGGGGTGTCGATGTGGAGAAGCTGGCCTTTGAAGGCACGTTCGGGCGGACGACGCTGGAATATTATGACGGATTTGTCTTCGGCTTTTTCGATCCGACGCGTGGCGACGGACCTTCGCTGGCCTCCGGCGGGCGCTATGATGCATTGACGGCGGCCTTGGGGCGCGGCCGGGCCATTCCGGCCGTTGGAGGTATCATCCGCCCCGAACTGGTACTGGCGCTGCGTGAGGGTGTGGGCCGATGCTGAAACTAGGTGTCCCTTCCAAGGGCCGGTTGCAGGCCGATACCTTTGCATGGTTCGCGGAGCGCGGCATCAGGCTGGAAAGAACAGGCGACGGCCGGGAGTATGCAGGCCGGGTGAAAGGTGTCGATGGTGTGGAACTGGTGCTGCTGTCGGCGGGTGAAATTCCGCGGGAACTGGCGGCCGGGCGCATCCATCTGGGCGTAACGGGCCTCGATCTTGTAGCCGAGTATCTCTCTGCCGCCGACGGGGTGACAGAGGTGGCGCGGATGGGGTTTGGCCATGCCGACCTGATCGTGGCAGTGCCGAAGATGTGGATTGATGTCGACACGATGGACGACCTCGACGCCGCGGCGTCGGCCTTCCGGCAAGTGCATGGGCACAGGCTGCGCGTGGCGACGAAGTATCACCGGCTGGTGCGAACCTTCTTTCGCGACCAGGGCGTTGCGGATTATCAGTTGGTGGACAGCCAGGGTGCGACGGAGGGAACGGTGAAGAACCGAACCGCCGAGGCCGTGGCAGATATCACATCCACCGGCAGCACGCTTGAGGCAAACCATCTCAAGGTACTGCGCGATGGCATGATCCTGGCGTCGCAGGCGACATTGTTCGCTGCAGACAGACGCCGCTGGTCGACAGAAGAGGCCGAGACGTTCACGAAACTCGAAAGGTCAATTGCACGGAGTTGAAGGCAGTGGGGGTTGCCGGAAGGATAGAAGAGGTGCGTCGCTGCACGACGGGGTGGCGACGACAGGGGCTGCGGACGGCGCTGGTACCGCTGACCGGGGGGCTGCACGACGGCCATCTTTCAATGGTACGCATTGCGAAGGCCCGGGCGGACCGGGTGGTCGTGGCGTTGCTAAACAACACCGGCCGACTGTGCCACGATGGAGAGTATACGGTTTCTGCCCGTCAGCTGTCTGCCGATATCGAAAAGCTGGAGGATGCCGCAGTCGATCTGCTTTTCCTGCCGGCCGAGGAGGAGTTCCATCCGCAGGGCAGCGCAACGCGCGTGGCCGTGGATGTCCTGACGGACCTGATGTGTGGCAGCAACCGGCCGGGCTACTTCGATGATGTGACGCTGGCGGTAACGAAGGTGCTGAACATCGTACCGTCAGACTATGCGCTGTTTGGCGAGAAGGATTGGCAGTGCACGCAGATCATGCGGCGTCTGGTGCGCGATCTGCATATCGACACGGAAATCCTGACCTGTCCGACGGTGCGGGAGGCCGACGGGCTGGCGATGTCCTCCCGGAATGCGAGGATGGACCGGGAGGCCCGACAGGTGGCGCGGTCGCTCTATGCGGCGCTGAAACTGGTGGCGGACGAGATTGCGAACGGCGTACCTACGGAGCTTTCCTGCGCGCGGGCGGAGGACGGGTTGATAGCATCGGGTTTCGATGCCGTCGACTATCTGGAATGCCGGGACGGCGAGAGCCTGCGCATGGCGATGGCGCCGTTCGGGCGGGCACGGGTGTTCGGGGCCGCCCGAATCGGCGATGTGCGGTTGATCGACAATGTCGAGGTGCCTGTCTGAGCGCTGCCAGGCTATTGCCGTGCCAGGACGGCCGCGCGGCGGGCAAGACTATCCTCCGACCAGTGGGCCTTGCGATCGTAGTATTGCGGCATGACGGGTACCGACGGAGGCAGGATGACCCACGGTTGCTTGCTTTCGGTGAAGATGTGGATGTCGGGCGGGTAGCCGTCTGGCTCGTCAAGCGTGCCGGTGCGCAGGAACAGGAACTTCGGACCGGCGCCGGAGTAGACGCTCCAGACCGCGACCTTGCAGGTGGGGCAGCGAGTGATCCGTTGGCCCGAGCCGCTCTCGGTGGGCGTCATGATCACGTCTGGCCGACCGCGGATGAGCGCGACTTCGTCGGCGATCATCAAGGCATTGATGACAAAGGCGGAGCCGGTTTCGCGCTGGCACCAACGACAGTGGCAACAGTGGACGAAAAGTGGCGGCGCGGTGAGTTGATACCGGATTTCGCCGCAGGTGCAGTGGCCGTGCATGAATGCGCCCCCCTTTCAACGCTGACGTTCGGGCGCTGTGCCGGCGTTGTCAACGGTCGTCCGCGCACGCCTCTTCGGTCTCCCGGCCTTCAACGATGCGCGGCATGTTGATCTCGATCCAATCGGCGAGGGCGCGGACCCTGACCGCCAGTTCCTGCCCGAGCGGTGTCAGGGAATATTCCACGTGGGGCGGCACTACGGGGCGCGAGACGCGGCGAACGAAACCGTCGCCTTCCAGCGCCTGAAGTGACTGGGACAGCATGCGTTCGCTGACGCCGCCGATCTTGCGGCGCAGGGCGCTGAACCGGTGCGTGCCGGTGGCCAGCACGATGAGAATCAGCACGCCCCAACGGCTGGTGACGTGGCGCATGACCTCTCTCGACGGACAGGCGGCGGAAAGCAGTTCGCCGCGCAGGACGATTTCGGACAGAGGTTCGGATTTCTTTTGTGACATTTGCAATTTCTCAAAACTAACATTTCTGTGCGTACTTACGGAAAGTAACTGAAAGCTTTAGGTGCACTGCCGGAGACGATAAATCAAGGAGGTTCTCATGATTGCGGTGACAGGTGCGACCGGCCAGCTTGGCCGATTGGTGATCGAGGCGCTTTTGCGTACGGAGGCGCCGGGAAGTGTCGCGGCGCTGGTGCGCAGCACGGACAAGGCTGCGGATCTGTCGGCGCTGGGTGTTGTGGTGCGTTCGGCGGATTACGACAAACCGGAGACTCTGGGCCCCGCACTTGAAGGCGTCGACAGGCTGCTGCTGATTTCCTCCAGCGAGGTCGGCAAGCGGGCGGAACAGCACAAGGCCGTGATCGCGGCGGCGAAGGCCGCCGGTGTCGGTCTGGTGGCCTATACCTCGATCCTGCGTGCCGATACCTCGCCGATGGCGCTGGCCGAAGAGCACAACCAGACGGAGGCGGCGCTGGCCAGCGCGGGCGTTCGGCATGTGGTGTTGCGGAACGGCTGGTACACGGAGAATTACGCCGGTGGCATCAGCGCCGCGCCAGAGCATGGCGCGATGATCGGCAGCGCCGGTGAGGGGCGGATTGCCGCGGCGTCGCGACGTGACTACGCGGAGGCCGCGGCCGCGGTGCTGGTGAGTGCGGAGGATCAGGCGGGAAAGGTTTACGAACTGGCGGGTGACGATGCGTTCACGATGGCGGAACTTGCTGCCGAAGTCGCGCGTCAGTCGGGCAAGCCGGTTGTCTATAACGACCTGCCTGAAGCGGCCTACAAGGAAGCGCTGGTCGGAATGGGGCTGCCGGACGGCCTCGCTGCCATTCTTGCCGACAGCGATGCAAAGGCGGCTGAAGGCGCGTTGTTCGATGACGGCAGGGCACTGTCGGCGCTGATCGGGCGGCCGACGACGCCGGTGGCGAAAATCGTAGCCGATATTCTGCGCGGCTGAGCCGTTAGAGTACGCCGAGACCGGCGAGAGCCGAGGCAAGTTCGTGGGGCAGGGGATCTTCCCCTGCCTGCGGCGCCTCGAGATCGGCGGGGGCATCCTCCGCCTTGAGATAGCGCCATCCCTGAAAGGGCCGGCGCGGTTGCGGCACGGTGCGGATCAGGCCCGGTTCCAGCACGATGGCGCAACGGCGTATGCCGTCCTCGCCCCGTCGTTCCTGCAATCCGGCGATTGGCTGACGGGCGAGCACCACCCCCTGAATTACCCAGTAGATCGACCCGCCGGCGAGCAGTTCCTCATCCCGTCGCGGCCACATGCGGGTGGTATGGGTGATGATGTCGCCATGGCCGGCGGCGGCGTTTCGCTGTCGCTGGGTCTGATGCCAGGCTTCGAGGCTTTCGACGCTCTCGGTTCCGACCGAGAGTTTGATGAGATTGAGCGATCCGGCCATGACACAAGGGTAGGGCGTGGACCCGGCGAGGGAAAGGGGTGCAAAGTGTTTATCCACAGGAAAATGTGCCCGCGCAGAGCGTTGACCCAAGGACTGGTGTGGCTTATCTTGGGAGACCTTCCTGAACGCTGCCGGAGACCTGAAGACGATGAGCCGTTTCGCCGCGCCGATTTCCGCCTCCATCTGGGACATGAAGTACCGGTTCAAGACGCCCGAGGGCGTGGCGCTGGACGAGACTGTCGAGGACAGCTGGCGACGGGTGGCAAAGGCACTGGCGGCCGTGGAGGTGGAGCCGGAGGCGTGGGAAGAGCGGTTCTACAGGGCACTGGAGGACTTCCGCTTTCTGCCGGCCGGTCGCATTCTGGCCGGGGCGGGTACCGAACGCTCCGTTACGCTGTTCAACTGTTTCGTTATGGGCACGATTCCCGACGACATGGGCGGCATCTTCGACATGCTGCGCGAAGCGGCGCTGACGATGCAGCAGGGCGGTGGGATCGGTTACGATTTTTCCACCATCCGGCCGCGGGGGGCCAGCGTGAAGGGCGTGGGCGCGGATGCCTCTGGACCTTTGAGTTTCATGGATGTGTGGGACGCGATGTGCCGCACGATCATGTCCGCCGGATCGCGGCGCGGGGCGATGATGGCGACGATGCGCTGCGATCACCCCGACATCGAGGATTTCATTTCGGCCAAGCGCGATCCCGCGCGGCTGCGCATGTTCAACCTGAGCGTTCTGGTGACCGATGGCTTCATGGCCGCGGTGAAGGCGGACGGGGCCTGGGATCTGGTGTTCGGAAGCAAGGTGTACCGCACGGTGCAGGCGCGGGATCTGTGGAACATGATCATGCGCTCGACCTTCGAATATGCCGAGCCGGGCGTGATTTTCATCGACCGGATCAACCAGCGCAACAACCTGGCATATGCCGAGACCATCGCCGCCACGAACCCCTGCGGCGAGCAGCCGTTGCCGCCCTATGGCGCGTGCCTGCTGGGGTCGATCAACCTTGCGCGGCTGGTGAGCGACCCGTTTGGGGAAGGCGCGGCCCTGGGCGAGGCGGCGCTGGACGATCTGGTAGCGGTGGCGGTGCGGATGATGGACAACACCGTCGATGCCTCGCGCTTTCCGCTGGAGGCGCAGGCGGCAGAGGCGCGGGCCAAGCGGCGGATCGGGCTGGGGGTGACGGGGCTTGCGGATGCGCTGCTGATGGTCGGCGAGCGGTACGGATCGGAAGGAGCGGCGCGTCTGACGGAGCGCTGGCTGGAGCGGATCGCCCGCGCCGCCTACCTGGCGTCGGCGCAACTGGCGAAGGAGAAGGGGGCGTTCCCGTTGTTCGATGCGGAGGCCTATCTGTCGGGCGAGACGATGAAGGCGATGCCGCAGGATGTGCGCAACGCGGTGGCCGAGAACGGCATCCGCAACGCGCTGCTGACCTCGATCGCGCCGACGGGCACCATCAGCCTTTATGCGGGCAACGTGAGTTCGGGCATCGAGCCGGTGTTCGCCTATGCCTACACGCGCAAGGTGTTGCAGAAGGATGGCACGCGAACCGAAGAGGAGGTCGTGGATTACGCGGTACAGTTGTGGCGCGAGAAATTCGGCGATGCGGCTCTGCCGGAGTATTTCGTCAACGCCCAGACGCTGGCGCCGCTGGAGCATGTGCGGATGCAGGCGGCGGCGCAAAAGTGGGTGGATTCCAGCATTTCCAAGACGATCAACTGCCCGGAGGACATCTCTTTCGCCGATTTCAAGGAGGTCTACATGGCCGCCTGGGATCAGGGCTGCAAGGGCTGCACGACCTACCGGCCGAACGACGTGACCGGCAGTGTGCTGAGCGTGGATGTAAAGGCGGAGGCACCGGCCGCCGCGCCGGAACCGGTTTTACCGACGGGCGCGGAGATCAAGGAGCAGCGTGTGGCCATGGACATGACGCTGCAGTCGCTGGCAGAGGCGGTGGGCTGCGAGGAGGCGGAACTTTCGCGGATCGAGCGCGGGGCGCTGGCGCTGGCGGAGTTTGAGGGGCGGCAGATGCTGCTGGATGTTCTTGGCTGGGAGGATGAGGCCGGGGCGGACGCGCATTCAACTGAAACCGGAGACATCGACCGGCCCGCCCCCGCCCTGGTAGAGACGGGCGGCAGCGAGGTCGTCTACCTCGCCGAGAAGCTCGACCGGCCGGAGGCGCTGGAGGGAAATACCTACAAGATCAAGTGGCCGGAGAGCGAGCACGCGATCTACATCACTATCAACGACGTGATCGTCGGTGGCCAGCGGCGGCCGTTCGAAGTTTTCATCAACTCCAAGAACATGGAGCATTTCGCCTGGACGGTGGCGCTGACGCGGATGATCTCGGCGGTGTTCCGGCGCGGCGGAGACGTGAGCTTCGTGGTTGAAGAGTTGAAGGCCGTGTTCGACCCCCGGGGCGGTGCTTGGATGGGCGGCAAGTACGTGCCCTCGATCCTCGCGGCCATTGGCGGGGTGATCGAGCGCCATATGATCGCCATCGGTTTTCTGGCCGGGGAGGGGCAGGGCGCCAAGAGCGACCCGCAACTGGCGGCAATGGCGGTTGGCGAGCGGCCGCGGGGGGCCGCCTGCCCGAACTGCGGCCAGTTCGCAATGCAGATGCGCGAGGGCTGCATGACCTGTGCGGAATGCGGGCACTCGAAATGCGGGTGAGTGCATTTGCGCTTCGGACCTTGCGGATCGCCTGCCAGCAGGGTTTGTTGCGCGGGTAGCGTGCGAACCGACGGACTGAACTCATGAAATTCGAATCCATCTGGGCGGCGACAGCGCCGGTGGAACCGGACCTGCCAGCGCTGACGACGAATGCGGAAGCCAGCGTGCTGGTCATTGGCGGCGGCTTTCTTGGGCTTTCGACGGCACTGCATCTGGCTGAGGCTGGAGTGGACGTTATGCTGCTGGAGGCCGAAGCGCCGGGATACGGTGCATCGGGGCGCAATGGCGGGCAGGTGATACCCGGGCTGAAAGACGACCCGGATGCACTCGACAGGCTTTTCGGGCCGCAGGCAACCGCGTTTGCAGGTGCGACGGCGGATGTGCTGTTTGACCTTGTCGATCGGCTGAGCCTGGACTGTGATGCCGCGCGGACGGGCTGGATACAGGCGGGGAGCAAGAGGGTGCATGCAGACATCCTGCGACCGCGGATGAAACAATGGGCGGCGCGTGGGGCGGATGTCGGCTGGCTGGACGGTGGCCAGATGGCCGCTGCCACAGGCAGCGACGTTTTTCTGAATGGCTGGATCGACAGGCGGGCCGGCAAGGTTCACCCGCTGAAATACGCCTATGGGCTGGCGAGGGCGGCGCAGGCGGCAGGGGCAAGAATTCATGCCCGCTCGCCTGTGGCAGGGCTCCGACGGGCCGGTGACGGCTGGTTGGCGACGCTGGCGGCAGGCCATGAGGTGAAGACCGATCGGGTGGTGTTGGCCACCAACGCCTACACGCCGCCGCAGCTGAACCGACGCTTGCCGCGGGCGATCGTGCCGGCCCACAGTTTCCAGGTCGCGACCGCACCCCTCGGTGAGGCGCAGCTGGCACACATCCTACCGGGAGGCGCTGCCGTATCCGAGGTAAGGCGGGTGGGCACCTATTTCCGGATCGGTCCGGAAAACCGCCTGATGATCGGTGGGCGCGGGAGTTTCGCCGAGCCGCGCGGAGCGGAGGCTTTTCGGGAGATCGAGGCGGAACTGGCGCGCTTGTTCGGGCAGGGGATGGAGGTGACGCATCGCTGGTTCGGACGCCTGGGTATGACGCCCGATCACCGATTGCGCCTTTGTGCACTGTCGGGTGGGTTGTTTGCGATTACCGGTTTCAACGGTAGGGGCGTGGCACTCTCGACGGCGCTGGGTAAGGCGCTGGCGGAGCATCTGGCAGCAGGGACGCCGTTGCCACTGCCGGTGGAGCGGCATATCCGGACGCTGCCGCTGCACGGAATGCACCGGATTTATGGCTCCCTAGTCATCGAGTTCGAGCGACTGCGCGATGCGTTGGACCGCTGATCCAGCTTGCCGCGACGCAGCAAAGTGCTAGCTTGCGCCGGAATCGAGGGGGGGGGGCATGGTCAAGGAAACTCGGACATTCGCGGTGATCGGACTGGGCGCTTTCGGTTCGACCGTTGCGTCGGAGCTGGCCCGTTTCGGCAACAAGGTGATCGGTGTTGATCGCGACGAGCGTCGGGTGGCGCAGATGGCGAACACGCTGCAGTCGACCGTTATTCTCGACACCACCGATGAGCAGGCGCTGCGTGAAGCGGGGATCGACCGCTATCAGGTCGGGCTGATTGCGATCGGCCGGGACGTGGAGGCCAGCATTCTGACGACAATGAATCTGCGACTTATCGGCATCGAGACCATCTGGGTGAAGGCGTCAAGCAAGACACATCACCGGATTCTGGCCAAGCTGGGCGCGGACCGTGTGATCCTGCCGGAGCAGGAGATGGGGCGCCATACGGCCCAGATGCTGAACAACCCGGTGGTGAAAGACTACGTGAGCCTGGGCAATGGTTTCAGCGTGGTGAACATCGAGGTGCCGGAGCGGCTGGCGGGCAGATCGCTGGCGGATCTGAAGCTTGCTGAGGCAGAGGGTTTGCGGCTGCTGGGATTGATGCGGGGAACTGAATACTTTGAGCCGGGGCTGACGGACATGGCGCTGGAGAAGGACGACAGGCTGATGGTGCTGGGCAGGCGACCGGAATTGCGGCTGTTCGGCGACAGGCTCTGAGGCTCTGCCGTGTCACGCTTGATAAAGGTGGTGAAGCGGCGTGCAGTCTCGTTGCCGCCGCCGATTATCCTCGCAGGTCTTTATGCAGTGCTCATTGCGCTCGGAGCGCTGGCGCTGATGACACCGATGGCGACCACGCGGGTCATCAGCCTTTCCGATGCGCTGTTCACGGCGACCTCCGCCGTTACGGTGACCGGGCTGGCGGTGCTGGATACTGGCGCGGACCTGACGTTTTTCGGGCAGGTGGTGGTAACGGTGCTGATACAGCTCGGCGGGTTGGGGTTGATGACCTTTGCCGTTTTGGTCTTTGCGGCGCTGGGGCTGCCGGTGGGAATCACGGGGCACATATATCTGCGTGAGGACCTGAACCAGAGTTCCATGCACCAGTTGATGCGTCTGGTGAAAACGATCGTGAAGGTGGTGGTGGTCTGCGAGGGTATCGGGGCGCTGTGCCTGACGCTGGCGTTCATTCCGCACTCCGGCTTCTGGCAGGGATTGTGGGAGTCGGTCTTCCATTCGGTTTCCGCATTCAACAACGCTGGTTTTTCGACCTTTCCCGGCGGGCTGGTGCCATTCGCCGTGCATCCGGTTGTAAACATCGTGATCCCGGTGTTGTTCATCGTTGGCGGCATTGGCTACGTGGTGATCAGCGATCTGTTTCTGCACAGGCCGAAGCATGGCTGGTCTCTGCACACCAAGATCATGCTGCTTGGTACGGCGATTCTCATCCCGATGTCGGTGGGCCTTTTCGCGGTGCTTGAATGGAACAATCCGGGCACACTGGGGGCATATGACAGCGTACCTGCGCGTTTGGTGATCAGTTGGTTCCAGGGGGTCACGACGCGGACGGCGGGGTTCAACACGACCGATATTGCGGCGCTGCATGATAGTACGGCGCTGATGTTCATTTCGCTGATGCTGATCGGTGGCGGGCCGACGTCCACGGCCGGCGGGATCAAGGT
Source organism: Algicella marina (assembly GCF_009931615.1). Lineage (NCBI taxonomy): Bacteria > Pseudomonadati > Pseudomonadota > Alphaproteobacteria > Rhodobacterales > Paracoccaceae > Algicella > Algicella marina. Next base: position 2,242,755 of record NZ_CP046620.1, on the reverse strand, counting down.
GACGACTTTCGTGATCATGATCCTTGCGACGGTCGCGTTCTTCCGCCGACAGACACAGCTTCACGCATTCGGGAGATCCATTGGGCTGGAGCAGGTCTTGAAGGTGATGGCGCTGACGGCGATCTCCCTGATCCTTGTTTTCCTTGGAATTTTCGTAATGACAGCCAGCCATGACGGGCATTTTCTGGACATCAGCTTCGAGGTGGCGAGTGCGTTTGGCACGGTAGGCCTTTCGCGTGACTATACCGATGATCTTTCCGGCTTCGGGCGGGCGGTTATCATCGGCATCATGTTTCTGGGAAGAGTGGGGCCGCTGACGCTCGGATTTTTCCTCGCTACCCGGACGACACCGAGGGTTCGCTATCCCGAAGGCCAGCTGCACCTAGGCTGAGACTGTCACAAAAGCTTCGCTCAAGCGAAACAAAACTGAGCAACCGTGCTGGCAGAGAGACGCCAAAACAGGGACGTCTTCATGCTGGAAATCCGGAACCTAACGAAGTCCTTCGGGGCGAATATCGCTGTCGATGCCGTTTCTGTTGCGGTGGCAAAGCCGATGATGATCGGTATCATCGGTCGATCCGGTGCCGGCAAATCGACACTGCTGCGGATGATGAACCGGCTGACGGATGCCAGCTCCGGCGAGATCCTGTTCGAGGGGCGCGACGTGACGCGGCTGAAAGGTGCCGAGAAACGGGGCTGGCAGGCGCAATGCGCGATGATCTTCCAGCAGTTCAACCTCGTGCCGCGCATGGACGTGGTTTCCAATGTGCTGCACGGTACTTTGAACCGGCGCTCTACGTTGGCGACGATGTTCAGCCTGTTTCCGGAAGCGGACATCCACCGGGCCATCGACATTCTGGATCGGCTGGGCATAGCCGAACACGCGCCGAAACGGGCGGAGGCCCTCTCTGGCGGGCAGCAGCAGCGGGTGGCGATCGCGCGGGCGCTGATGCAGGATCCGAAGATCATTCTGGCTGACGAGCCGATCGCATCTCTCGACCCGATGAACGCGCAGGTGGTGATGCAATCGCTGCGCCGCATTCATGAGGAAGACGGACGCACTGTCATCGCCAACCTGCACACCCTTGATACCGCGCGCCGCTATTGCGACCGGGTAATTGGCATGCTGCATGGCCGTGTCGTCTTCGACGGAACGCCGGAGCAACTGACAACGGGCACGGCGCGCGACATTTACGGCGCGGATGACAGCTTCTCCGAAGCGGCGACTTCCACGGAGATCGAAACTCTTGATGCAGCGGCGGCCAGGGAAAGGGCCGCCGTTGGCGTTTGAGGTGACTTGTTCAACCCACTGGCTCCGAAGGGGCTGCTTAACCAAAGTGAGACGAAACCGATGAAAAATCTGCTTGCTGCTGCGCTTGCGACGACGATGCTGACGGGCGTGGCCTATGCCGACGGCCATGAAATCACCGAATTCCGCATCGGTCTTCTGGGCGGCGAGAACGCTCAGGACCGCCTGAACTCCAACGAATGCCTGCGGGCCTACACCGAGGAAGCGCTGGGCGTGCCGACAAAACTTTTCGCCCCTGCCGATTACAACGGGGTGATCCAGGGACTGCTGGGCGGAACGCTGGACATGGCTTGGCTGGGCGCTTCCGCCTACGCGGCCGTGTATATGCAGGATCCGGAAGCCGTGGAGCCCGTGCTGGTGAAGATCAATCTCGATGGATCCTACGGTTATCATTCCATCGGCTTTGCGCGTAAGGACAGCGGCATCACCTCGCTCGACGGCATGCAGGGCAAGATTTTCGGCTTCGGCGATCCGAACTCGACCTCCGGCTATCTGATCCCGTCCATCGAGATCCCTCAGGAAGGCGAAGAGATCACGATGGAATCCGGCGACTACTTCGGCGAAGTGAAGTTCACAGGTGGCCATGAGCAGACGATCGTGGCCGTGAACAACGGTGATATCGACGGCGGCGTCACCTGGGCCGACGGTCAGGGCGAATGGGAAGACGGATACAATTCCGGCGCACTGCGCAAGGCTGTGGATGCCGGCCTCGTCGATATGAACGATCTCGTGGAAATCTGGCGCTCCAAGCCGATCCCGGAAGGCCCGGTGGTGCTGAGCAAATCCCTGCCGGCGGACGTGAAGGCAACGATGGTCGAACTGGTTGACGGCCTGCACGAAGCCGATGCCGACTGCGCCTATGGCGTTGCGGCCGGTGAAAGCCTCGGGTTCGATCCGATCACCCATGACGCCTACGTTTCGATCGTGGAAGCCCGCAAGGCGAAATCCAACTGATCCCACGGGATTGAAAGGGCCTGGCAGGCCCCGTCGTTGATGGCGGGGCCTGTCGGTTTGTTTGAAAGGGGCACGGTTTGGCAGAGATTTCGGCGGACGCGCGAGACATGCGCAACATTCACGATGAATATCTGGCCCAGGTACGGGCGAAACGGCTGCTGAACACTATCCTGCTGCTGGTGTTCATCGTGCTGATGGTCGCAGGTTTTCAAACCGCGAATGCCCGCAACGCCGGCGGGTTCATCGATGGGCTGCCGAACACCTTCGATTTCATGGCCGACGTGGTTGGCGAGGCGGTGGAACGTGCGCATCTGTTGCCCGGGTATTTTGTGAAATACCTGCCCTCACTTATCGAAACGGTGAACATCGCGGGCGCCTCGACGCTGCTGGGGGCTCTGTTCGCGCTCTGCATATCAATGCTGGTGACACGCGGTCTGGCGCCGGTGCCCTGGGCAATCATGCCGTTGCGACGGGTGCTGGACATTCTGCGGGCCGTGCCCGAGATCGTGGTGGCGCTGGTGCTGATCTTCCTGCTGGGCGGCGGCCCGGTGCCGGCGATGATCGCAATAGCGCTGCATACGGTCGGGGCTCTCGGCAAGCTTTTTTCGGAGGTGAACGAGAACGCCTCGCTGAAGCCGGTGGAAGGGCTGGAATCGGTCGGTGCGGGCTGGGTGCAGCGAATGATGCTGGGAGTGGTGCCGCAGGTGGCGCCGAATTACCTGAGCTATGCGTTGCTGCGGTTCGAGATAAATATCCGCGCTTCCGCCATCCTTGGCTTTGTCGGTGCAGGCGGCATCGGCTACGACTTGCGCAACACAATGAGTTGGGGGCAGGGCAAGTTCGATGAGGCCGCGGCAATATTCCTGCTGTTGTTCATGACAATTGTGATTGTCGACCAGATCTCGAGCCATTTCCGCAACCGGTTGACGCATGGCGCGATGCGCGGGGAGGCACGGGTATGACCGCGATGGTGCTGCACGGGCAGGCGAACGCGATGTTTGCGCGAAAGCGGCTAGCGGCACTGGCTGTTCCGGTGCTGCTGCTGACCTATTTCTCGTACGTTTTCTTTGCCTTCGACATTCCCGGTCTTTCGGAGCGCGTGAGCGTGGAGAATGCGCGAACGCTGGTTTCCGACACCTACAGCTACAAGACGCATGTGACGCAGGACAACCGTAGTGGCGCAGTGGAGATTGCCATCGAGGGAGAGCGCAAGGGCGCATATGCCGAAGGCACGGCGCCGGAGTGGGTGACGCTGGGCGAGCGGACGGTGATCGACCTTGGCCGCGGGCATGTGGTGACGTTCGGCGACCAGGTGACGTATGAGGTGCCGGGTTACGGCGTGATCAGGACGGAACCGGGGCGCAGCGGCGTCAACGCTGTTCTGCCGGAGGGCGAGGTGCCGGACTGGATCAGCGCATCGCGGAATCGCCTGATGGTGACAACCAATGCAGGACGGGTGACGATCACCCGCAATCGATCAGAGGTGTTCCGGTACTCATTCGGGTGGGAGTTGTTCTTCTTTACCCTCGACAGCCCCTATTATGGCATGGGGCCTGGGGAGTTGGTGGCGCGGGCAGCCGCCGGGGAAGCCGGTGCGATCTGGGGTGATTTCTGGGGCAACAAGATGTGGCGGCACGGGGAGGTCGCCTGGGCGCTGGTCGAAACGGTGCTGATGGCCTTTCTCGGTACGTTTGGGGCGGCGATGATCGCGCTGCCGTTGGGTTTTCTGGCGGCAAAGAACTTTGCGCCACTGGGGGCACTGCGGTTCGTGGCGCGGCGCTTGTTCGACTTCCTGCGCGGTGTGGATGGGCTGATCTGGACCATCGTTCTGTCTCGCGCCTTCGGGCCGGGGCCGCTGACCGGATCTCTGGCGATCCTGCTGACGGATACCGGCTCTTTCGGCAAGATGTTCTCCGAAGCGCTGGAAAACATTGATGGCAAGGAGATCGAAGGCATTGCCTCCACCGGGGCCAAACCGTTGCAGCGATATCGATTTGGGGTGATCCCGCAAATCACGCCGGTGTTGCTCTCCCAGATCCTCTACTACCTTGAATCCAATACCCGCTCCGCGACCATCATCGGGGCCATTACCGGTGGTGGCATCGGCCTGTTGTTGACGCAGGCGATCATTACCCAGAAGGATTGGGAGGAGGTGAGTTATTTCATCGTCCTGATCATCCTGATGGTGATGCTGATGGACACGTTCTCCGGCTGGTTGCGGCGCAAGCTTATCAAGGGATCCGGAACCTGAAGGAATAATCGTGGCAAGACTGAAGGCCGAGACGCCATTTATCCATCCCGATTGCGAGATAGTCGATGCCCGGATGGGGCGCTTCGTGGAGATCGGGCGCGGCAGCAGGGTGGCGCATTCGGTGATCGGCGACTATTCCTATTGCGACCGTTTCGCCGACATCGCGAACGCACAGATCGGCAAGTTTTCCAATATCGCCAGTTATGCGCGCATCGGTGCGACCGATCATCCGATGGACAAGGCGAGTCTGCACCACTTTCACTATCGTTCGGCCGATTATTTTGATGACGCCGAGCATGACGAAGATTGGTTTGCGCATCGCCGGAGCCGCCGGACGCGGATCGGCCATGACACCTGGCTCGGGCACGGAGCGCAGGTGCGCCCGGAGGTGACAATCGGCGATGGCGCCGTGGTGGCCGGAGGGGCGATCGTGACCAAAGATGTCGCGCCTTACATGATCGTTGCCGGAATCCCGGCGGTGCCGCTGCGGGAGCGTTACCGGCCGGATGTGGCAGAGCGGATGCAGGCGCTGGCGTGGTGGGACTGGAGCTATGCCGAGCTGCGAGCGGCGCTGGACGATTTTCGCAGTCTGAATGCCGAGGCGTTTCTGGAGAAATACGGCGGTTGAAGAAGGTGTTACTCCGCAGCCACGCGGGCGCGGAGTGGTGAGCGAGCAAGGCGAGCGGCAAGATTTCCGGAGAGGTGGGTCCATCGTCCGGCAACCATTGTGCCTTCGATGCGGCGGCTGTACTCATCGATGATGACGAGGTCAGCGCGCCGGCCGTCGGCCAGTTCGCCCCTGTCGGGCATGGCCATGATCCGTGCAGGATTGCAGGAGATCAGTGCCCATGCATCGGCGAGTGACAGGAGCCCGTCATCCGCGAGGCGGAAGGCAGCACGGGCGAGAGTGGGGTAATGATAATCCGACACCAGGGCGTCACAGAGTCCCTCTGCCACCAGGTCGGCCGCGGCGATGTTACCTGATTGCGACCCGCCACGGACGATGTTCGGCGCACCCATCAACACCGGATCGCCTGCTGTATGGGCGGCGCGAGCGGCGGCCACGCCTGTCGGGAACTCGCAAATCCGGGCGCCAAGGTCGGCGAAGCGGGTACGCGTTGCGGTGTCGGCATCGTCGTGGGAGCCGGACCGCACGCCCTCTTGCGCAAATACGGCGGAAAGGCGGGCGAGATAGGCGGAAGCCTCCGCATCCCTCGCCTTGAGCGACAAGACCAGATCGAGGTGCTGCTGCGGTGTCCGCCCGGTCCGCGAGGCCCAACCTGTCAGGCTGGCCAGATCGCGGCGGCCCATTTCCAGCGCTTCCTCGAGATGGTTGTTGAAGACGACATACCCAAGACGGAAACGGCGGATTGCATCAATCAGTCGGCCCTCGGTTTCCATCGTATGGGTTTCGCAGCGGATCTGAATGCGCAGGTCGGTGCCAGCCTGCGGGCGATAGGCCTCCAGCGCCTCCAGCAGACCAACGGCATAATCCGGACCACGAGCGCCGCCTTCCCAGCTCCAGCTTTGGGCCATCCATGCGGTGGTGACGCCGTTTGCCGCGGCGTCGCTGTCGACCCCGACGAGGCCCATGGCAAATGGCAGCGGGGCGGTAGGACGCGGGGCCATGTGATGTTCGAAGGCGTCTCCATGCAGGTCGATTATCCCCGGCAGGACGAGATAGCCGGTGGTTTCCAGCACCGGTGCATTGCCAGCGTCAGCCAGAAGCGCGCCGGCGATGCCGAGCGTGCCATCCTCAAGGGCGCCGCCACGCAGGATCTTGCCGCCCTGCAAGCAGAGCGAATCTTGGCCGGTGTTCATGGGTTTCTTCCTGTAGTTTTCCGCTTCATGGCCGAGGATTGTTGCGAATTCATGACATTTGCGCATCCTGCAAGGCCGGATCTGACAGCGTGAGTGTGACCCTTTCGCCCGCGAACCAGGTATGGCCGTATTCAATTGGCATGCCCGTGGTGTCGATGTTGATGGCGACTGCCTGCAGGAGCGGCGCGTTCTCAGCGATGCGTAGATGCAGGGCCTGCGTCGCGGTTGCCGCCTTGGCGGTGAGGCGGGTTGAGGCACGGGTGTAGTCCGCAATGCCGTGGCGGGCGAGGGCGGCTGTGATCGAGCCCAGTTCGGCAAGATCGTCGAGAAAACCGGGAAAGGGCGCGGCTGGAAAGATGCTGCGGGAGACGGCGATAGGCTGACCATCAGCCAGCGACAGGCCTTCGTAGGCATGCACGTCCGCGCCTGCTGGCAGCGCCAGCGCTTCCGCCTCTCGCGTATCGGACTGACGGGTTTCGAGATGCAGGATCTTTTTGCCCGGTGTCTGTCCCGCAGCAGCGAGGTTCTGGTGAAACCGGGTGCGGCGCCCGATGGCATAATCCATCGGCTTCATGGCGACGAAGACACCTGCGCCGCGGCGGCTGTGGACGAGGCCGTCCTCCGACATGCGCTTGAGTGCGCGGCGGACGGTGTGACGATTGACACCGAAGCGGGAGGATAGAGCCGCCTCCGTCGGCATTCGGGCGCCGGGCGGATAGTGACCGCCGGCGATTTCATGCGTGAGTGTCGTGGCTATGGATTGCCAGATCGGAGTGCGGGGCATGGGTTCACGAAAGCTTCACGGAAAGAGGGATTGCGGGGGCGGACTACGCTCGCTAATATTTGTCTAGTTGTATAGACATCTTGCGAAGATGTCCAGATTCGAAAGACGAAAGATGGACGGCACACCGGACCCGAACGCGGCCCGCAAGGCGTGGATGAGCCTGTTGGCGAAAGCCCCTGCAGTCGCGGTGAAGCAGGCGTGGGCGCATTATGGTGATGTGCCGGAACACAGCGTCCTGCGTGCTCCCGAGATCGGCGGAGTCATGGTTCGGGGCCGTGCCGGAGCCGTGGGTGCGCCATTCAATCTTGGGGAAATGACGGTGACACGCGCCTCGGTGCGGCTGGAGGAGGGAGCTGTCGGCCATGGGTATGTTCAGGGCCGGGACAGAGACAAGGCACTGATAGCGGCCTTGGTGGATGCGCTGATGCAGACAGATGCGGCGGCGCGGCTGGAGACGATGGTGCTGGAGCCGCTGCGTGGCGAACTCCGCAAGAAGGCTGACCATCGAGCGGCGAAGGCAGCTGCCACCAAGGTAGACTTCTTTACACTGGTACGAGGAGAGGACTGATGGAAAGCGCAGCGCTCGAGGGAGGTTTCAGCAATGCGCCCGTTGATGCCGCTCATGCCTTTCGCGCGGTGATGAACGCGATGGCCAGGCCCGGAGTAATCTCCGAACTGGCAGGTGCGGTGCCGCCAGCGCCGCTATCGGTTGCGGCCGGTGTGGTTCTTCTGACGCTGTGCGATCCGGAAACGCCTGTGTATCTGGCGCCATCGAGGAACAACGAGGCGGTGCGAAGCTGGATCACGTTCCATACCGGCGCCCCTTTTTCATCTGTGGAGACGGCGATGTTTGCGGTCGGGCATTGGACGGAACTGAAAAGCCGCGGCTTCACTGTGGGCACGCCAGCGTACCCGGACCGCTCGGCGACCCTGATCGTCGAGTTGGAGCGGTTGATGCCGGAGGGCGCTACCCTGCGCGGACCCGGCATCCGGGACACCACGGCCCTCTCCCTGCCCGAGGTCGAGGCCTTCCAGTCGAACGCGCGGTTGTTCCCGTTGGGCCTTGACCATCTGTTCACCTGCGGCAACCGGCTGGCCGGGCTGCCACGTACGACGAAGGTGTCGTGAATGTATGTAGCAGTCAAAGGTGGCGAAAAGGCCATCGACAATGCCCACGCCTGGCTGGCCGAGGAGCGGCGTGGCGACAACAGCATCGCGGAACTGTCGGTAGCGCAGATACGTGAGCAACTGGCGTTGGCCGTAAACCGGGTCATGGCCGAGGGATCGCTCTACGATCCCGATCTGGCGGCGCTGGCGATCAAGCAGTCTAGGGGCGATCTGATCGAGGCGATTTTTCTGATCCGGGCCTACCGTACGACGCTGCCGCGCTTCGGCGGTTCCGAACCGGTGGAGACAGACCGAATGGCCTGCGACCGGCGGATCTCAGCGACGTTCAAGGACGCCCCAGGCGGGCAGGTGCTGGGACCGACCTTCGATTACACTCACCGATTGCTCGATTTCAAACTGGCGGCCGACGGGGAGGTGCCGGAGGCGGCAATGGCCACCTCGGACCGAATTCAGACACCGCATATCATGTCGTTCCTGGATCGGGAGGGCCTTGTCCAGGACGAGCCGGAGGGCGCGGAGGCACCACCTGACCTGACGCGCGAGCCGCTCGAGCTTCCGGCGGAGCGGGCTCTGCGGCTGCAATCCCTCACCCGAGGGGATGAGGGATTCATCCTAGGCATGGCCTATTCGACGCAGCGCGGTTATGCGCGAAACCATGCCTTCGTGGCAGAGCTTCGGATCGGTACGGTGGAGGTCGAGATGGAGGTGCCGGAACTTGGGTTCGCCATCGAAATCGGGGAGATCACGCTGACGGAGTGCGAGACCGTCAACCAATTCAAGGGTTCGAAGACGGAGCCGCCGCAGTTTACCCGGGGCTATGGGCTCGTTTTCGGGCAGACGGAACGCAAGGCGATATCCATGGCGCTGGTGGATCGGGCACTGCGCTGGGAGGAACTGGGCGAAGACGACACCGGCGCTCCGGCGCAGGACGCGGAATTCGTTCTCTACCATGCCGACAACATTCAGGCGACGGGGTTTCTGGAGCACATCAAGCTGCCGCATTACGTGGATTTCCAGAGTGAATTGGAATTGATCCGCAGGTTGCGGCGCGAGGCCGGGGCGGCTGTGGCCGAGGCCGCGGAATGAACCGGTTGGCGTCATCTATGGGCGGGGGAGCGTGACATGAACGAATACAATTTCGCCTATCTCGACGAGCAGACCAAGCGGATGATCCGCCGGGCCATCCTGAAGGGACTGGCCATTCCTGGCTATCAGGTACCCTTCGCCAGCCGCGAGATGCCGATGCCCTATGGCTGGGGCACCGGTGGTGTGCAGGTGAGCGCTGCGGTGCTGGTTCCCGAGGATACGTTCAAGGTAATCGATCAGGGGGCGGATGATACGACCAATGCCGTTTCCATCCGGCGCTTCTTCGAGCGGACGGCCGGGGTTGCCACGACGGAGGCAACTGCTGAGGCCAGCGTGATCCAGACGAGACATCGGATCCCGGAGCAGACGCTGCGGGAGGATCAGATTCTCGTATACCAGGTGCCGATCCCGGAGCCGCTGCGGTTCCTCGAACCCTCCGAAGTCGAGACGCGGAAGATGCACAGCCTCGAGGAATACGGGCTGATGCATGTGAAGCTCTACGAAGACATCAGTCGGCACGGCGCGATCGCGACCGCCTATGCCTATCCGGTGAAGGTGGAGGGCCGATACGTCATGGACCCATCGCCGATTCCGAAATTCGACAATCCGAAGCTGGAGATGGCTGCCATCCAGTTGTTCGGCGCGGGTCGGGAACAGCGGATCTATGCGCTTCCGCCGTGGTGCAAGGTGGTCTCTCTCGATTTTGAGGACCATCCGTTCGAGGCGAGCAAGGCCGAGGCAGCCTGTGGCCTTTGCGGGGCGGAGGACAGCTACCTTGACGAGTTGATCGTCGATGATGATGGCGGGCGGATGTTCATGTGCTCCGACACCGATTACTGTGCCGGCAGGCGCGGCGATCAGGGGGAAGAAGGTTGAAACGGGTGATCATGGTTCTGCTGTTGGTCTACATCGGGCTCTATGGCCTGAAGCGCCTCGACACGGAGGGAATTCCCGGCGGCGGCATCGCCAGTGTCACCGATACCGCGAGCTTGGAGGGCATGAACGTCATTTTCGCGCCGATGATGATGATCGAAGGCGCGGTGACCGGCGTTGGCGGTGCGATCGGGGAGAAGGTGAAATGACGCCATTGCTCGAAGTCGACAGGCTGTCGAAATTCTACGGCACGCGGGTAGGTTGCGCCGAAGTCTCCTTCCAGCTCTTTCCCGGAGAGGTGCTGGGGATTGTCGGGGAGAGCGGTTCCGGCAAATCCACCTTGCTGAATTGCATGGCCGGGCATCTGCCGCCGGATTCCGGGGCAGTACGGTTCGCCATGCGCGACGGCAGTCAACGCGATACGGTGACCATGGCCGAACCGGAACGGCGGATGCTGGGTAGGACGGATTGGGCTTTCGTGCATCAGCACGCTCGTGACGGCCTGCGGATGAACGTCAGCGCGGGCGGCAACGTCGGCGAACGGCTGATGGCCGTCGGCGCCCGCAATTACGGTGCTATCCGCGAGGCGGCGGTCGACTGGCTGGCACGTGTGGAGATTGCCGGAGAGCGGGTCGATGACCGGCCAAGCGCGTTTTCCGGCGGTATGCAGCAGCGATTGCAGATCGCGCGCAATCTCGTCACTGGGCCGCGCCTGGTGTTCATGGATGAACCGACTGGCGGACTGGACGTCTCCGTGCAGGCGCGATTGCTGGACCTGTTGCGCGGACTCGTGCGGGACATGGGGTTGTCTGCAATTATCGTCACCCATGATCTGGCGGTAGTGCGCCTGCTGGCGGACCGGCTGATGGTGATGAAGGACGGCCATGTCGTCGAGGCAGGGCTGACCGACCAGGTGCTGGACGATCCGCAGCATGCCTATACCCAGCTACTCGTCTCTTCTGTCCTGCAGGTGTGAGCAGATGATAAGTATCGAAAACGTTTCCAAGTCCTTTGTTTTGCATAATCAGGGCGCGGCGCGAATTCCGGTGATGGAGGGCGCGACACTGGCCGTGGCACGCGGCGAATGCGTGGCGCTGGTTGGCGCGTCCGGTGCCGGAAAATCGACGCTGATGCGGATGATCTACGGGAACTACCTTGCCGCGGCCGGGCGGATCATGGTCGGAGGTGTCGACGTGGCGCAGGCCGCGCCGCGCGACATCATAGAGTTGCGGCGGCACACGCTAGGGTTCGTATCGCAGTTCCTGAGGGTGGTGCCGAGGGTTCCGACCTTGGCGGTGGTTGCCGAACCGCTGCTGGCAGTCGGGACGGAAAGGGCGGTTGCCGAAGCACGGGCGGCGGAACTGCTGGCGCGTCTGAACATACCAGAGCGGCTGTGGTTGTTGTCTCCGACGACGTTTTCCGGCGGCGAACAGCAGCGGGTGAACATCGCGCGAGGCTTCGCCCATGAATACCCGGCGCTGCTGCTTGATGAGCCGACGGCGAGCCTCGACCCGGTCAATCGCGAGATCGTGCTGGAAATGATCGCGGGCGCAAAGGCCCGTGGGGCGGCGATCATCGGTATCTTTCATGATGCCGAGGCGCGGATGCGGGTCGCCGAGCGGGAAGTCGACGTGACGGCCTTTACCCCGCGGGTGGCGGCGTGAGCGGCCGGTTCATCGCGGTGGTGGGCCCTTCCGGTGTCGGCAAGGACAGTGTTCTGACGGCGCTGGCGGCCCGTGCCCCGCAGTTGTCTCTGGTGCGGCGGGTGATTACCCGCCCGGAAACTGCCGGAGGAGAGGATTTCGAGGGGGTGAGCGAGCCGGAGTTTCTGCGGCGGCGCGATGCCGGTGCCTTCGCGCTCTGCTGGCAGGCACACGGTCTGCACTACGGGATTCCGGTGTCGGTCGATGCCGCTCTTGCGGGCGGCCGCGACCAGTTGGCAAACCTGTCGCGTGGTGTCCTCCAACGCGCGGAGGCAAGGTTTTCGCAGGTAACGATCATCGCTCTGTCTGCATCCCGCGAGGTTCTCGCCCGGCGTCTGGCCTTACGGGGCCGGGAATGTGTCGATGAGATTTCGCGACGTCTCGAACGTTCCACCGCCGTATTGCCCGGCGGACTTGACGTGCACCGGATCGACAATTCCGGACCATTGACGGATACGGTCGTGAGCGTCCTGTCCCTGCTTTACCCCGACCAGATACATGTGAGTGCCAAATGACCCTCGAATCGATCCTCTGCAATGCCCGCCTCGTGCTGGAAGGAGAGGTGGTGGCCGGCAGTATCCGGCTGCGCGATGGCAAGATCGTAGACATTGACCAGGGCACTGCGGTGGTAGCAGGCGCTGAGGATTGCGGTGGTGACTACATCTGTCCCGGTCTGATCGAACTGCACACGGATAACCTGGAGCGGCACATGGCGCCGCGCCCGAAGGTCAACTGGCCACATCGGGCGGCGATCATGGCGCATGACCGGGAACTGGCGGGGACGGGGATCACCACTGTCTTCGATGCGATCAGGGTCGGTTCAATTTTGTCCGACAAGGGCAAGCGCTATGGAAAGTATGCCCGCGGCATGGCGGACGAGATTCTTGCCATGCTGGAAGCCGGCGGTTTGAAGATCAGCCATCACCTGCACCTCCGGGCCGAAATCTGTTCCGAGTCGCTCATCGCAGAACTGGATGAGTTCGGTGAAGCCGACCGGGTGCGGATGGTGTCGATGATGGATCACACGCCGGGGCAGCGGCAGTTCCGCGACATATCCAAATTTGAGGATTACGTCTGCGGCAAGCATGGATTGAGCCGGGAGGGGTTTGAGGACTACGTGCAGTTTCTCTACGGATTGCAGGAACAGTTCGGCGAGAAGCACGAGGCCGCGACGGTGGCTGCTGCGGCGCGGTTCGGCGCGGTGCTGGCCAGCCATGACGACACCACGGCAGGACAGGTGGAAACCAGCCGCGCGCACGGCGTGACGCTGGCCGAGTTTCCAACAAGCGTTGAGGCAGCGGAGGCTTGCCACGACGTGGGAATCGCCACGATCATGGGAGCGCCGAACCTTGTCCGTGGCGGCTCCCATTCGGGAAATGTAGCGGCACGGGAATTGGCGGAGATGGACCGGCTGGATATCCTGTCTTCGGATTACGTGCCGGCATCGCTGCTGATGGGTGCAGTCGGCCTTGGCCACTTATGGGATGACATGGCGCGGGGCATCGCCACGGTCACCGCGACGCCCGCGTCGGCGGTGCATCTGGCAGATCGCGGTGTGCTGGCCAAAGGCATGCGGGCCGATGTTCTGCGCTTCTCCGAAATAGACGGTGCGGCGGCGGTGCGCGCGGTATGGAGTGCTGGTATGCGGGTGGCCTGACACTCAGGCTGCGCTGCCACCTACGGTAAGCCCGCCGATCATCAGTGTCGGCTGGCCGACGCCCACCGGAACCCATTGGCCGTTCTTGCCACAGTTGCCCATTCCGGGGTCCAGAGCCATGTCGTTGCCGATGGCGCGAATCTGTTGCAGGGCCGTGGCCCCGTCGCCGATAAGCGTCGCCCCCTTGACCGGTGCGCCAACTTTGCCGTTCCTGACCTGATAGGCCTCGGTACAGGAAAAGACGAACTTGCCGTTGGTGATATCCACCTGACCGCCGCCGAAGCCCACTGCATAAATGCCGTCTTTCAGGTCAGCGAGGATCGCCTCCGGTTCCGTATCGCCACCCAGCATATAGGTATTGGTCATTCGTGGCATCGGCGTATGAGCATAGGATTCGCGACGGCCGTTGCCCGTGGGCGTGACCCCCATCAAACGCGCATTCTGGCGATCCTGCATGTAGCCCGTCAGGATGCCGTCCTCGATCAGGGTGTTCTTGCTCGAAGGCGTGCCCTCGTCGTCGATGGTGATGGAGCCGCGCCGGTCCGGGATGGTCCCGTCATCGAGTACCGTAACACCGCGAGCCGCGATCCGCTGGCCCATGAGCCCTGCAAAGGCTGAGGACTTCTTGCGGTTGAAGTCGCCCTCCAGCCCGTGGCCGATGGCCTCATGGAGCAGAATGCCGGGCCAGCCTGGGCCAAGGACAACATCCATGACGCCGGCGCGGGCCGGAACGGCATCAAGGTTGACGCGGGCAATGCGCAGGGCTTCGCGGATGCGGCCCTGCCAATGATCCGGAACCATCAGCGGTTCCAGAGCGTGACGACCACCGCCGCCGACACTGCCGGTTTCGCGGCGGCCATCCCGCTCCACCGTTACGGACACGTTGAGCCGGGCCATGGGGCGAATGTCGGAAAAGCGTGTGCCCTCGGGACGGAGGATTTCCACTTCCTGCAGCGATGCGGCGATGGTCGCTGAGACCTGGACGACGGAAGAATCGAGGCCGCGGGCGAAGCTGTCCATCTCCCTCAGGAGATCGACCTTCACTGCGAAGGGGGCATCTGTCAGTGGATCAAGTTCGGCGTAGAGCTTGCGATTGGTGCGTTGCGGCGATGCGGCGGCGGTGCCACCACCGGCACCGACGGCGAGACGGGCTGTCTCGGCGGCGCGGGAGAGTGCCGCCTCTGATAATTCGGTAGCATGGCCGTAACCTGCCGTCTCGCCGCGAACCGCCCTCAGGCCGAATCCCTCGGCTGCGTTGTAACTTGCTGTCTTTAGCTTACCGTCATCGAAAACCAGCGCTTCGGAGCGCCGGCGTTCCAGAAACAGTTCGCCGTCGTCGGCACCATCGGTGGCTGATTGCAGGATGGCGAGCGCACGACTTTCCTCCAGTTCTGTTTCGAAGGGTCTGAAAGGGTTCGTTAACTCTGCCATTGCAATGCTTCCTCCGGAAGGCGAAAATACGCGGCTCGTGGGGCCGTTTGCCGCGCCCGCGCCGCTTGTGATCAACTAAGGTTTGTGTATGTTCCGTTGCAAGAGAGAACCGCCGGTGCGAGGCATCGGCTTGCCACAAGCCGGTTAACCGGACGTTTCAATATCTGGCCATCAGGGTCATGGCTTTCAATATCAGGATGGTGCCCTATGAAAAATTGGTTGCGCTTTACGCTTACCAGCCTCGCCTTCGCGGTTTTGGCACCTGTCGCCCATGCTCAGGAAGAGGGGCTTCAGGATCTGCCGGTGATCGGCAAGCCACACGCCAATGGCATCGCCTTTCAGAAGGCGGTGACTGAGGTTGCCCATGACATTCACTGGCTCGACAGCATGCTGCTGGTGATCATCACCATCATTTCGCTGTTCGTAACGGCCCTACTGGCAATCTGTGCCATCAAGTACAACAGCCGTGCCAACAAGGTACCGGCCCGTTTTACCCACAATTCCACGATCGAGGTGGCGTGGACTGTCGTGCCAATCCTGATCCTGATCGTTATCGGCTCCTTCTCCCTGCCGACATTGTTCAAGCAGCTCGAAGTGCCCGAGGCGGACCTGACGATCAAGGCAACGGGATATCAGTGGTTCTGGGGATACGAATACCCAGACGAGGGCATCGACTTCGAAGCGTACATGCTGGGCCTGAACAAGGCGGACATGGACGACGAAGTGCGTGCCGAGCTCGCAGAGTACGGATATGCCGAAGATGAATGGAAGCTGGCAACGGACCGCGCGGTGGTCGTGCCGGTGGATAAGGTCGTTCGTCTGCAGGTGACGGCGGGTGACGTGATCCATGCCTGGAAAATTCCGGCATTCGGGGTGCATATCGACGGTGTGCCCGGCCGACTGAATGAGACTTGGTTCCGTGCCGAGGAAGTCGGCGTTTACTTTGGCCAGTGTTCCGAACTCTGCGGCAAGAACCATGCCTACATGCCGATCACTGTAAAGGTGGTGACGGAAGAACAGTATGCGGCCTGGGTGGAAGCCTCTGGCGGCACGGTTGCCAATGTGGGCCGGGGCATCACCGTAGCGGCGGCCGAGTGAGCCGCGTGTGAGAGACATGACAGAAACCGGTTGGTCCACCCAGACGGCAGACCCGGAGTTTCGCGACTATGTGGAGTTGCTCAAGCCGCGGGTCATGCGGCTTGTGGTCTTCACGTCGCTGATCGGCCTGCTCTCGGCACCTGCGATGCCGCATCCGGTGATTGCCCTCGCGTCGCTGATCTGCATCGCTGTGGGCGCTGGCGCGTCGGGTGCGCTGAACATGTGGTGGGATCGGGATATCGACGGCCTGATGGAGCGAACCGCCAAAAGGCCGATACCCTCTGGCCGGACGACCGGCGAAGAGGCGCTGGGCATCGGCGTGGCACTGTCGATCCTGTCGGTCATGCTGCTGTTTCTTTTCAGCAATGCGCTGGCTGCCGGGCTGCTGGCGTTCACGATCTTCTTCTACGTGGTGATCTATTCGATGTGGCTGAAGCGGCTCACTCCGCAGAATATCGTCATCGGCGGCGCTGCCGGTGCGTTCCCGCCAATGATCGGCTGGGCGGTCGCCACCGGTGGCATTGCCATCGAGCCGGTGCTGATGTTCGGACTGATCTTCATGTGGACCCCCCCGCATTTCTGGGCACTGGCGCTGTTTCGCAACGCTGATTACACCAATGCGGCTGTGCCGATGCTGCCGGTCGTGGCTGGCACGCGGGCGACGCGCAACCAGATCCTGTGGTACTCTCTGGCGCTGGCACCCGTTGCGATCGCCCCGGCTTTCACAAGTGTGGGTGGTCCTGTCTATTTCGCGGCCGCCATCGTGCTGAACGCTCTTTTCCTCAAGGGCGCCTGGACGATCTGGCGTCGGGATGACGCGGCTGCCGATTTTGACGGTTTCCGGGTGGAGAAGCGCTTCTTCGGCTTTTCCATCCTCTATCTCTTCCTGCATTTCACGCTGTTCCTGGTGGAAGCGGTGCTGCGGGGCTTTGACCTGGTGCTGACAACCTGGCCCGTGCTCACATGACGACATTCAAAAGCCCTGACGAACACGAGATCTATCGCCGGCGCGGCGCACGCAACAAGGCTGTGGGCCTGTGCCTGATAGGCGTTGTCTCGATGATCTTCGCCGTTACCGTGGTGAAGCTGTCAGCCGGTGTCGATATCCGCGGCTATGACCATACGATTGAAACGGTGCCGGGGGCGGGCCAATGAACATGGCAAACGCCAACCGCCGCGTCGCTCGGATTGCTGGCTGCGTTGTCGCGGGAATGCTTGGCCTCGCATTCGCTGCAGTGCCCCTGTACGACCTGTTCTGCCGCGTTACCGGCTATGGTGGAGAGACGAATGTCGCCGCCGCCGGGTCGGAAAGGGTGCTGGAGGACACGATCCGTATCCGTTTCGACGCCTCCCGTGATGCGGCAATGCCGTGGGAGTTCAAACCGATCCAGCGGGAGATGGAAATTCGCATCGGCGAAACGGGACTGGCTTTCTACGAAGCCTACAACCCGACCGACCGGGTGATCGCAGGTACCGCAAGCTACAACGTGACGCCGTATTCCGCCGGGAACTTCTTCACCAAGATCGACTGCTTCTGCTTTACCATGCAGGTATTGCAACCCGGAGAGCGGGTGGAAATGCCGGTGACTTTCTACGTGGACCCCGAAATTGTGGACGACCCGGAGGCGAAATACGCCCACACGATTACGCTCTCCTACACTTTCTATGAGACCGACCTGCCCGAGGATATGACGAAGGTGGACGGTGAATTGTTGCAAGAAACCGGGCGCTCGTTTAACTGATGCCTGTAAAGAGACCGAGGACCTGAACTCATGGCGCATGTCAAGAATCACGACTATCATATACTGAATCCAAGCGTCTGGCCGTTCACCGGTGCAGTCGGTGCATTCGTCATGCTCATGGGCGCCGTGCTGATGATCACGCCCGCCAGCCTCTCCGGCTTCTGGGCGGCATTGCAGGGACCGTGGCTCTTTCTGATTGGACTTGGCCTCGTCCTCTACACCATGTTCGCATGGTGGTCAGAGATGGTGACGGAAAGCCATGTCGGTGACCACACACCTGTGGTGACGATAGGCCTGCGCATGGGCTTCATCATGTTCATCGTCTCGGAAGTGATGTTCTTTGCAGCCTGGTTCTGGTCCTTCTTCAAGCACGCCATCTATCCGATGGACCCGGACGGGATGAGCCCTCAGGTCGAGGGCGTCTGGCCGCCGGCCGGTATCGAGACTTTCGATCCTTGGCATTTGCCACTGATCAACACGCTGATCCTACTGTGCTCCGGCTGCGCCGCGACATGGGCGCACCATGCGCTGGCGCATGAAAATGACCGTGAAGGACTGAAATGGGGGTTGATGCTGGCCATCGCGCTTGGTGTGGTCTTCACCATTTTCCAGGCATACGAGTACAGCCACGCGACATTCGGTTTCGACGGCAACATCTACGGTGCCAACTTTTTCATGGCCACCGGCTTCCACGGCTTTCACGTTATCATCGGCACGATCTTCCTGTTCGTCTGTCTGATGCGGGCACTGGCCGGGCAGTTCACGCAAGAGAAGCACGTCGGTTTTGAGGCCGCAGCCTGGTACTGGCACTTCGTGGACGTGGTGTGGCTGTTCCTGTTCTTCGCTGTGTATATCTGGGGCGGCTGACGCAGACGTTCGCGCCGGCCCTCCATTTGAACGAAAGGGCGAAGCGCCATGGCGCATCCCTATAAGACGCTTCCGCAGCGGGCCTATTGGCGGCCCGCTGTCGGCATGCCGGACCCACTGGAAATCTCCGAGCTTTGGCAGCCAAAGCGCAATTTTCTAAAGGGCGAGAAGGTCTCGACTTTCGGTTCCTGTTTTGCGCAGCACTTCGGTCAAGCGTTACAGCGTCACGGCTATGCGTGGTTCGACGCCGAACCGGCCCCAAAGCCGCTGCCTGCCGAAGACGCCAAAAAATTCAACTATGGTGTTTTTTCTGCTCGGACGGGCAACATCTACACAGCCGCAATGCTGTCCCAGTGGCTCGACTGGGCCTTGGGGCAGGCAGAACCGCCCGCTGAGGTGTGGGAACATGAGGGTCGGTTTTTTGACCCGTTCCGCCCCGCCATCGAACCCGGCGGCTTTGCCAGCCGTGAGGAGTTGTTGGCTACGCGTGCACATACGATCACCAGCTTCCGGCGGGCCATCGAGGAGACGGATCATTTCGTATTCACGATGGGCCTGACAGAAGGTTGGATAAACTCCGAACACGAGTACTCCTACGCAATGTGTCCGGGAACGCTGGCCGGAGAGTTCGATGAGGCGCGCCACCGTTTCGTAAACTGGCGCTACACCGAAGTAGCACGGCATATGCGGCAGGTGCTGCGGCGGATCGCGAAGGTGAACTCGAACATTCACGTATTGCTGACGGTTTCGCCTGTGCCGCTGACGGCCACGGCCTCCGGCAGCCATGTTTTGCCCGCGACGACCTATTCCAAGTCCGTCCTGCGCGCCGTCGCCGGCGACCTGGCGGAAGACTTCGACTTTGTGGAATATTTTCCATCCTACGAGATCATCACCGCACCTGTCTTCGGTGGCCGTTTCTTCGAGACCAATCGCCGGTCGGTGAAACCGGAAGGCGTCGAGCATGTGATGAAGACGTTCTTCGCCGGCCTTGCATCCGCCTTTGGCGAGGCGCAGGACGAAGTAACCGTTCCTACCGTAGACGAGATGGAACCCGAGGGCGAAGACGAATTGGTTTGCGAAGAGCAGATGCTGGACGCATTTTCGCGGAGATAGGCGTCGGCATGAAGGTCGCCATACTGGGAAATTCGCACATCGCCGCCCTGAAGGTGGCGGAACGGGACGGCCTGTTCAGCAGCAATTCCATGGACATAACGTTTTTTGGTAACGGCGCTGCGCTGCACACTGTCTGGACTTTTCGCTATGGCAGGGTCTGGAGCAAATTGTGGCGCGAAGCTTGGCGCGTGACCGACCGCCGGCATTTCGCGTTGCCCGTTCGTCGTTTCGACGCATTGGTGTTTCACGGTGCACCCGTTCGCATGGAAAATTTCTATTATCCGCTGACGAGCGATACGCGAGCGGTGTCTGGCTACTCGACCGCTGTCGTGGACCGGATGATCGAAGTCGTGATGATGGAAGATCCGGTGTTCAAATTGTTCCTCAAGATTCGCTCCGGGTTTAACGGACCGGTGCATATTTCACCCCGTCCGCTTGAACGGGAGCGGCCACAGCAACAACTGCGGCGCGGCCTCTCGGAAGAGGATCTGACACGGGTGCACGAACGTGTGCGGGTATTTCTGGACAGCCACGACATCGGGCTTGTGCCGCAGGCGCCTGAGACTATCCGCCTTAACCAGTTCACAAAGAATCAGTTCAGCATCGGGGCGCAACGATTGGGCGGCGACATGAGCGATACGCATGGCAAGCAGGACTATACCCACATGAACGGCGCCTATGGTGCAATTGCCCTGCGTGAGATTGAGAAGAAGCTGGTGGGGGATTGATGCGACGACTGATCTTTGCATTGGTTTTCGGCCTCTCTGGCACCGCCATTCTGGTGAGCCTGTCTTACTGGCAGGTGCAGCGGCTGGCATGGAAGGAAGCGCGGATCGCGGAACTGGAAATTCGCATGGCGGAGACGCCGCGCGATCTGGAGGACTATGAGGAGCCTGAGCGGTTTCACGCTGTACAGGCGGAAGGACGGTTCGCCGGCGCAACGCTCGACGTGCTGACCTCCCGCCCTGGCGACGGGCCGGGCTTTCGGGTGATCCAGCGGTTCGAGACCGGGAATGGCGCTGTACTGGTCGACCGCGGGTTTCTGCCGGAGGCGGAAAAGGGCAGTCAGCTTGCATCCGGGCCCATGCTGGTGGTTGGTCATTTCGACATGCCGCAGGAAAGTGACAGCTTCACACCCTCGCCGAATGCCGAACGCGGCATCTGGTTCGCCCGCGATGTCGAGACAATGGCGGCGGCGCTGGATACTCGCCCGGTCCTGATTGTCGCCAGCCGACCCACAGGCGAGCCGTCTCCCCGGCCAATGCCGGTATCGATCACCCTGCCGAACAACCACCTGCAATATGCAATCACATGGGGTCTGCTGGCAGTCGTATGGCTTGCAATGACCGGCCTTTACGTCCTAGGAAAGCGCGGCAAATCCGCGTGAGAAAGCCCAAACGATGAAATACGTTTCCACCCGCGGGCAGGCGCCTGCGCTCAGCTTTGAAGAAGCCATGCTCTCCGGTCTGGCGCTCGACGGCGGATTGTATGTGCCCGAAAGCTGGCCCACCCTGAGCGCCGAACAGATCCGGGCATTTCGCGGCATGTCCTATGAGGACGTGGCCTTCGCAGTGATGCGGCCTTTCGTCGGCGACACGTTCACCGATGCCGAGTTCCAAGAGATAATTTCCCGAGCATATGCCCCGTTCGCACATGTCGCACGCTGTCCGCTGGTGCAACTTGATGCCAACCATTGGCTGCTGGAATTGTTTCACGGGCCGACGCTGGCGTTCAAGGACATGGCGATGCAGCTTATCGGCCAGATGTTTGAAGTGGCGCTGAAACGGGAAGGTAAACGGGTCACCATCGTCGGCGCGACTTCGGGTGATACCGGCTCTGCCGCAATCGAGGCTTTCAAGGGCCTGGATGCCGTCGATGTCTTCATTCTCTTTCCCAACGGCAGGGTATCCGAGGTGCAGCGCCGCCAGATGACGACACCGTCAGAGACGAATGTCCATGCCTTGGCGGTGGCGGGAGATTTCGACGATTGCCAGGCGCGCCTGAAAGACATGTTCAACGATCATGCCTTCCGGAGTGAAGTCAGTCTTGCCGGGGTCAATTCGATCAACTGGGCGCGGGTGCTGGCGCAGGTGGTGTACTTCTTCACGTCCGCAACCGCCATCGGAGCGCCGGATCGCCCGGTTTCTTTCACCGTGCCAACCGGGAATTTCGGTGACATCTTCGCTGGCTACGTGGCCAAGCGCATGGGGCTGCCGATCGACAGGCTGGTGATTGCGACCAATCAGAATGATATTCTGCACCGGACTGTGGCTACGGGGGCGCATATCAAAGAAGGCGTCGCTCCCTCGATATCTCCCTCAATGGATATTCAGGTGAGTTCGAATTTCGAGCGCTTGCTGTTCGACGTATACGACCGCGAGGGTGCGGCGGTTGCGGCGCTGATGGATGAATTGAAGGATGGCGGATTCGAGCTTTCGCAGGGCGCGCTGGACAGGCTGCGGGCGGAGTTTGACAGCGGTCGCTGCGGTGAGGACGAAACCCTGGCCGAAATCCGTGCCGTCCGCGAACGGACAGGCGAGATCCTGTGCCCACATTCAGCCGTTGGCGTCCATGTTGCGGAGACGTTGCGGGATCCGAGCGTGCCGATGATAACCTTGGCCACAGCCCATCCGGCGAAGTTCCCTGATGCGGTGGAAGAGGCCACGGGCTTGCGCCCGGACCTGCCGCCGCATATGTCAGACCTCTTTGCGAAGGAAGAGCGTGTGACGGAGGTTTCAAACGACCTGTCCGCGCTTCAGACCCTGATCCGGGAGCGGCTGAAATGAGTGTGCAGATCCATCGCCTGGCGAATGGAATGAGAGTGGTGACAGAGGCGATG
Organism: Algicella marina; assembly: GCF_009931615.1. NCBI lineage: Bacteria > Pseudomonadati > Pseudomonadota > Alphaproteobacteria > Rhodobacterales > Paracoccaceae > Algicella > Algicella marina. The sequence continues at coordinate 2,220,099 of NZ_CP046620.1, read as the reverse complement.
CCGGGCTTGGGTTCGGCATCTGTCGGCGTGTGGGTCAATGTCGGATGCCGTCATGAGACCGTGGAGCAAAATGGCATCGCCCACTTTCTAGAGCACATGGCCTTCAAGGGTACGAAGCGGCGCAATTCGCTGGAGATCGCCGAGGCAATCGAGGATGTCGGCGGCTACCTTAATGCCTACACCAGTCGCGAGATGACCGCCTATTACGCCCGCGTGTTGCGGGAGGACGTTGCTCTCGCCATCGACGTGATCTCCGATATTCTGACAGGCTCGGTTTTCGATCCGCGGGAGATCGAGGTGGAACGTGGCGTGATCCTCTCCGAGATTGGGCAGGCTCTTGATACGCCGGACGACATCATCTTCGACTGGTTACAGGAAGTTTCCTACCCGGATCAGCCGATGGGCCGCCCGATCCTCGGTCCGGCGGAGCGGGTGCGGGCATTCAGACAGGCGGATTTGGCAACCTTTGTGGAGACGCACTACGGGCCGGAGCAATTGATCCTTTCGGCGGCCGGCGCTGTCGACCACGAAGAAATTGTGCGCCTGGCCGAAACGCATTTCGGGCACATTCCCCGCCGCTCGGCGCCGCAGGCCGTGCCGGCCTCCTTTCTCGGCGGTGAACGGCGGGAGATCAAATCCCTGGAGCAGGCACATTTTTCGCTGGCGCTCGATGGGCCGAGCTATCGCCATGAGGACATCTACACAGCGCAGATATACGCGGGTCTCATGGGTGGTGGCATGTCGTCCCGCCTGTTTCAGGAAGTTCGCGAAAAGCGCGGCCTGTGTTACACGATCTTCGCCCAGCCCGGTGCCTACGCCGACGGCGGCTCTCTGATGTTCTACGCGGGCACGGCCGAGGCCGAGATCGCCGAGCTTGTTTCTGTGGTGGTCGATGAACTGCGGCGCGTGCCGGAGACACTGAACCAAGCAGAGGTAGAACGGGCCCGGGCACAGATGAAGGCCGGGCTGCTGATGGGGTTGGAAAGCCCGTCCAGCCGGGCGGAGCGAACGGCGCGTATGCTTGCCATCTGGGACAGGGTACCAACGCTGGAAGAGACGATTGAGCGGATCGACGCCGTCACATCCGGTGATGTATCGGCGTTTGCAGAAAGGCTATGCGTTCAGGCAGACCCGGCCTTGGCACTTTACGGTCCGGTCGCCGCTGCCCCCGGCAGGGAAGCGCTGAAGGAAAGGCTGGCCGCATAACGACGATGTTCCGGAGACGCCCGCATTTTGCCCTGACAACGCAGAGCCTTGTGCTGCGCCAGCCGCAGATGGGAGATTTCGGGCAATGGTCGAACCTGCTGCAGCAATCGGAAGAGTTCCTCAAGCCGTGGGAGCCGCACCGCGCCCCGGATCACTACACCCGTCGCGGCTTCCGCAACCGGGTCGCTTGGGCAGAACGGGCGATGCAGAACGGCAGGGCCCTGCCGATGTTCCTGTTTGCAGACGAAGATATACTGGTGGGTGGATTGACACTCGACAACATTCGCAAGGGGCCGAGCCAGGCCGGAACTGTTGGCTACTGGATCGGGGAACCTTATGCCCGCCGCGGCTATATGCGCGAGGCGCTGAATGCCGTGGTTGAGTACGCGTTCCGGGACATGGATCTGTCCCGGATTGAAGCGGCCTGCCTGCCGGAAAACGCTGCTTCGCGGAGCCTGCTGGAAACCTCGGGATTTAAATACGAAGGGGTGGCGCAAAGCTACCTTCAGATCGCCGGGCGTTGGCGGACACACGTGCTTTATGCGAACCTGCGCATGGATAGGCGCGGACGCGTGGAAAGTTCCTAGGTGTCGCTGACCTGAACTTCCTTCAGTCGCAGTGCTGCTAGCGCGGCGAGAGCCGATTGCACGGCGAAGACCGCAATCACCCAACGCTGCCCGATCAGTTCCGACAATCCTCCGTAGATGCCGCCGGCCAGCAGCACCAGACCTATGGCCGTGTTTGTCGTTGCGGTATAGGCGGCGCGGTTGTCATCGTTGGCCATATCAACCAGATGGGTCGATCGACCGAGACGAACACCCTGATGCGCAAGCATCAGCGCAAAGATCGCGAGAGCGAGGCCAAGCTTGCCGAGGTCAGGCCCGACGATTGCCGAGCATGCGAGGGCAACAGAGGCGAAACCGCCGGATGCAGCCAGAACAAGGCGCGAGGAACGGTCGGAGAGCCATCCCCACACGGCCCCACTGACAAGGCCCGCCAGAGCGGATGCGAACACCAGAAACCCAAGGGCTTCAAGGCCGCTTTCTCCCATGGTTATCAGGAAGGGTGGTGAAAGGGCCGTTGCTATCAGTAGCGCACGTGTAAACGTGAACCACCGTAGATCGGCATCTTCGGCGAGAAGCGAGATGTTCTGACGCAGGGTCGAAAGGGGAGGTTTCGGGTCCGCGTCTCTGTTCGGTGGCTCATCGAGCGACAGGAAGATGATGCCGCCGACCAACCACAGTACCGCGGCCACCCCGATGGCAGCCAGCACCACGGGCTTCTGTTGGCCCGCGCCGAACAACAGGAAGCCGGCAAATATCACGATGCCGGCAGACGCCAAAGAGCCGGCCAATCCCGTCGTGCTTCCGCGTTCCTGTTTCTCGACCGTTTTCCCCAGTGTCGGTTTGTAAGAAGAGGAACAGATGGATCTGAAGGTGGCGAGCAGGCCAAGACAGAACAGGATTGCCATGCCCGCAGCGCCGCCCTCCAGCGTCAGGCCCGACAGCAGTATGCCCGCCGCTGCAAGGCCCTGACCTACCGCCCCGAATGTCCAGGCCTTCTTGGATGTGCGCATCGCCCTGATCCTGTCGGAGATGAAGACCTGCGGCAACAATGCCAGTGACTCGCGCACAGGAACGAGAAGCCCGATCAGGTAAGCCGGAGCCCCGAGAGAATGGAGAAGCCAACTCAGTACCAGTTTCGGGTTCAGGAGGCCATCGGCCAGCTTGCTCGCACTAAGTGCGAAGACATGTGTCCGCCGATTTCTATCGTTGGAGCTCTGGCCGAGCGGCAATGTGTCGGTGATACTTTTCATGGCAGTTCAACTTAGTTTGAACCGGCGAACTTCAACTCTCTCGCGTACAACTTGAAAAAATATGCCATTGCCGCATTCTTGCAGTGATCAGCAGGAAAGGAATGCCGTAATGCGTAGCCTTCTCTTGGCTCTGTCCTTCGTGATACCGGGGGTCGTACAGGCTCAGGATCTGCAAAGCCATTGCATTGCCCTTTCCGAGGGCGAATTCCGCAACATCCAGTTCGCATCCTATGGCGAGGGTCTGTCCCGCGAAGAAGTTCGGCTGAGCTACATTTCCCACTCCACTTATCTGATAGAAACGCCGACGGGGCGCGGGATTGCCACGGATTACACCGGCTATCTTGGAGCAGAGGCGCCGTTGCCTGACGTGGTGACGATGAACCGGGCACATTCCAGCCATTGGACCGCCACGCCAAACCCGGACATTCCCCATATTCTGCGTGGCTGGGGAGATTTCGGGGAACCGGCAGACCACAGCCTTTCGCTCGATGATGAATTGCTGATCCGAAACGTTACCACCGATATTCGCGCCGGCCTCGGCGGACGGGAGGAGAATGCAAACTCCATCTTCATCTTCGAAACGGCGGGGCTTTGCATCGGCCACCTTGGCCACCTGCATCACGAACCTTCGGACGCGCAATATGCGTTGCTGGGGCGTCTGGATGTGGTGATGGTACCTGTCGATGGCGGAATGACCCTGCCCACTGCGGAGATGATCAGCGTGATGGAGCGGGTGAAAGCCCAACTGGTTCTGCCGATGCACTGGTTCGGCGACAGTACCCTTCAGCGTTTCATCGCCGGCCTTCAGGACGATTTCGAGATCGAGAACGACGGTGAAAGCAGTACGACCGTTTCCTTGCGGACCCTGCCGCGGACTCCTACAATCCGGGTTCTTCTGCCCCGAGCCTACCGGCCCGCCAACTGGGATTGACCATGCCTCTCCAACCGCTCGATGCCACGCTTCAGGAAACATTCCGGGAGCGGATGGACCCTGCGATCTTCTCCTTACCGGACATCGGATATCTTCAGGAACCGCGAGGACGCTACACCGGCACGTCACCGCTGCTGGCCCGACCACGTGATCTGTTCGAGGTGGTTACGCTGGTGAAGCTGGCCAACGAGATGGATGTCGGCATCGTGCCTTATGCCGGTGGTACCGGGCTGGTCGGTGGCCAGGTCATGGTGGATGGCCCAGCCGCGATGCTGCTGTCGGTGGAGCGGATGAACCGTATCCGCGATGTTGACGCCCGCGACAATGTTCTCGTCTGCGAGGCGGGGGTCATCCTCGCTGATGTGCAGGCGGCGGCCGCGGCGGCGGACAGGCTGTTTCCGCTGTCGCTGGCGGCGGAGGGTTCGGCGCGCATCGGCGGTAATCTGGCAACCAATGCCGGCGGCGTGCAGGTGCTGCGCTACGGCAATGCCCGCGATCTCTGTCTCGGGGTGGAGGCGGTGCTGCCGGACGGAACAGTGTTCAACGGTCTGAAAAGACTGCGCAAGGACAATACCGGTTACGATCTGCGGCATTTGCTGATCGGTTCGGAAGGTACGCTCGGCATCATAACCGCTGCAAGTTTGAAGATGTTCCCGGCCGCCCGCGAGCGTGCGACTGCGCTGGTGGTCGTGGAAGATCCCGATGCTGCCCTGACACTTTTGAATATCATGCGGGACCATGTTGACGACACGATTACCGCCTTCGAACTCATGAGTGCAGAGGGCTATCGTTTCCTGGCCGAAAAGGTGCCCGACGCGCCGCAGCCTTTTGCCGAAATTCCCGCCTGGTCGGTGTTGGTCGAACTTGGCAGCGGCCATGGTGGCCGGCTGGAAGAGCGGCTGATGGCGGCGCTGGAAGCCGCGATGAGTAAGGGCGTCATCGATGCGCTGATTGCCCAGAGCGAGGGGCAGCGGCAGGATTTCTGGGCAGTGAGGGAGCGGATACCGGAGGCGAACCGGTTGATCGGCGCGATTTCCAGCCATGACATCTCGGTTCCGGTTTCAAAAGTGCCCGAATTTATCAAGCGGACAGGGCCGCTGCTTATGGCGATGGGTGCGGACATCCGCATCAACTGCTTCGGCCATCTGGGCGATGGCAACCTGCATTACAATGTCTTCCCCGCCAAGGGCGGAGATCGCTCCGAGTACGAGGGGCGCTACAAAGCTATTAAAGACTGCGTTCACGAAGTGACGGATGCATTGGGAGGTTCCGTAAGTGCGGAACATGGCATCGGTCGCCTGAAAACTGGTGATCTGGAACGGTTCGGCGACCCCGGCAAGTTGCTGGCAATGCGGGCAATCAAGAGGGCATTGGACCCAAAAGGCCTGTTTAACCCCGGTGCGGTGTTGCGGGTCTGAGACAACAAGAAAAATGGCGCCTCCCCGGGGTGAGAGGAGGCGCCGAATTCCAGACCGAGGCCTGATTTGCAAGCAGTGCCTTACGAGGAAGGCAAAGACAGAATGCAGCCATTTTGGTTACCAAGAGGTTACCAAAACCGCTTCAATTTCTGTTTTTGTCGCCAAACCGACAATTTTTCAGTCGCCTTCAAAGGCGCATAGCGCATGTACGTCCATGCCAAGATCCTCAAGGCGCTTGCGTCCGCCCAATTCCGGCAAGTCGATGATAAAGGCAGTCCCGACGACATTGCCGCCGAGTTTCTCGATCAGCTTCAGCCCGGCTTCAGCTGTACCGCCGGTTGCCAGCAGATCATCGACCAGCAGTACCGACTCGCCCGCCTCTATCGCATCTTCATGGACTTCCATCACCGCCTCGCCGTACTCCAGCTTGTAGCCTTGGGAAATCGTGTTGCCCGGTAGCTTTCCCTGTTTGCGGATGGGGACGAAGCCGATGGAAAGCTGGTGGGCGATGGCCCCTCCGAGAATGAACCCACGTGCTTCCAGTCCGGCCACCTTGTCAATCCGGCGGCCGACATAGGGATGCAGCAACTGATCGACCGCCAACCTGAACCCGCGTGGGTCGCCGAACAATGTGGTGACATCGCGGAACATGATCCCCTCATGCGGGAAATCGGGGATGGTGCGGATGTAATCCTTGACGGTTTTCAAGTGTTTGCCTCTTTGGATTCAGCGGTTGAGAACGCGGCCGGCGACCGCATCAAGCTTGGCAACGAGAGTTTCGTTGCGTGCGGGTGGCTGCGTAAGAATTGCGTATTCCAGTGCCTTGTCGCACCCGTGAGGACAATCCTCACGTTCCGGCCCAAGCAGGGCGGGCAGGCGGGCAACCATGTCGCGGGCCTTGTCGGCGTTGCCCATCAGTGTGGCGATGATCTCCGTGATCTCGACCTCTCCGTGATCGGGATGCCAACTGTCGTAATCGGTGATCATGGCAACCGATGCATAGCAAAGCTCGGCCTCCCGGGCGAGCTTTGCCTCGGGCATGTTGGTCATGCCGATCACGTCGCAACCCCAGACCTCGCGGTAGAGCTTCGATTCGGCCAACGTGGAGAATTGAGGCCCTTCCATGGCTAGATAGGTTCCCCCGTCGTGCACCGTCACGCCTGCGGCTTCGGCGGCGGCGCGGGCAGCGGCGCCGAGGCGTGGGCAGGTGGGGTGTGCAACGGAGACATGGGCGACGCAGCCGGGACCGAAAAAGCTCTTTTCACGCGCGAAGGTGCGGTCGATGAACTGGTCGACGATGACAAAGTCGCCGGGTGCCATCTCCTCGCGAAAGGAGCCGCAAGCGGAAACGGAGAAGACGTCGGTGACGCCCAGACGTTTCAGCGCATCGATATTGGCGCGATAGTTGATAGAGGTAGGGCTTTGCACGTGACCGCGACCGTGGCGCGGAAGAAAGGCCATTTTCACGCCGTTGAGTGTGCCGGTGAGAACGTCGTCGGAGGGCGGGCCCCATGGCGTTTCGACCGTCTGCCACTTCGCCCCTTCGAGGCCCTCGATCTCGTACAGCCCGCTGCCGCCGATCACACCGATCATCGTTTTCATCGCCCTTGTCTCCTTGCCTTTTCCTGTCGTCAGGAACCCGTGCGCACCGGGCAATGTCAACCCGTCAGGACTGGCCGGGACGGTTCAGCGAAAAGAGTTCCGTGACGGCGGCGTAGTCGCGATAACCAAGTCGGGACAGCGGTTGGACCTTCGTCAGGTCGAAGATGCCATCGGTCAGCGCGGATTCGGCGATGTGGATGCCGATGACCTCGCCAATGACCATAATGTTGCTCTCGCCGGGGAGGTCGATAATCTTCCAGAGCTTGCACTCGAAATTGCCGGGGGCGGCCTTGACCCGAGGGGCGGATATCAGTTCACAGGCGGCCTTTTCCAGACCCGCCGTCTCGAACTCGTCAACCGACGCGTCGTAGCCGCCGGACGTGGCGTTCATGGCATCGCGGAGTGTGTAGGAGACGATGTTGACGGCGAATTCACCGCTCTCGCGGATCGCTGAGACGCTGTCTTTTCCGCGCTGCCGGTCTGGTTTCGCACCTGTGTTGGAAAACATCACCATGGGCGGGCTATCCGAGAGGGCATTGAAGAAGCTGTAGGGCGCGAGGTTGACACGGCCGTCGCCGTCGATAGCGGAAATCCATCCGATCGGGCGTGGGGCGACCATGGCCTTGAAGGGGTTGTGCGGCAGGCCGTGTGCGTCCTGCCCGGGGCGGTAAAACATGGATGGCTCCGGGAAATTGGCTTTGAGATGGGTCTAGCGCCATGCTAGGGCGGTGTCGAGGGAGAGCGGGAATGCCTTGGAGCACTGCGGTGAACGGACGACGAAGAGGCATGGTCCCTGCGGCCTGTGACCCGCGCAAGATCTTGATTTCGTTTTGAATTTCTGACGGCCTCTCTCCCATGTACACTCTGTTGCCGGAACAACCCGCCGATGCGGATGAGGTGGAGAACCTCTATGACCTCACCTTCGCGCCGGGACGGACGGCGCTGAGTTCCTATCGTCTGCGCGACGGGGTGCCGGCGCTGGCGGAGCTGAGCCGGGTGGCACGGGACGAGGCGGGGATTGTTGCCGGGGCGATCCGCTTCTGGCCGGTGAGGATCGGGCACGGGGGCGACAGTGCCCTGCTGCTCGGGCCGGTGGCTGTGCATCCGACACGACAGGGTGAGGGGCTGGGCGGGCTGTTGATCTGGGAAGGTCTGGATGCGGCTCGGGCGGCCGGCTGGGCGCGGGTTCTGCTGGTCGGCGATGCGCCCTACTACCGAAGGTTTGGTTTCAACGTATTGAATTTCATAGAGTTTCCACCGCCAACGAACCCGGACAGGGTGATGGGGCAGGAGCTGCAGCCGGGCGCCTTCGCCGGCGTTTCCGGGCTGGTGCGGCGCTTCATCGATTAGCGGGGATCGCTGACGCGATCACGTCTTGCAAGCCCCCATCGGGGATGGGGGCGGTGGGCACCTGCGTCGGACGATCGGGTGAAAATATCTGGCATCGGTAAGCTGTGCGGTGAAACTTCTTTGCCTGGGAGGTGGTTGAGGGGGCATTCTGCGCCCTCAACGCACCTGTTCGATCCTGTGTGACGAGTCGCGGCCCCGTCAATCCCGAGCCCCCGTTCCGGGGGGCGCTTCGCGCGGATTGACCGGACCGCGAATCGCCGATTCTGCGCCCCCAGGTGAATATGGGTTTGGTATGGAAACGGTATGGGTTCGGTATGGCTGCCGTCAGGCAACGGGGATGCCGCGGGCGTTGATCCACGCCATCAATTCCTTGCGAACCGATTGCTCGCCCGAACGGCGGGCGCGGTTGATGACATCGCGGGCCTCGCCGACATCGGTGTTGCGGATCATCCGCTTTACCGGGCCGATCGAGGCCGGGCGCATCGACAGGTTGCGCAGGCCCATGGCGATGAAGGCCAACGCCTCCACCGGCCTTCCGGCATCCTCGCCACAGAAGCTGACCGGCGTATCGTGGCCGTCGCAGCGGGCGGCGATCTGTTCGATGAAGGTCAGGAACGAGACGTTGAGCGTATCGTAACGGCGGCGCACCCGCTCGTTCTCGCGGTCGGCGGCGAAGAAGAATTGCTTCAGATCGTTGCCGCCGATGGAAATGAAATCCGCCATCTCGAAAAACTGGTCCGGCGCGAAGGCGAGGCTGGGGGTTTCCAGCATGGCGCCGATCTTGAGACTGTCCGGGACCGGGTGCCCGAGCTTGCGCTCACGTTCGACCTCATCCAGCAGGTGGGCGCGGGCCTCTCGGAACTCGTCGAACTGGGCGACGAAGGGAAACATCACCCGCAGCGGCCGGCCGTTGGCGGCCCGAAGCATGGCCTGCAGCTGCATGCGCATGACCCCCTTGCGGTCGAGGCCGACGCGGATCGCGCGCCAGCCGAGCGCCGGGTTCGGTTCAGGGTCGCGTTTCATGTAGGGCAGCACTTTGTCGGAGCCGATGTCGAGGGTGCGGAAGGTGACGGGCTTGTCGCCGGCCGACGATAGGATTTTTGAATAGAGCGCGGCGAGATCACTGCGCTTCGGTACGGTACGACGGACGAGGAACTGCAGTTCCGTGCGGTAGAGGCCGACGCCCTCGGCGCCCGACGGAACCAGGCTGGGCAGGTCGGCCATCAGCCCGGCGTTCATATGGAGCGCCACCCGGATGCCATCGCGGCTGACGGCGGGTTTGTCGCGCAGGGCCGCATAGGCCTCCTGCGCCTCGGCCGCCATGTCGATCTTGGCGCGGAAGGCCTCGGCGACATTGTCCTCCGGTCGCAGGTGGATGAGGCCCTGGTCGCCGTCGACGAGGATGTGGTCGCCGGCGACTGCCTCGCGGGTGATGCGGTCGGCCTGGATGACAAGCGGAATGGCTAGCGCGCGCGCGACGATGGCGGCATGCGAACCGACGGAGCCTTCCTCCAGCACCACGCCCTTCAATGCGCGGCCATAGTCGAGCAACTCGCCCGGGCCAATGTTTCTGGCGACGAGGATCGCATCCTCGGGGATGTCGCCGTTGTGGTTGGCGGCCCCGGTAAGGCGGCGCAGCAGGCGGTTGGAGAGGTCATCGAGATCGTGCAGGCGTTCACGCAGGTACATGTCGGTGACACGCGACATGCGGGCGCGGGTTTCCGATTGCTCGCGCTCAACAGCCACCTCGGCGGCGAGTCCCGCATCGATGCTGGCCTGCATCCTCCGGACCCAGCCCTTGTCGTGGGCGAACATCCGCCAGGCGTTCAGCACTTCGCGGTGTTCGCCACCGTCGGCGAGGTAGTCGGCGCCAAGCATCTCGTCGATCTCGGCGCGGATGCCTTCGAGCGCCTCGGCAAGGCGGGCCTGTTCGGCCGCCGGATCGTCGGCCACCGGATTTGAGATGGCGACCTGCGGATCGTGCATCAGGACATGGCCTTCGGCGACGCCTTCCTGGCCGATGACGCCCTTGGTATAGTAGGGCAGGGCATGGGGGCCGGGCACATCGGTTTCCGAGGTGCCGGTGAAGACGCCGAACTCCGCCATCTCGGCGATGACCATGGCAACAACTTCCAGGCCGTGGACCTCGTCATCGGTGTAGTCGCGCGGCGTCTGGTTCTGGACGACGAGCACACCAAGCACCTCGCCGAGGCGCTGGATGGGGACGCCGAGGAAGGACGCGAAGATCTCCTCGCCCGTTTCCGGGAAGTACTGGAATCCGCGCGTGCGCGGTGCATCCTTGGTGTTGATCGGTTCCGCAGTATGGGCGATGCGACCGACGAGGCCTTCGCGAACGCGCATGCGGATCAGGTGGACAGCCTGCGGATTGAGGCCGGTCGTGGCGGATAATTCGAGATCGGCGCCCCGGCGCAGGTAGATGGAGCAGACCTCTGCCGCCAGACCCTCGGCGACGATCGCGGTGATCCTGTCCAGCCTGCGCTGGCCCGCATCGGCCCCCAACGGTTCGGCGAGGGCCGTTTGCAGACGCTTGAGAAGGACGCGCGACTCCACCGCGCTGGAATGGGGCATCATCCGGCCTTGTCGAGCGCGAAGGCGTCGTGGAGCGACTGGACGGCCAGTTCGAGGTACTTGCGGTCGATCAGCACCGAGACCTTGATTTCCGAGGTGGTGATGACCTTGATGTTCACGCCTTCGTTCGCCAGGGCACGGAACATCTGCTGAGCGACGCCCGCGTGGCTGCGCATGCCGATGCCGACGATTGACACCTTGGCGACATTGTCGTCGGTGACGAGATTTTCATAAGCGACGGTGCCGTCGGCCATGGCCTGCTCCAGCGCCTTGCGGGCGCGGGCGACCTGATCCGTCGGGCAGGAGAAGGTCATGTCCGTGTGGCCTTCCTCGGAGATGTTCTGGACGATCATGTCGACATTGATGCCGGCCTCGGCCAGTGGGCCGAAGATGGCGGCAGCGATGCCGGGGCGATCCTCGACAGCGAGCAGCGTCATCTTGGCTTCGTCACGCTGGAAGGCGACTCCGGAGACTACGTTGGATTCCATGATTTCATCCTCGTCACAGACAAGCGTGCCTGGTTTGTCCTCGAAACTGGAGAGCACCTGCAGGCGCACCTTGTAGCGCATTGCAAGCTCTACGGACCGGGTTTGCAAGACCTTTGCGCCGAGAGAGGCCAACTCCAGCATCTCTTCGTAGGCGATCTTGTCGAGTTTGCGTGCTTTTGAGGCGACACGCGGGTCGGTGGTGTAGATGCCGTCCACGTCGGTATAGATGTCGCAGCGCTCCGCGCCGAAGGCGGCGGCGAAGGCGACGGCGGTGGTGTCCGATCCGCCGCGGCCAAGCGTGGTTATGCGGTTTTCCGGCGACAGGCCCTGGAAACCGGCGACGACGGCCACCTGCATCTCGCCGGCGAATTTTGCGTCGAGATTGGCTGTGCCGATTTCCTCGATCCGGGCGGCGCCATGGGCAGCGGTGGTGCGTACCGGCACCTGCCAGCCCTGCCAGCTGCGGGCGTCGATGCCCATCTGTTGCAGGCGGAGCGACATCAGGCCGGCGGTAACGTTCTCTCCGGAAGAGACCACGGCGTCGTATTCTCGGGCGTCGTAGAAGTGGGACGTTTGATTGACCCAACCAACGAGTTCATTGGTCTTGCCCGACATCGCCGAGACGATGACGATGACGTGATAGCCGCGTTCGACCTCGCGCTGGACGAGGCGGGCGGCGTTTTCAATCCGTTCGAGATCGGCGACGGAGGTGCCGCCGAATTTCATGACCAGACGTGGCATGGGATCTGCCCTTTTGGAATGGCGCGTTTGACGCGCCTCTCTTAGCCAAGGGGCAGAGCGGCTGCAAGATGCAGGCGCGAGGGCGTGTCAGAAGCGGCGGACGAGGGCGAAGCGGATTTCTGTCTGCTCCAGCCGTTCGGCATCGACACCGCCAAGGTAGTTGCGGCCCAGCTCCGACCGGAGGCGATAGTTGGGAGTGATGCGGTAGTCTGCGCCGACACCGAGGCGCAGGCCGGTAGCGTGTTCGTGGTCGATGGTGCCGGCCCGGCGGGCGCGGAGATGGGCGTAGGCTGCGCCGATCCGTCCGTAAAGGATGAGGTTGGGCGAGGCGTGCACACCGGCTAAGGCGCTGAGGCTGGCGGTGCGGTGCGGTTCGAAGGCGGAACCGAGATCTTCAGCAAAGCCGAGACCGATGGCTGCCTGTGCCTCCACGGCGGTGTAGAGACGGCCGTGGGACCAGCTGGCACCTGCGAAGCCGCCGACCGTTTTCGTGGCCGATCCTTCGGAAAAAGTGCCGACGGCCTCTGTTCCCGAGTAGAGAGCGAAACCTGAAAATCTGTCTGAAGAGTCCTGTGCGCTGGCCGGAAAGGCCGCGCCAAAAGTTAAAATGCCAATCAACAGCATCTTCCGCATCATGTTACCCCTAACCCTCTGTGCGGGGTAAAGGTTGCATCACTTCTGTTGATAATGTGTTTAACCCGGTTCGGAATGGCGAGTTAACGGCGTTAAAATCGAGTTAACGTGCCGGGAAAGCAGTTAAAATGCTTCAGTTCGACTTGCGGGATGACCATGGCAGGGGGGCGACCTTGATGCCGTCCCGGATCAGGTCGCGCGCTTCGTCGGCACGGGCCTCACCGATGATGGCGCGCTCGGGTGCCTCGCCATTGTGGATCGCTCGTGCCTCGGCGGCGAAGTTGCGGCCCACATTTTCGCTGTTCTTCTCGATTTCCGTCCGGAGTTTGCGCAGGGCCGCCTCTGCCGGACTGGCGGGGGCAGAGAGGGGGCGGGCAGCATCCGGCTCCTTCGACGCAGCGTCGCCCTTTTGCGGATCGGTGCCGGAACTGGCGACGCGCGGAGCCATGATATCCTTTTCCACGCTGGATTCGCCGCAGACGATGCAGGAGACATGACCGGCAGCTGCCAGCCTGTCATAATCGGCTCCGGAACCAAACCAGCTTTCGAACTGGTGTCCCTGTTTGCATTTCAACGCGAATCTGATCATCACCACTGCTCTGCGATTGGTCTCTTGATGACACATATATTGCAGAAGAATGAAAACAATCCTTCTTCTTTCGCCTGCACAGGAATGTTAGAGCGACGTCGATGAATGCCGCGCCATGGACAGGCGTTTGCGCTCCGGTGTTCGGGAGCGGATCCGGCAACCGCAGACGGGGACCGCTATGGCAGGCGAAATGAAGGGTTGGATGCTGGGTCTGGCTGCCGTCTTCGGGGGGAGTGCGGCGCTTGCTAGCGCGAGCGCCGAGCATTCCGGCCCGGCGGTTGTGCTGGCGGCAGGCGGTACGGCCTGGGCGCTTGGCGCTGCCCTTCGTCGCCGGGCTGCGGCACCCGCGCCGCATACACCGCAAACCAAAGACAGGGCCGGGTTTCCGGTGGGGTTGGGCCGTGCGCTGCTGCACCAAATGCCGGCACCGCTGATCGTGATCTCACAGAGCGAACGGCTGGTGTATGCCAATCCGGCGGCGATGGCGATCCTGCCGAGGGCGACGGTGGGTATGCATTATTCCGGGGTGATCCGGGCCTCTGCCTTTGTCGAGGCGGTCGAGCATGTGTTCGAGACGCGGGAAGACACGGAATGCACCTTTGCCATGATGATGGAACGGGAACGGTTTTTCGAGGCGCGGGCATCCATGTTGCCGGCAGGTGCTGGCGACTTCGGCGAAGAGGCGCATGTGATCTTCCAGATCGAGGACCGGACGCGGGACAAGGCTAGCCTTCAGGCCCGCACCGATTTCGTGGCCAATGCCAGCCATGAATTGCGCACGCCGTTGGCCTCCATCCTCGGCTATATCGAGACATTGCAGGGCCATGCCAAGGAAGACCCGGAGGCACGGGAACTGTTCCTCGGCATCATGATGAAACAGGCGAGCCGGATGCAGCGGCTGGTTGACGATCTGATGAGCCTGAGCCGGATCGAGATGAATGCCCATGTGCGACCGGAAGAACGGCTGGACCTGCATGCCGTGGCCGCTGAGGCGGCGAACGCATTGTTCCCGCTGGCAACGCAGAACGACGTGCTGTTGCAGGTCGAGATCAGCACGGATGAGCCGGGGCCGACCGTGCTGGGCGACCGCGATCAGCTTAACCAGGTGCTGGTGAACCTTGTGGACAACGCGATCAAGTACGGCGGCCAGGGCCAGAAGGTGCGCGTAAGACCGGCTGACCCCAGTTCCAAATATCCGGGTCAGGCGGGCATCAGTGTCATCGATACCGGCCCGGGGATCGCGCGGGAAAACGTGCATCGTCTGACGGAGCGGTTTTTCCGTGTGAACGCGGGACAGAGCCGTGACAAGGGTGGCACAGGGTTGGGTCTGGCGATTACCAAGCATATTCTGAACCGCCATTCCGGCGCACTGGGAATCGAATCTCAACCGGGCCACGGCAGCACGTTTACGCTGTGGTTGCCTGTCGCAAACGAAGCAGATTCGGACGGCAATGTTGGAAAAATTGCCAACTTTCAGTAAGTTGCAGTGTCACAAAACTGTTGTTCAAACGCAATAAAACTGCATCGCGCGCTGCCTAGTGTGCGGGCAGGCGTGCAACTCGTGCCCGCTAACCTTGAAACGTAGAGAAAACCGGAGATTTCCCGTGAAACTCACCAAACTCGTCACGCTCGCGGCTGCGGCGTCCATCGCTGCCGGCGCTGCCCAGGCCCGCGATGAAATCCGCATCGTCGGCTCCTCCACTGTCTTCCCGTTCTCGACAGCGGTTGCCGAGCAGTTCGGCAAGACGACAGACTTCAACACCCCTGTCGTTGAATCCACGGGTTCCGGCGGCGGTCTGAAGCTCTTCTGCGCCGGTGTCGGCGAAGAGCACCCCGATATCACCAACGCTTCGCGCCGCATGAAGGCTTCCGAGTTCGAGGAGTGCCAGGCGAACGGTGTGACCGAAGTTGTTGAATCCATCGTTGGCTATGACGGCATCGTCGTCGCCAATGCGATCTCCGGCCCGTCCTTCTCCATCACGCGCGAACAACTCGTCACCGCGCTGGCCGAGCAGGGCCCGAAGCCGATGATGTGGAACGAAGTCGATCCTTCCCTGCCGGCAACGAAAATCGAAGTTCTCGGCCCGCCGCCGTCCTCCGGTACGCGCGACGCGTTCGAGGAACTGGTGATGGAAGAGGGCTGTGAAGGCGCAGGCATCGAGTGCGAAGGCATCTCCATCCGTGAAGATGGTGTGTATGTCGACGCCGGCGAGAACGACAACCTGATCGTCTCCAAGCTGGAAGCTAACCCGAATGCCCTCGGCGTCTTCGGATTCTCCTTCCTCGACCAGAACTCCGACAAGATCAAAGGCGCGAACGTCGATGGTGTTGAGCCGACGTTCGAGAACATCGCCGGTGGTGAGTATCCGGTTTCCCGGTCTCTCTACTACTACATCAAGGCTGCACATGTCGGCGTGGTTCCGGGCATCCAGGAATATGCCATGGAATTCGCTTCCGAAGCGGCTGCCGGTGAAGAAGGTTACCTGGTCGACAAGGGCCTGATCCCGCTGCAGGAAGAAGCGTTCGAAGCGAACGCGGATGCGGTTGCGAACCTGACGCCGATGACAGGCAACGAGTGGGACTGATCCCCTTCGCCTGAAATCCTCGGGAGCACGGGGTTTCGCCCCCGTGCTCCCACCACACTTCAAGACCGAAGCCTGACACGGCTTCCGGCGGAGAACCTGTCCGATGCTCGGCATGACTATCCTGCTCGTTTTCGCGATTGCTGCGGGCTTCCTCTTCATGGGCCGCAACCGGGCCCGGGCCGTCAGCGGCGGTCAGCTCTCGAATCTGCACTCGCGCCCGAACTATCACGGCCTCTATACGTTTCTCTGGGTCCTGCTGGCCGGATTTGCCACGCTGTTGCTGGTGACCATCGGGTTCGGCCAGTACATTCAGGCGACGCTGATGGGCCAGATTGCCGATGCGCTGCCGGACAGCCTGCGGATCGAGCGGCAACTGGTCCTGCGGGATGCGATATCCCAGGCGGGCGGCGGCATTTCCAGCCGCGAGGGTGAACTGCGTACCGCGATCGCGGAACGCTATGCCGGTATCGACGCGCTGCGTTTCTGGGCGACAATTCTGCTGACACTGGGTGTTGCCGTCGCCACCGGTTTCTACACGATGAACCAGATCAGCGTCGAATGGCGCTCCCGCAACCGGGTGGAGCGGATCATCCGCTGGTCTTTGCTGACCTGTGCCGTACTCGCGGTTCTGACGACCGTGGGCATCGTGCTCAGCCTGATCTTCGAGACGCTGAATTTCTTCAACAACATCGGCTGGCGGGTGGACAAGTTTCTGTTCGGCACGCGCTGGAGCCCACTTTCGGGCGTTCACGAGGGTAACCTCGACGCCGATAAGGTGGGGGCGGTGCCGCTGTTCGCGGGCACGTTCCTGATCACCGTGATTGCCATGCTGGTGGCGGTGCCGGTGGGCCTGTTCGCCGCGATCTACCTGTCCGACTTCGCCTCTCCGCGCGTGCGGGCCTGGGCGAAGCCGATGCTGGAAATACTCGCCGGTGTGCCGACAGTGGTTTACGGCTTCTTCGCTGCGATCACCGTGGCGCCGTTCATCCGACAGACGGGAGAGGCCATCGGCCTGAACGTCGCGTCGGAGAGTGCGCTGGCGGCAGGGGTGGTCATGGGGATCATGATCATCCCCTTCATCTCTTCGCTGTCCGATGACGTGATCAACTCCGTGCCGCAGAGCCTGCGTGACGGTTCCTACGGCCTTGGTGCCACCAAGGCGGAGACGATCCGGCAGGTGGTGTTGCCCGCGGCGCTGCCGGGCATCGTTTCTGCCGTGCTGCTGGGAATTTCCCGGGCGGTGGGCGAGACGATGATCGTGGTGATGGCGGCGGGGCAGGGCGCGAACCTGACGCTGAACCCGCTGGAGGCGGTGACAACCGTGACGGTGCAGATCGTCATGCTGATCACCGGCGATACAGAGGCATCCACGGCCGCCGGGCCGGCCTTCACGCTGGGCTTCACACTCTTCTGCGTCACGCTGGCGCTCAACATCATCGCCCTGCGGATCGTCCGCAAGTACCGCGAACTTTACGATTGAGGACCGCTGACCCATGGTCGATATGGCAGATCTTTCCGCGCATCACGGCAGCAAGGCCTCCGCGGACCGGCTGAAGAAACGCAAGGCGGCGCAGTGGCGGCTTCAGGCCTATGGCATTGCCGCTATCTTCCTGGCCGGGCTGGCGCTGGCAACCCTGCTGAGCACCGTGCTGAAGCAGGCCTCGGGCGCCCTCAGCGAAAGCTACGTGTCGCTGGAAGTACCGCTGCCGCCGGAGGAAGTGGACCCGGAAGGCACCGGTGATCCCACGGAGATCGGCCGGGCCGATTTCGGCGGGCTGGTCAAGGATGCTCTCAAGGAGCGTTTTCCCTCCGCCACGTCCCGCAGCGACAGACGCGAGCTCTATGACATCGTCTCCAGCGGCGCGACTTTCGAGTTGCGCGACCGGGTGATGTCCGACCCTTCGTTGATTGGCGGCACAGAGCCGTTCACACTGCTGGCCTCCGACGTCACCGACCTCTACATGAAGGGTGATTTCGGTCGGTTGCAGTCCCAGCCGCACGCAGGCACCCTAGGCATCATCCGCACGGAAGAAGAGGATACCGTCATGGTTTCCTCGTCCGCCAACGACTTCGCCCAGGCGCTTGGCACGGTGAAGGGCGAGTTGCTGGAGCAAGCCGCCTTTCAGCGCCGACAGGCGGGGTTGCAGGAACGGGGAGTGGAGGCGTTCGAGTCACGCGCCGCCAGCGCCACGGACGCTGACCAGAAGGCACAACTGGAGGCCGAGGCCGTCAGCCGTGCGACCGAACGCGATCGCCTGCTTGCCATCGCCGAAGACCTGGAGCGGCGGGCTTCCGAGGCCGGCGGTACCGAGGCGCTGGCCGATTCCGCACCGTCCATTCTGCTGAAGGTCGGCACGGGCTGGATAAAACTTACGGAACTGAACACGCAGGGCGGCATCGGCAACATCGTCGTGCCAATTGGCGACACGGAAGAGTTCGCACCGGATGACTGGGGCTATTATATCCACGAACTGCCGGAAAACGCGCGCAAGGTGTCCGACAAGCAGGTGGTCTGGATCGAGACACTGCGAAATGCCGGCGAGTTGGAGACGGTCTTCAACACCCGTTTCTTCACGTCCGGAGACAGTCGCGAGCCGGAACTTGCCGGCATCTGGGGGGCGGCTGTCGGGACGTTCTGGACGATGCTGGTGACCTTCGCGCTGGCCTTTCCGATCGGTGTGCTTGCCGCGATCTACCTTGAGGAATTTGCGCCGAAGAACAAGTTGACCGACTTCATCGAGGTCAACATCAACAATCTCGCGGCCGTTCCCTCCATCGTCTTTGGTCTTCTTGGTCTGGCGGTGTTCCTGAACTTCTTCGGCGTTCCGCGGTCTTCGCCGCTGGCGGGTGGTATCGTGCTGGCACTGATGACATTGCCGACGATCATCATTGCTTCGCGAGCCTCCATCCGGGCCGTACCGCCGTCGATCCGCGACGCGGCGCTGGGGCTGGGGGCATCGCGGTTGCAGACGTCCTTCCATCATGTGTTCCCGCTGGCGATGCCCGGCATCCTGACGGGCACGATCATCGGCATGGCACAGGCACTGGGCGAGACCGCGCCGCTGATCATGATCGGAATGGTGGCGTTCATCGTCGATATTCCGACGGGCATCACCGACAGCGCCACGGTGTTGCCGGTGCAGGTGTTCCGCTGGTCCGATTTCCCGGAGCGGGCATTCGAGGCACGAACCGGCGCTGCCATCTGTGTGCTGTTGCTGTTCCTTGTGGTAATGAATGCGCTGGCCGTATTCCTGCGCAAGAGGTTTGAGCGCAGATGGTAAGCGAGTTGGAAGAAATCGAAGGGCGTGGGCAGATGGAAGGTTCCGACATGACCAACATGAGACTGGCAGATCAGAAGGTGAAACATGCCGACGTGAAGATCGAGGCGCGTGACGTCGATGTCTTCTACGGCACGAACCACGCGATCAAGTCCGTGGACGTCGACATCCTCGACAAGACGGTGACAGCGTTTATCGGCCCGTCCGGTTGCGGCAAATCCACTTTCCTGCGCTGCCTGAACCGCATGAACGACACGATCTCGATCTGCAAGGTCACGGGGTCGATACTGCTGGACGGCGGCAATATCTACGACCGCAAGGTGGACCCGGTGCAGCTTCGGGCCAAGGTCGGCATGGTGTTCCAGAAGCCGAACCCGTTCCCGAAATCCATCTACGACAACATCTCGTACGGCCCCCGCATCCACGGGCTTGTCAGCACCAAGGCCGACATGGACGAGGTGGTGGAGAAATCGCTGCGCAAGGCAGCCATCTGGGATGAGGTGAAAGACCGCCTCGATGCCCCCGGCACCGGCCTGTCCGGTGGCCAGCAGCAGCGCCTGTGCATCGCACGCGCCATTGCCACCGCTCCCGAAGTTCTGCTGATGGACGAGCCCTGTTCCGCCTTGGACCCGATCGCCACGGCGCAGGTGGAGGAATTGATCGACGAATTGCGCGAGAGCTTTTCGGTGGTGATCGTTACGCACTCCATGCAGCAGGCGGCGCGTGTTTCCCAGAAAACGGCGTTCTTCCATCTGGGCGAAGTGGTGGAGTATGACGAGACCCAGAAGATTTTCACCAATCCCGTGGACCAGCGCACGCAGGATTACATCACCGGCCGGTTTGGCTGATACATTTCCGAGGCAGGGGCATGAATATGGGACCGCATATCGTCAAGAGCTTTGACGACGACCTGATCGCAATCCAGGCGAAGATCGCCGAGATGGGTGGCAAGGCGGAGGATCTGCTGCGGCAGGCATTGGAAGCCGTCGAGAAACGCGACAAGGCTCTCGCCCAGAAGGTGATCGACGCCGACAAGAAGATCGACGCGCTGGAGATGGAGATCGAGGAGATGGCGACGACCGTCATCGCGCTGCGCCAGCCAATGGCTCAGGATCTCCGCGTGCTGATATCCGCCCTCAAGATCTGCTCAACGCTGGAAAGGATCGGCGATCTGGCCAAGAACATCTCCAAGCGGGCGATGATGTTCTCCAAGGCCGGTCCGCTGACGATCACCTCATCCATCGTGCGGATGGGGCGCGCGACACTGGCGCAACTGACCGAAGTGCTGGACGCCTATACTTCCCGCGATACCGCCAAGGCCGTGGCCGTGTGGCAGAAGGACGTGGACATCGACGAGATGTACAACGCTCTGTTCCGTGAGGTCGTGACCTACATGATGGAAGACAGCCGCATGATCGGCGCGGGCAGCCAGATGCTGTTCATCGCCAAGAACCTGGAACGGATCGGTGACCACACGACCCACATCTCCGAGATGATCCACTATATTGTCGAGGGCAAACCGCTGGGCGATGACCGACCCAAGGGCGAGCCGCTGGGACTGGATCTGGAGTAGAAAAAATGGCGAAGGTTCTGGTGGTTGAGGACGAAGAGGCCCTCAGCCAGCTTCTCTCCTACAATCTGGGCAAGGAGGGGTTCGAGGTTGCCCTGACATTCGATGGCGACGAGGCGCTGATGGCGGTGGACGAGCAGAAGCCGGATCTGGTGCTGCTTGACTGGATGCTGCCGAATGTCAGCGGCGTGGAAATCTGCCGCCGGCTGCGGGCGCAGAGCGAGACGCGCGACATTCCGGTGATCATGCTCACGGCCAGGGGTGAGGAAGAGGACCGGATCCGCGGGCTGGAGCAAGGGGCGGACGACTATGTCACCAAGCCCTTCTCCATGAGCGAGCTGGTGGCGCGCATGCGCGCGGTGCTGCGCCGGACGCGCCCGACGATTGCCGGGGACGTTGCGACCTTCGCGGATATCACGCTGGACCGCGAAACCTGCCGGGTGCGCCGCTCCAACCGAGACGTCCACCTCGGCCCCACCGAATTCCGCCTGCTGGACGTGCTGATGCAGCGTCCGGGCCGGGTCTTTTCCCGCGAGCAGTTGCTGGACAGAGTATGGGGCCATGACGTCTATGTGGAGATCCGGACGGTGGATGTGCATGTGGGACGGCTGCGGAAGGCGCTGAACAAGCGTGGCGAGCAGGATCCGATAAGAACGGTTCGCTCCTCCGGCTATGCGCTGGACGAAACCTACGGGGGGCGGTGAGCGTTCCGGGCGAAGGGTCGGCAGGGGGCTGGCCCTTGTGCCCGCCTGTCCTGCATGGCGCACAGGAATAAGAGCTTTGCGCAGAGCGCAACTTCACCTATTTTCTACCACATTCTGTTGTTACGTGATCCGGGGTTTCCGGCTGGGGCCGGATTCTGCCGCGCGTGATTGTGCGATTGACATGTATCGTCGTTGCATGCCGCCCTTGCATCGGCCTGCCTGAAGGTGTGCCGTACCGGGCTTTTGCTTCAAGAGCAGGCGCGTGGAGTTATCCGGGGGTGAACCGAACGGTTCGCTGTCCTGAACGCCTCTGGCGTTGAGCTTGAACAGCCCTTGCGGGCGCGGAAATTGGGATGATTGGATGATCAGATTACTCGGAATGCTGCTGCTGTTGTGCGGCGGAACGGCCAGTTACGCCACTGAATGGAACGTCTCGCTCTGGGGCTCGCGGCGGGCTTTCACGGAACATGTGGAAAAGCTTGCGCACTACGTGGAGAAGGACTCCAAGGGCAGCTTCAAGATCAACATCAGCTATGGCGGACTTGCCTCCAACCGCGAGAATCTGGAGGGCATCGCCGCCGACCAGTTCGAAATGGCGCAATTCTGCTCGGGTTATCACCCGGAAAAAAATCGTGGCGTCTCCGTGCTGGAACTGCCGTTCCACGGGGTCGATACGCTAGAAGAGGAACAGGCTGTCAGCTTCGCCGTCTACCAGCATCCCGCCGTGGCGGCCGAGATGGCCAAGTGGAACGCGAAGCTGCTGATGCCGACGCCGCTGCCGCAGTACAACATCGTCGGCCGGGGCGAGGCGCCGCAGGGTCTCGGCTGGTTTGAGGGCAAGACGCTGCGTGCCACAGGCGGTGTCGCGGCGGCGCTGCGCTCCATCGGGACCGAGACGGTCAACCTGACAGCGACAGAGACGTTTGATGCCATGCAGGGAGGGATCGTCGACGGCGCGTCCTTTGCCCAGCACGCGCATTTCTCGTTCAAGACGATCGACCTTGCCGAATGGTGGACGGCGAACCTGAACCCGGGCAGCACAAACTGCCCGGTGGTTGTGAACATCAAGGCCTATGAGGCACTGTCCGACGAACACCGTGCCATCCTCGACGCCGCGGTGGAACCATCGCTGGAACATTACCTGGAGTACTACACCGACCTGATCAACAAGTGGTCGGCGATCCTCGAAATGTTCGGAGTGGAGCGGGTGCAACTGCCCGACGCCCAGATCGAGGAATTCCGCGCCACCGTTGCCGCACCGGTCCGCGAAGCCTGGATCGCACAGGCCGACAGCGAGGGCCTGCCGGGCGCCGAACTGGTGAACCTGATCGACCAGACCCTGACGGCCTATCGCGAAGGCCAGACCCATTGAAACTGGCGGGCGGCACACAAGTGCCGCCCGGTCCGCCGACTTTTGATGGGCGGCGCAAACCCTTCTGGTGGACCAGCTAGACCGGTCCCTGGTCGGCATATCGGCGATCAATAGCGACCGGACCTAAAACCTGCCCCACAAATCATAATCCCCCGCCTCATCGACCAGCACTTCGACGATGTCGCCCGGGCGCAATCCTTCGAAGCCTTCGTCGATGAACAGGTTGCCGTCGATCTCCGGCGCATCGGCCTTGGTGCGGCATGTCGCGCCGTCCTCTTCGATGCTGTCGACGATCACTTCCAGCCGGGTGCCGACCTTTGCCTCCAGCTTGGCGGCGGAAATGGATTGGGCCTTTTCCATGAACCTTTCGAATCGCTCCGCCTTTATTTCGTCGGGAACGTGGTCGGGCAGGGCGTTGGCGCGGGCGCCGGCCACATTTTCGTATTGGAAGGCGCCTACACGGTCCAGTTGTGCTTCGTCCAGCCAGTCGAGCAGGGTCTGGAACTCTTCCTCCGTCTCGCCGGGATAGCCGACGATGAAGGTGGAACGCAGCGTGATGTCGGGGCAGACGGCGCGCCAGGCGGCGATTTCGTCCAGCGTTTTCGCCGCCGCCGCCGGGCGGGCCATGCGGCGCAGCACCTCCGGGTGGGCGTGCTGGAAGGGGATGTCGAGATAGGGCAGGATAAGGCCCTCGGCCATCAGCGGGATCAGATCACGCACATGCGGGTAGGGATAGACGTAGTGCAGACGCACCCATGCACCGAGACTGCCGAGATCACGGGCAAGGTCGGTGATGTGGGCCCGGTGTTCCCGTTCCACCCGGTGACGGATGTCGACGCCATAGGCGGAGGTGTCCTGGCTGATGACCAGCAGTTCCCTGACCCCGGCAGCCACCAGCTTCTCCGCCTCACGCAGGACTGCATGTGCCGGGCGGCTTTGCAGTTTGCCGCGCATGTCGGGGATGATGCAGAACTTGCATTTGTGATTACAGCCCTCGGAAATCTTGAGGTAGCTGTAGTGCCGAGGTGTCAGGGTAACACCGCTGGCCGGCAACAGGTCGATGAACGGGTCCGGGCTGGGCGGCACGGCGGTGTGGACGGCGTCGAGCACCTGTTCGTACTGGTGCGGGCCGGTGACCGCGAGCACCGAAGGATGCGCACCGGTAATGTAGTCCGGCTCCGCTCCGAGGCAGCCAGTGACGATGACGCGGCCGTTTTCAGACAGGGCCTCGCCAATTGCTTCCAGGCTCTCGGCCTTGGCGCTGTCGAGAAAGCCGCAGGTATTGACGATCACCGCTTCGGCGCCGGCATAGTCGGGGCTGATGGCATAACCTTCGGCCCGCAGGCGGGTGAGAATACGCTCGCTGTCGACCAGCGCCTTCGGACAGCCGAGCGAGACCATGCCGATGGTCGGCTGGCCGGGGCGGGCGGCATCGGGCACGCGGGCGCGGGCGAGATCCGGGCGGAGATCGGGCGGGTTGTTCATTGCGCGGGTTTGGCAGGAGCCGGGCGGTTTTTCAAGGAGAGACATGCCGGGCTCTGTTAACCCATTCTTTACCGATGCAACTCAAAGTGGAGCTAAGACGCCGAAATTTCAGCCCGATTCCGCTATCGGCCTGAAAACGACCACAGTTTCGCCTTAGTTGGGCGGCTAACTGTTTATGTTGTCTAAAACAATCAGTGCTTAATGAGTGTTTGTGTGTGCCGGGAAGCCGGATATGAACATTCGTGAGCCAAGTGTATGAAATCTTCCCCCCCCGCGATCACAGCAGGCCTTCTGGCCCTGCTGTGGACCGCATTTCAACCAGCCTTTGCGGACAATGTCCGGTTGCAGTCGCTTGACGGGCTGATGTCTGTCGAGGGTGAACTGATCTCCGTCGATGGCGATGAACTCGTCGTCGCAACGGTCGTGGGAACTGTGCGTTTTCCGCAGGCAAAGGTGGAGTGTTTCGGCGCTGCTTGCCCGCCACCGCCAGAAGCGGAGGACACTGCGCCACAAGACGAGCCGCAGGCGGACGTGCCGCGCGGCGATGTGGCGATCTCCGGGTCCGATATCCTGATCGAACGGATGCTGCCCGACGTTCTCGATCATTTCAGCCGGACACGCGCCGGCAGCAGCCTGAGCCGCGGTGGCGACGATCAGGCGGGCTGGCGCTACACGATGACGAATGAAGCCGGCGCCGTCATCAGCCTCGCGGCGATATCGGGCGGTGCCCGACAGGGCATCGAGGACCTCATCAGCGGGCGGGCGGATATTGCGCTGGTGTCGCGCCCGATGACCGAAACGGAGGCGGGGCGCCTGTTGGACGGCGGTCTGACAGCCGTGCGCGCCGCCGGGTTGGAGAGTGTGCTGGCGACGGATGGACTTGTCATTGTGACGGATTCTTCCGTCGGCATTTCCTCCATCCGGCTGGGAGATATAGCGCGGGTCTTTGCGGGCAAGATCACAAATTGGGAAGCTCTTGGCGGGCCGAACCTGCCGATCACAGTTTTCGCGCGGGAAAGCGGCTCCGGCACGCGGGATGCCCTGAACGCGGCCATCATGCAGCCTTACGACGAAGACATTTCCCAGCGGGTGATCGGCGTGGACAGTGATCGCGGCATCGCCGATGCCGTGCTGGCATTCCCCGGAAGCATTGGCGTCACGAGTTTCTATGCAACGGCCGGTGCGCGGGCGTTGGAGCTTGAGGAACCTTGTGGACTGTTTGCTGCGCCCGAGCCGTTTGCGATGCAAACAGGCCGCTATCCGCTGACGCGCCATTTATACGCCTACACGCGGCCGGATGCGGCGACCGATGGCTTGGCGGCCGAACTGATCCGCTATCTGCAATCGCAGGAGGGACAGGAGGCGTTGAGCGAGATGGGTTACATCGGCCACCGGATCACGCGGGAGGGGCTGGAAAATCAGCGGGTGCGGCTGGCAGAAGCGGTAGCGACGCCGCCGCAGGAGGCGCTGCTGGAGCCGTTGCGGGAAATGGTGGAAACACTAATCGCCGCCGAGCGGATTTCGCCGACTTTCAGGCCGTACAGCGAGAATGGCGGCGATGTGCTGGCGAAGGCCGATGCGCGGCGGTTGGCCGAGGAAATTGCAGCCGGCAGGTTCGATGGCCGGGAATTGTTGTTCGTGGGTTTCACGGATGAGTTCGCCGCCGCGCCAGAGGATGGCCTGGTACGGGCTCAGGCCGATGCACTGGCGGTGGTGGCACAGGTGCGTGGTGCCGGGCCGGATTTCGAAGGCCGAAATGTGGCACTGCGGGCCGTCGGTTATGGCGGGCTGTCACCGCTGGCTTGTTCGGGCACGCCAATCGGCAAGGACATCAACCGGCGGGTGGAGGTCTGGTCACGGCCGCTGGCTGAGTCGCAGTAACGCGCGCAAGAGTTTGTCGAGCAGTCAGGGCGCCGGTGGAGCAACGCATCTCCCCGGCGCCCTCTGTTTTCGATGGTCATGCGGCAAGAAAGTGCTTCTCGTGAACCAGTGCTTCGCGGTGGCCGGTCGGTGTCTCGATGGTGACGCTGGTGCCTTCGTCCCAGTGCGACAGGCGGACCATGCCGATGGCAACGTTGGTGGCAAAACCGGGGGACCATGCGGCGGATGTGATCTGGCCGATCTGCCGGCCGCCCGCGGTTATGGGCCAGGGAGTGCGACACGGTGGTAGTGCCGTGCCATCGATGGAGAAATAGCGGATCTGCCGGATCGGCCCCTCCTGTGCCACGCGCAGAAGGGCATCTCGCCCACAGCAGCCGATTGCGGTGATCGTGTCGCAGAATTGGCCAAGCCCGCTTTCGTGGGGTGTGTTTTCACGCGTCATGTCGTTGCCGTAGGAGAGCAGGCCACCTTCGATACGCTCGATCAGGTTCGGGCAGCCGGGTCGGACATCGAGATCGGCACCGGCTTCGAACAATGCATCCCAGAGGGCCGGGCCGAGGGCGGTTGAGGTGCAATAGATTTCGAAACCGCCCTGTCGGGAATAGCCGGAACGGGCAAGAACCATCGTCTGGCCGCCAAAGGTGACTTCGCGAAACCTGAAGAAACGAATATCGCGGATATCCTCGCCGAACACCCGCGCCACCAGATCTTCCGCCTTCGGACCCTGAACCGCGAGGGGCGAGACATCGGGTTCCGTCACATCGACTTCCAGAACCCGTCCGTAGGCCAGACCCTTGATCCAGAACAGCAGGTCACTATCGGCGATGGAGATCCAGTACCGGTCTTCGGCGAGCTTCAGCGTGACGGGATCATTGAGCATGCCGCCGGTTTCATCGACCATCGGCGTATAGAAACAGCGGCCGATGACCATCGGGCGCAGGTCGCGTGGGGTCAGCATCTGCACCAGCCGCGCCGCATCCGGCCCGCGCACCTCCACCTGCCTTTCGCAGGCGACATCCCAGACCTGCACCGCCGATTTCAAGTGGTGGTAGTCTTCTTCGACAGAGCGAAAGACGGTGGGTAACAGCATATGGTTGTAGGTGGTGTAGGCTTTAACACCTGCAGCTTCGACCCGCGCGGTGAACGGCGTGGTCCGCAGGCGGCGGGAGTGGGAAAGAATGTGCAACGGCCGGCCTCCTTCGAAAATGGAGGATGCCTATTGGCAAGCACTGACAGCGTCTGTTCTCATGGCGACGGCGCAACTGTCGTTTTCGGTGTCATTCACACCGGCAGCGGCGCATCAGGTTTCACCCGCTCCATCACGATCTGGGAATGGACACGGCTGACGGCGGGGTGGGGCAGCAGCACGTCCTGCACCAGCCGGTTCAGCGCCGCGAGATCCACCGTGTAGACGCGGAGCAGGTAATCAGCCTCGCCGGTCAGCGTCCAGGCCCCGGTGATTTCCTCGCGGGCGCGGGTGAGGCGCAGGAAGTCCGTCGCGTTTTCGGCGGTATGGGTGGCCATCACGATGCGGATGAATGCCTCCACCGTCAGGCCCAGCCGTTTCGGGTCCAGCGATGCACGATAGGTGTCGATATAGCCTTCCGCCTCCAGTCTCTGCCGTCGCCGCCCCACCTGCGATGGCGACAGATGCAGCCGATCGGCCAGCTCCTGTGCCGTGAGGCGACCATCCTGCTGAAGCAGACGGAGGAGGGTACGATCCATCGAATCCAAGTTTACTGCCATTACTATTCCGCATGAAAATAGGATTTTGTGCGGAAGTATCGCGCAATACTGCCAAAAAGCAATGCAGGATGCGCAAACCAAGCAACATTTCCGCGATATGCTGGCGCAAAGCCTGAAGGAGATATCAATGGGACCTTTCCCGCACGACGCACCGCGCTCCACCATCACTGAACAGAACCCGGCCGGTAC
This sequence comes from Algicella marina, assembly GCF_009931615.1. Taxonomy (NCBI): domain Bacteria; kingdom Pseudomonadati; phylum Pseudomonadota; class Alphaproteobacteria; order Rhodobacterales; family Paracoccaceae; genus Algicella; species Algicella marina. The sequence continues at coordinate 2,191,926 of NZ_CP046620.1, read as the reverse complement.
GGACGGGTTCGAATTCGTCGAGTTCGCGCACGAAAATCCGGCTGAGCTGGAAGAGCTGTTCGCACGGATGGGCTACGTTCGCGCGGCCAAGCACAAGACCAAGGATATCGCGCTGTGGAAGCAGGGCGACATCACCTATGTCGTCAACGCCGAAAAAGGCAGTTTCGGCCAGCGATTCGTGGAGGAACACGGGCCCTGCGCACCGTCGATGGCATGGCGCGTGGTTGACGCCGATCATGCTTTCGAGCGGGCGGTGAAGATGGGTGCGAAGCCATACGAGGGCGAAGGAAAGGTGCTGGATGTGCCGGCAATCTACGGGATCGGCGGCAGTCTTCTCTATTTTATCGACCAGTACGGCGGTGGTGCCAACCCTTACGCGGATGAGTACGACTGGATCGAAGGTGTCCCGGAAAAACCCGAAGGCGTCGGCTTCTACTACCTCGATCACCTGACCCACAATGTCCACAAGGGCAACATGGATACTTGGTTTCGCTTCTACGGCGAGATCTTCGGATTCAAGGAAATCAGGTTCTTCGATATCGAGGGCAAGTTCACCGGCCTGCTTTCCCGCGCGTTGACCTCCCCCTGCGGTCGTATCCGCATCCCGATCAATGAAGATCGGGGCGAAACCGGGCAGATCGTTGAGTATCTGAAGCGCTACAACGGCGAAGGTATTCAGCACATCGCCGTGGCGACGGAAACGATTTATGAAAGCGTTGACCGGATTGCTGCCAACGGCATCCGGTTCATGCCGAAACCGCCCGAAACCTATTATGCACTGAGCTACGAACGGGTGCAGGGCCACGAGGAACCGCTGGATCGCATGCAGGAGCACGGCATCCTGATCGACGGTGAAGGCGTTGTCGGCGGAGGCGAGACGAAGATTCTGTTGCAGATCTTCTCGAAAACCGTCATCGGCCCGATCTTCTTCGAGTTCATCCAGCGCAAAGGCGACGACGGTTTCGGCGAGGGCAACTTCAAGGCGCTGTTCGAGTCGATAGAGGCCGATCAGATCGCGCGGGGCGTGTTGAAGGGAAACGACGCGGCCTGAGGGCCGGCTCAGGCCGTTGGCGTCTTCCGCTGCGCTGTGTCGCGAACCTGCGCAGCGGAAGCATGTCCGAAGGGGCGGCCAGCAACTGGAGTTGGCCGGCGTGACCGAAGCGGCCGCCCACCGCCATCAGGCGGTGCGGTGGCCCGTCAGGCGGGTGCGGCCATGTTCCAGAATTTCCATGATGCGCGGGCGCAGGGCGAGCGTCTTCATGTCCTTTGACAAGAAGTCCAGCGCACCGTTGCACAACCCCGCGACCACCGTGTCGTCATCGTTGCTGTTGGAAAGCATTATCACAGGAATATTGGCGAGCTCTTTCTGCGACTTGATGGTTTTCAGGAAGTCGGTGCCGCGCATGTCCGGCAGGCTCTCATCGAGGATGATGAGATCCGGACGATGCGTCTTCAGCGTCGCGAGGGCGCCGAGACAGTTGACGACATTCAGCACCTCCACGTCGCGGGCAATCGCGCGTTCTATCAGGCGATGAACATGCGGCTCATCGTCGACGACCAGCACAAGGGGCCGGTCGTCAGACTTGGTGCGACCATTCCCGGTCTCTCCGGATTCGATTTCGGCCAGGGTGCGCCGTGCCTCGTCGAGGAAACCGTCGAACAGGCGACGCAGATCGAAGCGCTGGGTGTAGCCGTGGGCATCCATCTGGATATGCTCCAGCGCAGTATCCAGTTCTTCCGCGGATTTGGTGAGGCGGAAGACATCCAGTTCTTTTGCGTCACGAATGACGATACGCAGCGCCTGCCGAACCGTGTCGAGGTGGCGTGGTGGCAGGTTGATCAGCCGACGGCGCCCCTGAATGGCGAGAAAGTCATCTGTCAGGCCGGACAGAAACGTGTAGAAATCGCGGTTCGTGGTCGTGGGGTTAACGTAAGCCCGACGATGGGGCGTGGCCCGTTCGGGCAGGGGATTCATCAACTTGAGAAGTGACATGGCAGAGTTCCCGTAATGGAAGACCGGTTAAGGTACTGGTTCCGATGAGAACATCCTGCGCCCGATAAGTTTACGAAGCGTAAGGGGATTGGGGCGCTTCCAAGGCCATTTCACACCGAAATGGCGTCGCATTCCTTAACGACATCGCCCAGATTTCGCAGCCTCGCCGCTTCGGCGGGGTGTAGGAACCTAGCGTTCCGGTACAGGCGCGTGCCGTCCGCCTGCACGTGCCAGATTCCGAAAATCGCGAAAGAGGTGGGGCCTCGGACGGCCCGAAAGCCACAGATCGCGCCGCCGTCACGGGGCACGGCTACGAGGGTTTCAGCGTCGCTGGTGCCGAAGCAGCCTTCCGGCGAGCAGATCGATGGCAGACGCGCCGCCAGCCCGGCGAAACCGGTGCAGCGCGGTGTGATGGTGGCGCAGTCGCGCAGGGCCGACATATCGGCAGGGGAGATTTCTGTCCTGCTGGCCGCGCCCGGTTGCGGGGCGCAGGCTGAGAGCAGCAGGAACAGGAGAGCGGCGGCTGTGCGCATCGGCTCAGGAGGCCTTCTTCTCCGGCTGTTTGCCGAGGATGATCATCGACAGCAGATCATCCTCTGTGACGTCGGAGATGTTGACAGTGCCGACAAGTTTGCCGTTTTTCATTACGCTCGCCCGGTCGCAAAGCTCCATCACTGCGCGCACGTCATGGTCGATCAGAAAGATGCCGAGGCCCTGTTTCTTCAGTTCCTGGATCAGTTCGGCAACCATCTTGGTTTCCTGAGGGCCGAGGGCTGCCGTCGGTTCGTCCATAATCAGGATCTTGGCGTTGAAGTAGACGGCGCGGGATATGGCAACCGATTGCCGCTGGCCGCCGGAGAGCGCCTTCACCGGGGCGTTGAACTTCTGGAAGTTCGGATTGAGACGCCCCATGATCCGGCGCGTCTCCGCCTCCATCGCATCGTCATCGACAAAGCCCAGCGGCGTCACCAGTTCGCGCCCGAGGAACAGATTGGAAGCGGCGTCGAGGTTATCAGCCAGCGCGAGCGTTTGGTAGATCGTCTCGATGTTGTGGGCGCGGGCATCGCGGGGAGAATTGATTGTCACCGGTTTGCCATTGACGCGAATCTCGCCGCTGTCGGGTTTGTAGGCGCCGGATAGCATTTTGATGAGGGTGGATTTACCGGCGCCGTTGTGGCCCAGCAGGCCCACGACCTCTCCGGGATGCAGATCGACGCTGACGTGATCCACGGCCTGCACCCCGCCGAAGCTGATGCACATGTCTTTCATTTCGACCATAGGTGTCGTCATGGCTCAGTCTCCCACGCGGCGGCGATAGATGATGTCGATAAGCACGGCAGCCACCAGTACGGCGCCGACGACGATGTTCTGCAGCGGAGCATCGACGCCGACCATGGCCATGCCCGATTGCAGCGATTGCATGATCAGCGCGCCTAGGATTGCCCCGTAGATGGTGCCGACACCGCCAGCGAGGGCGGTGCCGCCGATCACTGCGGCGGCGATGACGCGCAATTCGTCCAGCGTGCCGATATCGTTGGTCGAGAAGCCGAGGCGAGCCGAGGCAACGGCAGCGGCGAGCGCGCAGAGCATGCCCATGATCGCGAAGATCTTAACGGTCAGCAGCCGGGTGTTGATGCCGGAGAGTTCTGCCGCATCGGGGTTGCCGCCGGTGGCGAAGATGTACCGGCCAAGCCGGGTGCGCTGGGCAATCACGGTCATCGCCACAGCGACGACGATCAGCAAGAGCACGGAAAGCGGCAGGCCGTAGCCGGCGGTATAGCCTTCCGGCATTTCCTGCCCGCGGGCGGCGAAGCTGCGGGCGAGAACCCGCTCCGGCACCTGGTAGGCGTTAAGGATCGCGACGAAGCCGAGGATCGCGGCAGAGGCGATGCCGGCAATGGCGCACTCGGCCCAAAGAGGCTTGACCGGGAAGTCATGGCTGAGCTTGCGGCGTCGTGACGCCCAGATCATGAACAGCACCGCCACAACGGAAGCGAAGCCGAACACCCAGGACCAGAAGGTTCCCAGCGTACCGCCAATGCCGCCGATCATCTTGAATGTCTCGTCCAGCGGGCCAATTGTTTGGCCATCGGTGATGAACCAGGCAACGTTTCGCCAGACCAGCAGGCCACCGAGGGTGACAATGAATGCAGGGATGCCGAGGTAACCCACCAGCCAGCCATGGAAGGCACCGATCAGCGCACCGACGATGACACCGGCGATGATCGCCAGTATCCAGATCGCGGGGTGGCCGAGTGGAAGGCCGAAGGTGCCGGGTAGGATCTGCGTCTGCGTTACGGCCATGACCGCAGCGCAGGTGGCCAGCAGCGAGCCGACGGACAGGTCGATGTGGCGGGTAACGATAACGAAGACCATGCCGGTGGCCATGATGGCAACGGATACGGTCTGGATCGTGAGGTTGAATATGTTGCGCGGCGTCAGGAACCGGCCATCGGTGAAAACATTGAATATCAGGCACAACAGGACGAATGCGCCGACCATGCCGAGAAGGCGCAGATCAAGGTCCAGCGCGGCCAGGAAGCTCTTGGGCTTCGGAGTGCTCGCGTCGCTCTGTCCGGTTACGCTTGTTTGTGTGGTGTCAGCCATGAACACGCTCCCTGCGGTTCGGTGAAGTGGCGCCTGGGGCCCGCTTCAGAGGGTGCGCCGCCCCGTTTGTCGGGGCAGCGCGGTTTTGATCGGTCTGATCAGTTGCAGGGTGCCGGGCCGTCGGAAACGCCCTGGCAAAGTGCTTCCTGCGTGATCCAGCCTGCATCGACAACGTCCGTCAGGTTGTCCTTGGTGACGGGAACCGGCGCGAGAAACTTCGCGATCAGTTCGGTGCCGCCCGGAGACGTCCATTTCTCGGCGCCTTCGATTGTGGACATGTCGGCGCCACCGGCAAGGGCCACCGCGATTTCACCGGCCGCGCGGCCGAGATCGCGTGCGTCTTTCCAGACGGAGACTGTCTGCGTACCGGCTGCAACGCGGTTGAGCGCGGCGTGGTCACCATCCTGACCGGAGACGGGAATGCCTTCCATGCCCTGCGCGGTGAGGGCGGCAACGGCGCCGCCAGCGGTGCCGTCATTGGAGGCGACTACGGCGTCGACTTCGTTGTTCTGCGCCGTCAGGATCTGCTCCATGTTGCGCTGGGCGTTCGCGGGCAGCCAGCCATCGGTATAGGCTTCGCCGACGATGGTGATCTTGCCGGCGTCAATGGCTTCCTGCAGCACTTCCTGCTGGCCGCCACGAAGGAAATCGGCGTTCGGATCGGTGGGCGAACCCTTGATCATCACGTAGTTGCCTTCCGGCGCGGCTTCGAGCACCGCACGGGCCTGCATGCGACCGACTTCCACGTTGTCGAACGTCAGGTAGAAGGCGCGCGGATCTTCGATCAGGCGGTCGTAACCGACGACGGGGATGCCTTCATCGGCGGCAGCCTGCACTGCGGGGCCGATGGCCTGGCTGTCCTGCGCGAGGATGATCAGCGCGTCGGCACCCTGTGCGATCAGCGCCTCGATGTCGGAAAGCTGCTTGGAGGAGGAGCTCTGCGCGTCGGCCGAGATGTATTCCGCACCGGCTGCGTCGAGCGCTTCGCGGATCGCCGCTTCATCGGTTTTCCAGCGCTCTTCCTGGAAGTTGGACCAGCTCACGCCGATTGTCTGGGCTTGAACTGCCGTGAAGGAAACGGTGCTTACGCCAATAGCAAGCGCCGCCGCGGCGGCGGTTTTCTTGAAATTCATGGGGTGACCTCCCTTGGTATCCCGTTTGCTCAGGTTCTGATTCTGATGTTCGGACCCGATACCTCAGTCTATCCCCGCATTTAATTTCGATGTCAAATTAATTTGACGGACTGCAGGCTCCGGATGTAAGAGCGGATCATGCGATCCTGCCGGATCAGCGCGAAACAAGTGCAGGGCGGCGGGTTTGGCGGGCTATTAAATTCGCCATTCGAATTAAATGCCGCCACATCGCTGCGAACGTCGGGGAGGACGCTCTGGAAGAAGATCGCGCGATAGAAGTGCCGAACCTCGCGGAAGCCGGGCCCAGCAACGCCGCTCTGGTGATGGCGGCGATGCGTTCCGCACCGGAGATCGCGCGGGTCGATATCTCCCGTCAGACCGGCCTCAGCCCTGCGACCGTGACGGCGGTGACATCTGAATTGATACTGGCCGGTCTGATCGAGGATGCCCCGGGCGTTACCGGCCCGACGCGCCGTGGACGCCCGCGCGTGAACCTGCGCATTCGTGGATGTGCCCATCGTGTCATCGGCGCCAAGCTGGCGGACAGAACGATCACAACCGCCGTGCTGGACTTTGCCGGCAAAACCTTGGCGGAGGCTGAGTATCCCATTCCCGGCGGCGGCATGTCGCCGGACCGTGTCGCAACCTATGTCGCCAAGGCCGTGCAGGATGCGTGCGGCAAGGCGGAGATGCGGCTGGAGGAAATTTCGGGCATCTGCCTCGGCGTTGCCGGGTTTGTCGATGGTCCGCGCGGTCTCGTCCACTGGTCCCGCGCCTTCGACCGTCGCGATGTCCGGCTGACGGAACTGCTCTCCCGCCACTTCGCCTGCCCGGTGTTCGTGGAGAATGACGCGAACCTCATCGCCATGGCTGAACTATGGTTCGGCATGGGCCGCGAGAAACGCGATTTCGTCACCGTGACGCTGGAAAACGGCCTCGGCATGGGAATAGTCATTGACCGCAAGCTATATCGGGGCTCGCGCCGCCGCGGCGCGGAACTTGGGCACACGAAGGTGGCGCTGGACGGCGCATTGTGTTCCTGCGGCCAGCGCGGCTGCCTGGAAGCTTATGTCGCCGAATACGCACTGCTGAGGGAGGCCAACCTTGTACTGGACGCCGGCCAGCGTCTTGGCGACGCCGGCGCACGGATGGATGCGCTCTACGCCGAGGCCCGCGGTGGCAACGCGCGGGCACTGGAGATATTCCGACGCGCTGGGCGGATGTTCGGCCTCGGCCTTGCCAATGTCGTCAATATCTTCGATCCGTCGCTGATCGTGCTGTCGGGCACGGCCATGCGCTACGAATACCTGTATGACGAAGCGGTGATGGCCGAAATGCGGGCCAATATCATCAAGGTGGACGATGCTCCGCCGGACGTGCGGGTACATGAATGGGGAGACGTGCTATGGGCCAAAGGCGCCGCCGCGCTGGCACTGGAAGGTATCACCGAACTGGCGCTTGCCTCCTTGGGGCAGCCGCGCTCTGCGGCGGAGTAGCCGCAGCGGGGGAGGTGCCGGTATTCGTTGACGCCACCGCAGTGGCGGGACTTTCCCATGCTTACGAGGGCGGTGAGGCGTATGTCGTCGGCGGCGGGGCGGCGGCCTTCGACTGCGACGGTGATCTGCTGCCGGAACTGGCGATTGCCGGGGCGGAGCAGCCACTGACGCTCTGGCGCAATACCGGTCGGCCGGGCCGACCACCTTCCTTCGAACGGGCGGAGGGCCCGCTGGTCGAACCGGTCCTCGCCACTACCGGCGTCTATCCACTGGATTTTGACGGAGACGGGGTGCTGGACCTCTTCGTCCTGCGTTTCGGCCGCAATCTTGCCATGCGCGGTCTTGGCAATTGCCGATTCGAGGATGCTACCGATGCGCTGGCCCTGCCGCAGGCAAAGGATTGGACCACCGCCTTCGCTGCCACGTGGGAAGATGGCGCCGATCTGCCAACGCTGTTTGTGGGCAACTACGTCCCGCGCGACCGGCCCTTGCAGGAGAGGGAGAACTGCGAACCGTCCTACATCCTGCGCCCGCAGGGCGGCGTCTATGGCCGGCCCGTGTCACTCGGCAAGGGGGCCTGTACTCTGTCCGCACTGTTCCTCGACTGGTCGGGAACGGGCCGCATTGATCTGCGCCTTGCCAACGACCGCGAATATTATGACCGCGGCCAATCCGAGCAACTCTTCCGCCTGACGGAGGATGGCGTGGCCGAGTACGGCAGGGACGACGGCTGGGACGACGTCTCACTCTGGGGCATGGGGCTGGCGGCGGAGGATATCACCGGCGATCCCAGGCCCGAGATCGTTGTCACATCCATGGCCGACAACCGGATGGAACACCTGCGCGAAGGTGATGCCCCAGCGTTCGAGAACATCGCCCGCGAACTCGGCACCACCGCACAGCGCCCGCCCGTAGGCCCGGATGTGCGTCCCTCGACGGCCTGGCATACGGAATTCGGCGATGCCAACAATGACGGCTGGAGTGACCTGCTGATCATCAAGGGCAATGTTGACGAGATGCCGCGCATGGCCGGTTTCGACCCCGACAGCCTGCTGCTCGGCGGCGAGGACGGCTTCCGCGAAGTGGGCTACGAGGCCGGTATCGCCGTCGATACCAAGGGCCGCGGGGCGGTTTTCCAGGACATCAACGGTGACGGCGCGCTCGACCTGCTGACTATCAACCGCAACCAGCCCGTGCGCTTGTTCGCGGGCCGGCCAATGGCCAATTTCGTGACGGTCGACCTCCGGCAGGACGGCCCCAACGCATTCGCCGTCGGTGCCAGCGTCGAGATGCGCCTGGGCGACCGCATACTCCACAAAAGTCGCCGCGTCGGCGGTGGCCACGCCGGCGGTGCCCTGTTGCCGCTGCACTTCGGAATGGGCGGTGCGGACACCGCAGAGGTGCGCGCGATCTGGCCGGACGGAACGGCAGGAGACTGGCAGTCGGTGGAGGCGGGGAAGAGCGTAACCCTGACACGTCCGTAAATTACGGAGCCGGGCGCCAAAGAAAACGGGGGGATTTACAGCAGAGTGGTACGCCCAACGGGACTCGAACCCGTGTTTTCGCCGTGAAAGGGCGACGTCCTAGACCGCTAGACGATGGGCGCATCGCTCTGCCGTGCGGGAGTGACTAATGGAACGGCGCGAGGGGTTCAAGCGCCTTTTTGATCCAAAACGCAAAAATTCAGTCGGCCGGGGCGGCGTCCTCCAGCCGCAGCTTGGCCTTTCGCCGCCCGCCCCAGTCATCGATTTCCAGCCGGCCGGCAAGGTGGAAGGCGCGGCCGCCGTGGGCTTCCAACGCCGGGCCGAGCGGGCCGTCGAAGGCGCGGAAGGCGATGGCGTCTAGCGATCCCGTGGCATCTCGGAACGACAGGCGCAGGTGGGTTTCGCCTGCGCGTTTGGCGAAGGCAATTCGCTGGGCGGGCAGGGCGAAACGCGGGGCGGAGACGCCCGCACCGAATGGGCCAGCGGTTTCGAGTTCGGAAATCAGGTCGGCCGTGGCTGCGGTGCAGGAGAGCAGCCCGGTGATCGACAGATCACGCGGCCCCTCGGTGGCTGCGCCCTGCCGCTCAAGCAGTTCCGCCAGCCGTGCCATCGCCGGTTCAAGCTGCGCCTGCGCCACCGTCAACCCCGCCGCCATCTTGTGACCGCCGCCCTTGGCAAGCAGGCCCTCGCGCGTGCAAGTCGCAATCGCAGCGCCCAGATCGACCCCGGCGACGGAGCGCCCGGAGCCCTTGCCGATGCCATTTTCCAGCCCGATCACCACCGCCGGACGATTGAAGCTCTCCTTCAGCCGCGATGCGACGATGCCGACGACGCCAGGGTGCCAACCCTCGCCCGCCGCCCAGACGAGCGGGCCCTCGGCGCCACGGGCTTCCGCCTGCGCCTGAGCATCTTCGAGCACCGCGGCCTCGATGGCGCGGCGCTCGCCGTTGAGGTCGTCGAGGCGGCGGGCCAGTGCCTCCGCCTCGCGCGGGTCCTCGGTGGCCAGAAGGCGGGCGCCGAGATCGGCGGCGCCTATCCGGCCGCCGGCATTGACACGGGGGCCGAGCAGAAAGCCGAGGTGATAGGCCGCTGGTGCCGTCTTCAGCCCGGCGACATCGGCCAACGCGGTCAGGCCCACCCTCTGCCGGTGGCTCATCACCGTCAGCCCTTGCCGCACGAAGGCCCGGTTCAGACCCAGCAGTGGCGCAACATCCGCCACGGTCGCCAGTGCCACGAGGTCCAGCATCGGCAGCAGGTTCGGCACCCGAGCGCCGTCCGCCTTCAGTGTCCGGTTGGCGGCGACCAGTGCCATGAACACCACACCGGCGGCGCAGAGATAGGTCAGCGGTGTGATTTCGTCCTGGCGGTTGGGGTTCACGACCGCCGCGCAGTCCGGCAGCGTCTCGCCGCCGAGGTGATGGTCGAGCACGATCACCTCCGCTCCGCGTGCCTTCGCGGCGGCGATCGGCGCGTGGCTGAGGGTGCCGCAATCGACGCAGATGATCAGGTCATGGTTCTCAGCCAGCATTTCCATGGCCGTATCGTTCGGGCCGTAGCCTTCGTCGATCCGGTCGGGGATGTAGAGCGTGGCCTGATGGCCCATCTGCCGCAGCCAGTCGATCAGCAACGCCGCCGAGGCACCGCCATCGACATCGTAATCAGCGAAGATCGCTATCCGACCGCCGCCGCGCACGGCCGACGTCAGCGCCGCAACCGCGGTGTCCATGTCTCTGAGGGAGGAGGGGTCCGGCATCAGGTTGCGCAGCGATGGAGCCAGATATCCCTCGGCTTCATCTGCCGTCACGCCCTGTCGGGCCAGCAGCAGGCAGACATGCTCACTGTGGCCGGTCTGCTGGGCCAGTGCTTCCGCCCGGCGCCGCAGATCATCCTCCGGTCCGCGCCAGACCCGCCCGGTCAGCGACTGCCCGACATCCAGAAACGCACTCACGCTTCGTCCCGTGTCCGCGTATCCCGCCGCCAGTCGCTGTTGCGGGCGGCCTCGCGCCCGGCACGAAAGCTTTTGATGAATGCGCTGACGCCGATGGAGGTGGCGGCGACGGTGAACATCATGCCAAAGACGATGCCGGGCAGGGAGCCGCGGCTGAGCGAGATGAGCAGCACCGCCAGCCCCATGCCCACGATCGCCAGCAAGATCAGCGCGAAGACCACGAGGCCCGGCCCGGGGCGTAGAGGTGCTTCAGCGCTGGTCGCCTGTTCGCTGCGCGGCACCGGCCGCGCTGCCTCGTTATCTTCGCTGAAGCCGACTTTCCGGGCCATCCTGCCTCACATGTTGTTCTGGCGGTAGAACAGCCGGCGGACAGAGCCGGTCTTGGAGCGCATCAGGATGGTCTCGGTTTCCAGATAGTCGCCATCGCGGCGGGCGCCGCGCAGCAGGCTGCCATCCGTCACGCCGGTAGCGGCGAAGATCACGTCCTGCGTCACCATGTCGTCGCGCTTGTAGATCCTGTCGAGATCCTTGATCCCGGCCTTCTTGGCCCGGCCCTTCTCGTCATCGTTGCGAAACAGCAGACGTCCCTGGATCTGGCCACCCATGCATTTCAGCGCGGCGGCAGCCAGCACGCCCTCGGGCGCTCCGCCGGAGCCCATGTAGATGTCGATGCCGGTCTTGTCCGGCTCGGCGCAGTGGATCACGCCGGCGACGTCACCATCGGTGATCAGGCGGATGCGGGCACCGGTCGCGCGAACCTCGGCAATCAGGTCCTGGTGGCGGGGGCGTTCCAGCACGCAGCACATGATGTCGCTGGGTTTGCATTTCTTGGCGAGTGCAAGCCGCTCGATCCTGTCGGTTGGGCTCATGTCCAGCGTTACCACGTCCTCGGGGTAGCCCGGCCCGATGGCGAGCTTGTCCATATAGACGTCCGGGGCATGCAGCATCGAGCCGCGCGGGCCCATGGCGATCACGGCCAGCGCGTTGGGCATGTCCTTGGCTGTCAGGGTCGTGCCTTCCAGCGGATCGAGGGCGATATCGACGCCGGGGCCGTTGCCGGTACCGACTTCCTCGCCGATGAACAGCATCGGCGCCTCGTCGCGCTCGCCTTCGCCGATAACGACGACGCCCTTGATGTCGAGGCGGTTGAGCTGGGTGCGCATGGCGTCCACGGCGGCCTGATCGGCAGCTTTCTCGTCACCGGAGCCAATCAGTTTGGCAGATGCAATGGCGGCCGCCTCGGAAACGCGGGCGAGGCCGAGCGACAACATCCGGTCGGCGAAAAGTTCGATATCAGGCATGGCAGCAGGGTCCTTTGTGTCAGGGCTAAAACACGTGCTATCCGTCTACACAAGTTGCCCGATCAAAGGAAGTGCGGCTGATCGCCCGCCGCTCAGACCGTCTCGATGCGGTAGGCCACCGGCGTGTCCTGGCACATCGACTGGCCGGTGATCTCGTCCAGCGCCTTGTCCAGGTCCTGGCGGAGGCAGGCATGGGTGACGATCAGAACGGGGGCGGAGCCGCCCTCATGTTCCGTCTGCCGCATCTGGTTGATCGAAATCCCGTGCTGGCCGAGCGCGGCCGCCACCTTGGCAAGCATGCCGGGCCGGTCTTCCAGCGTCAGTCGCAGGTAATAGGTGGCCGGACTGCCCGCTGTTGTCGTGGGGTACTCGCGCAGGTCGGCCACTGGCACGCCGAAGGTCGGCACGCGGATATCGCGGGCGATGTCGATGATGTCCGCCACCACGGCGGAGCCGGTGGGGCCGGCACCGGCACCGGGGCCCTGAAACACCGTCTGGCCGACGAAATCACCTTCGATGACCACCATATTGACGACGCTCTCCAGTTGGCCGATGGGCGACTGTGCGGGCACGAGGCATGGCTGCATCCGCACTTCGACGGCACCGTCGCCGCTCCGGGCGACGCCCAGCAGCTTGATCCGGTAGCCGAGATCGCGGGCATAGCGGATGTCGGTCAGCGTCACCTGCTCGATACCCTCGACCTTGACGGCGTCGATATCGACATGGGTGCCGAAGGCGGCGATGGTCAGCAGCGCCAGCTTCTGGGCCGCGTCCATGCCGCCGACATCGAAGGCCGGGTCGGCCTCGGCGTAGCCAAGTGCCTGCGCTTCGGTCAGCACATCGGAATAATCTTCGCCGGTCGCCTCCATCTTCGTCAGGATGTAATTGCAGGTGCCGTTCATCACGCCCATTACCCGGGTGACCGCATTGGCCGCGAGCCCCTCGGTCAGCGCCTTGACCACGGGAATGCCGCCGGCAACGCCGGCTTCGTAGCGCAGGCAGGCGCCGTGACGTTCGGCAAGTGCGGCAAGGGCGGTGCCGTGGCGGGCCATAAGCGCCTTGTTGGCCGTGACTACATGCTTGCCGGAAGCCAGTGCCGCCTCGACCGTTTCCTTCGCCGGGCCGTTCTCGCCGCCGATAACCTCCACCACCAGGTCGACATCGTCACGGGTCGCGAGGTCGGCCGGATCGGCCTCGAACGCATAGGCCGACAGGTCGATTCCTCGATCCCTGCGACTGCGGGCCGAAATCGCGGTGATTTCCACCGGCCGCCCCGCCCGCATGGCGATCGTGGTCGCGTGCGTCCGCAGAATGTCGATGACGCCGAGGCCGACGGTGCCGAGGCCGGCGATGCCGATGCGAAGGGGGGTGCTCATCAGGGAAGTTCCTCGCGAGTGAAACGTTTCGCGCGGGTGTAGCTTGCCACCGGCACGGCTGCAACCGCCGTGAGGCACCGCACGCCACCCCGCGCGCCCATCGGGTCGTGGCGCCCGCCCGCCCACCCCGCCACGACCCGATGGGCGCGCGGGGGGGCGCTCTCAGGCCTTCGGGCCGTCGACGAAGGCGGCAAGACGGGCGAGGGCGGCATCCCATTGCCGTCCGACCCTTTCGAGATGTGCGCGCGCCGCGTCCATTGGTTCGGGGCGCAGCGCGTAGACGGTACTGCGCCCGTCCTTCGCCGCCTGCACGAGGCCTGCGGCTTCCAGCGTGCGCAGGTGCTTGGTTACCGCCTGCCGGCTCATGCCCGCGCCTTCGGTGAGCGCGGTGATCGAGCGCCCGCGCCCGTCGCTGAGGGTCTCGACCAGCGCCAGCCGCGTCGGCTCTCCCAGTGCGGCGAAGACGGGGGCGTGGCGCAGGATGGCGCGCTCAGCCTCCGACATGAGCCCCGATCCGCCGAAGCTGCTCTTCCCAGCCGCCCGCGTTGGAGCGCATCGCCTCGTCGCGCCGGTGGTCGGGCAGGCGGGCAAAGCCGGACTCGGTAACCGTCAGCCGTGTGCCCGTGCCCAGGCGTTCGAGGCGGAATTCGACCCGTGTCTGCGGCTCTTCCGTACAATCCTTGCCCTCGTCGATCTCGTAAGGGTGCCATGTCATCGCGAAGACCGTCTGCGGCGTGATTTCGATGATGGTGGCGATCCACGGCAGCCCCTCGTAGCCCGGTTCTGTGAGCGTGCCGCGCGCCTCCTGCCCGACTTCGAAACCCGTCTCGAAGGTCACGTTGAACCACGCGCCGAATTCCTCGGGCGTGGTCAACGCGCGCCAGACGCGGGCGGGCGAGGCCTGAAGGTCGATGCTGCGGGTGATGGCATCCGCGGTATCGCGGCTGGTGGGAAAGAGCATGGCGGCGGCTCCTTGTTGCAACCAAATGGTTGCGCAAAGATACGCCGCCGGGAGTTATATGCAACGAAAAAGTTGCGCAAATGGGCTCAGGCCGAAAAGCCCCAGCCGTCGGGTAGGAACCCACGCTCGCGCACGATGGTGGTGCAGCGCTCCTCGTGCAGCCAGATATCCTCCGCCGTGAAGGGCACTTCGGGCACGGTGATCGACAGGCCCCCGTCGGAGGCGGTTTCGGCACTGTAGCCGAACATCTTCAGCGCCCGGATCGCGGTCTGCGCGTCCGCGCTCTCGCCAGGGCGGAAATCGAGGTCGAGATCGACCGGTTCGCCCGCCGTCACGCCCTGCTTCTCCAGTTCGGCCACGGTCCAGAACGTTTCCGCCTTCTGGTGCGCGTCGTCCTCCGCGCTCATGCCGAAAGCTGGCTGTAGCGGGCAAGGATCTCGTCTGCGTTGTCGATGACGCGCTTGATGTTGCGTGCTGCCTGCCGCACCCGCTGCTCATTCTCTACCAGCCCGAGGCGCACATAGCCTTCCCCGTACTCACCGAACCCGACACCAGGCGAGACGGCGACCTCCGCTTCCTTCAGCAGGATCTTGGAAAATTCCATCGAACCCAGCGGCGCGAATTTCTCCGGCAGGGGCGCCCATGCGAACATCGTGGCCGGCGGCGGCGGCACGTCCCAGCCGGCGCGGCGAAAACTCTCCACCAGCACGTCACGGCGGGACTTGTAGATTCCGCGGATCTCTTCGATGCAATCGTCCGGCCCGTTCAGCGCCGCAGCGGCGGCCACCTGCACCGGCGTGAAAGCGCCATAGTCGAGGTAGCTCTTGATCCGTGTCAAGGCTCCGATCAGGCGTTCGTTGCCCACGGCAAAGCCCATGCGCCAGCCGGGCATGGCGTAGGTTTTGGACAGCGAGGTGAATTCCACGGCCACATCCTTCGCACCCTGTATCTGAAGGACGGAGGGCGGCGGGTTGCCGTCAAAGTAAATCTCGGAATACGCAAGATCGGAGAGAACCCATATCTCGTGTTTCTTGGCGAAGCGCACGAGCTCCGCATAGAAATCGAGGTCGGCGAGTTGCGCCGTGGGGTTGGATGGGAAGCTGACGACCAGCGCCACCGGTTTCGGCACCGAATGCAGCACCGCGCGGTCCAACGCCCGCATGTAGGCTTCCGGGTTGAAGACGCCATCTTCCAGCGTCTGGATGTGCCGCAGCGTGCCACCGGCAATCATGAAACCGTAGGGATGGATAGGATAGCTGGGGTTCGGCACCAGCATCACGTCGCCGGGCGCAGTAATTGCCATCGCGAGGTTCGCCAGCCCTTCCTTGGAGCCGAGGGTGGCGATGACCTCCGTTTCAGGGTCGAGCTTCACGCCGAAGCGGCGGGCGTAATATCCAGCCTGCGCCTTGCGAAGGCCGGGAATACCCTTGGAGGAGGAGTAGCGATGCGTGCGCGGCTTGCGCACCGTTTCGCACAGCTTGTCGACGATATGGCTCGGCGTATCCATGTCCGGGTTGCCCATGCCAAAGTCGATGATATCGACACCCGCCGCACGGTACTCCGCCTTCAGTCTGTTCACCTCGGCGAAGACGTAAGGGGGCAGGCGCTTGATGCGGTAGAATTCTTCTTGCATGGGTTCGGGTCCATATTGGTTTCGCGCTTTATACGACTGCCCCCTGTCCGGCTCCACCCCATATTTTCTTGTCTCCTGCGAATCCTGTCCGGCCGGGCGGTTGACGATACCGCCCCGGCGGGCCTAGCGTTGGCATCTCAACTCCCACATGGAAAGGATTGAAACGCATGGCTTTTCTGAAGGTTAACTTTCTGCCGCCCGCGATGCTGACCCTTGTTCTGGCCTCCGCATCCTGTTCGTCCCCGCAGGCAGATGCGTTCTCCAGTTGCACAGTGCGTATCAGCCCGCCGGGTAACTATGCGTTTTCCGAGCGCACCGGAAAGGTCGTGCCGGCCGACGGCGGTACGGACGCAGGGGCCGAAACCCTGCAGAACTGCGTTGACAGTTTCGAAGGCTGAAACGTCCGGCGCCGGACCTTCGCGCCCGACGCGCGGCCGCTAATTCCCCTCGGTTGCGCGCAGCAGGGCGCGGCGCTCGCTCTCGGTCAGAACAGCACCGTTAAGGCCCGCGGCCCGTGCCTGCAACGCCGCAAGGCGGCCTGCCATGTCGCTTGCCTCGAACACGTCCGGGCTTCCGGCCAGGCTGGCATTCAGGTCACCGCCCTTCAAAAGCGTAGGATAGCCGGTGCCCTCGCCACGCCCGTCGAGGTAGGCCCGCGCTGCGCCATCGGGCGGCGCGCTGCAGGCCGCAAGCATGGTGGCCACGACCAGCGGGCTGAGCAAGTGCATGATTCCCAAAAAACATGTCCTTTTGGCTTGGATCGGAACGGCCCTTGGTCATACCTTAAGGAGAGAGCCGTGCCGCAACAAGATGCAGGTCCGGCCGTGTCGAAGGGGGAACGCGATGGCCAAGAATGAAGAAGAGCAGACGCTCATCGAGCAGAACGCCGCATTCGTCGCCAACATGGCGGAAGTCTACGACACGAGCCAGAAGATCTGGACGCGATTTCTCGAAGCGCAGAACGAGCAGGGTGCGCCGACCAACCTGGATCCGCTCAACACCATGCCCGCCTGGGTCGAACTGACACGCACGATGCTCGATCATCCGCAGGACATGGCAGCTGAAACGCTGCGTTACTGGGAAGCTCAAGGCAAGCTCTGGCAGGCCGCCACGCTGCGCTGGCTCGGCGCGCCAGACGCGACGATGCCGGAATTGCCCCACATGGCTGCGGCCGGCAAGCGTTTCGCCCACAAGGAATGGTCGGAAAACGCCCTCTTCGATTACCTCAAGCAGTCCTATCTACTCACGTCCGGCTGGATCAATCACACCGTTCACACCGTGGGCGAGATGCACCCGAGGGATCGGAAGAAGGCCGAGTTCTATACCCGCAACTTCGTCGAGGCGATGAACCCCGCCAATTTCTTCGCGCTAAATCCGGAGGTGATGGAGGCGACGCTCGAGCAGAAGGGCGAGAATCTCGTGCGCGGCCTGCACATGATGCTGGAAGACCTGGAGCGGGGCAAAGGTCAGCTCCTGATCCGCCAGACGGACATGGATGCATTCGAAGTCGGTCGCGACATGGCTGTGACGCCCGGCAAGGTCATATGGCAGAATGACATTCTGCAACTGATCCAGTATGCGCCCGCGACCGACAAGGTTCACAGCATCCCCCTCCTGATCGTGCCGCCATGGATCAACAAGTTCTACGTGCTCGACCTCAACGACAAGAAGAGCATGGTCAAATGGCTGGTGGCACAGGGCTACACGGTCTTCATGGTTTCCTGGGTCAATCCGACCGAGAAACAGAAGAATGAGACTTGGGACAGCTACCTGACAAAGGGAACTATCGCAGCGATGGACAAGGTGCTGGAGGAGACTGGCGTCAGCAAGCTGCACCTCGCCGGCTATTGTATCGGCGGCACGTTGGTCGGCACGCTGATGGCCTATCTGAGCAAGCGGAAGGATACGCGTGTCGCCTCCACCACCTTCTTCACCGCGCAACTGGATTTTGCGGACGCCGGTGAGTTGCAGGTTTTCGTGGACGATCACACGATCAAAGCCGTGGATGAGGAGATGGAAAAGGGCTACCTGCCGGCGCAGAAGATGGCTTCGGCCTTCAACATGCTGCGCTCAAACGATCTCATCTGGTCCTACGTCGTCAACAATTACATGCTCGGAAAGGACCCGTTCCCCTTCGATTTGCTTTACTGGAACGCCGACAGCACCGCCATGCCTGCCAAGGTGCATCATTTCTATCTGGAGAATTTCTACGACGAAAACACATTTGCACACGGAGATTTGAGCGTGCTGGATACGCCCATTACCTTGGCGGATATTAAAGGGCCTGTATATCATGTGGCAACGCGGGAAGATCATATCGCTCCCGCCGCCAGCGTCTATGCGGGCGCACGTCAGATGGAAAAGGCGAAGGTGCGCTTCGTTCTTTCCGGCTCCGGCCATATCGCCGGGGTAGTTAACCCGCCTGCGGCTGGCAAGTACCAGTTCTGGACAGCCCCGGATCTTTCGCCGGTGTCGTTGCAGGATTGGATGGAAACAGCAGAGGAGACTCCGGGCAGTTGGTGGACGGATTGGGACGAATGGCTGAGCGAACGCTCCGGCCGCATGGTAAATGCAAGAACGCCGGGTGCGAAACTCGGCACGCTGGAAGAGGCACCTGGCGCATATGTTAAGGTTCGTTTCGACAAGCAGTAGCGCCGCCCTGGCCCTTTGCGCGGTCCTTTCCGCACCGGCCGCGGCGGCCACGGTCTGCGAGGATCTCTGGTTCGCCCGCAACGCGGCCTTCGACGAGGCCGGATACTGTTTCCGCTCGCCGCTCGGTCAGGCCGTGTTCGACAATCGCGACTGCACCGACAACGTGCCCCGGGTTTCCGAGAGTCTTGTGGATCACATCGCACGTATCCGCGATCGGGAGGCGGAACTGCGTTGCTCCGTCAACACGAACCGCACCGAACTGGACGTGCCGATGCTGGCCCGTCGCCTCGAATTAATGGTGCAGCCGCTGATGAGCGAGACGGAAAGCCTGTGCATCGGCTATATCGGGCCGTCGGTGCCGCTCCGCACCGCACCGGAGACCGATGCGGTTGTCATTGGCAACATTGAACCGGGCGACAGCGTTCTCTCCGCCCATGAAGACATGGATGGCTGGGCCTTTGCCAGCGAAGTGAAGCGCGTGGGCGAAACCGAGACAATCCTTGGCTGGCACGACGCATCTTTGGAGACTTGCGAGGCGCGCGCAGGGTGAAGGTTACGGTCTACTCCGGCGCCACTTCCGGTACGGATTTGAGATAGGCCGCTATTGCCTCACGCCATTCGGCCGGAATCTTGCCGGTGTTTTCGACAACATCGGCCATGGACCCGCCGGCGCTGTCGAAATCCGGTGTGAAACCCGATTCCAGGTAATAGACGATATCGTCCTCGCTCCAGCCTCCCAGCGCTTCCGGGTGCGGGGTGATGTTCGGGATCCTTCCCGGCCCGTCCGGGTTCGGCCCACCTGCCAGCCATCTGCCGGTATCGGCGCCGCCGATTGCGTTGCGTGGGGTATGGCACTCCGCACAATGACCCGGCCCTTCGACCAGCCGCTGGCCAAGTACGATGGCAGTTTCGTCGGAGACCTCCATCACCGGCGCATCAGACAGGTAGAGTATCTTCCACAGTCCCAGACCGCGCCGGATATTGAAGGGAAAGCCCAGTTCATGCGGCTGGCTGACCGTGGTGGAGGCGGGCAGGGTGGCGAGATAGGCCTTCAGATCCAGCACGTCCTCCACCCGCATCCGGGTATATGACGTGTAGGGGAAGGCCGGATAGTAATGCGCACCGTCAGGCCGCACACCCTGTTGCATCGCCGTGACGAATTCAGCGTCCGTCCAGGCGCCGATGCCGGTATCGGGATCACTGGAAATATTCGGCACAAGAAACTTGCCGAACGGCGTGTTCAGCGCCAAACCACCAGCCAGCACCAGCTTGTCTTCGCCTGTCGCATCCGGCGCAGCGTGGCAGGAGGTGCAGCCGCCCATGTCGAAAACCATCTTGCCGTTGGCGAGGTCGGGTTCGTGCACAGGCAGATCGTCGTCGGCGATGACCACTGGGTTGGTCAACACCCAGAAGACGCCGGCACCGAGAAGTGCCAGCGTCAGCAGAATGATCAGCAGGCGTTTCAAACCTTTACTTCTTCACGCGGTATGCCTTGTGGCAGACACCGCAATTCGCGCCCACTTCCTTGAACACGGCGCCAAGCGCGGCCTGATCCTGGGGCGCCGCCGCGACGGCGGAGGCAAGATCGCTCTGGAAATCGGCCAGCGTCGCTTCGAACCCAGCCTTGTCGGACCAGATCGCGGGCGCTGCCTCGGAATCGGCAGCTTCGGAGCCTTCGGGGAAATAGTCGCCAAAACCCGACGCCGCGCTCTGCATGGTCGCCAGCGTCTGATTGGCCGTTGCGGCATCGAAGACCGTTGTGCCCTTCAGCATGTCGCCGATGGTCTTGGCGGAGCGGCCCATGGTTTTCATTGCTTCCTGCCGTTTTTCCACCGGGGAATGGCCGCCGGCAAGCGGCATGGAAACGGTCAGGGCCAGGGCAAGGGTGGCCAGCGTGGCTGTCTTCAGATGGCTTGCGGGCATCATATCCTCCAGATTGAATGCTTCCGAATGCTATAAGTGTACGGAAACAGGTCAAGATTCCCGTCAGTATCCTTGCACACAACTTCGTGAGAAGACCATGCCGGTTGCCTTCTGAACGGGCGTTCATTAAGCAGGCGACATGGCCCGAAAAACCGGTTCTAGCGGCATAGAGACAGCCCGCGGCATTCGTGATGCTGCGCTGAAACTCTTTGCAGACAAAGGCTTTGCGGCCGTTTCTATGCGTGAAATCGCCCGGGAAGTGGGCGTGCAGGTCGGTGCTCTTTATCTCTATACGCCCGACAAGCAGAGCCTGTTGGCTGACCTGATGATCGCACATCTGGAAGACCTGCTGGCCGCATGGCAGCGGGAGGGTGCCGGCGATCTGCCGCCTTCACAGGCATTCGATGCTTTCGTCGGATTTCACATCAGCTACCATCTGACACGTGTCGATGAAGTGTTCATTGCCTATATGGAATTGCGCAGTCTCAGCCCCGAGAATTTCGCCAAGGTGGAGCGTTTGCGCCGTCTCTACGAAAACGTGCTTCAGGACATCCTGATCGCCGGCGAGGCAGAGGGAATTTTTCGCCTGAAGGATGCCCGTGTCACCACGCTCGCGCTTATCGCCATGCTTACCGGCGTCAACACCTGGTATCGCGCCGGAGGTCGGCTGTCGCCCGAGCGGATCGAGGAAATCTATCGCGCGCTGGCGCGGGATATGGTCGGTGCGCCGTGACCCGGGTCCTGCATCATTGCCACCAGACTCGCTCGATGCGCTCCCTCTGGCTCCTGCATGAGCTGGAACTGGCGTTCGACCTCGTTGTCCACCCGTTCGGACCTGACCTCTATACACCGGAATATCGATCCATTCATCCGCTCGGTCGCGTTCCTTGCCTCGTAGACGGCGATGTGACGCTGTTCGAATCCGGCGCCATTGCCGAATACCTGTGCGAGACCTATGCTCGGCAAGGCTCGCTCTGGCGCTCTCCCGGCAGTCCGGATCGGGCCGCGTGGCTGCAATGGCTGCACTACGCCGAGACGATTGCCGTTCATGTCGCCAATCTCACCCAGCAACACATTGTCATCTGGGAGGACGCACAGCGTTCGCCCATGGTCATGAAGCTGGAGGCACGACGGCTGGCCAAGGCGCTGGCGGTCGTCGAAAAGGCGCTCGCAGGACGGGACTGGATGTTGCCATCGGGTTTCTCGGCCGTCGACACCGGCATCGGTTACTCTGTCTATGCTGCGCAGCATTTCTGCGATATCAGCAGCTTGCCCAATATCCGCGCCTATCTTGACCGCTGCGCCCTGCGCCCGGCCTTCGCATCCGCGCTGCCACCCGACGATGCTCCCCGCCTCTACGCCCGGCCTTTTTATGCCGAGCCCGGAAAGGCCTGACCGCCGCCCTTTTGCCATTTTCTACGGAGTGCTATATTGCACCAATGGGCGCCTTTGGCCCGGGGAGATGACGGTGTCACATGGCTGAGACAACAGCGTGGCAAGGAGTGGGGATGAAACAGAGAATCGATCCGCTGATCGCGGAGCGCGCTCCTTGGGTTTACCGCAAAGGCCCGCATGTCCGGGTGGTTCGTGGCCTGTTGCATCTGATGCTCGGTTACGATCGCACCATCGCCATCGCCGAGGAGATCGAGCATCTCGACGCGGCGGCGATGATGGATGCGCTGGCCGATCTCATCGCGCATAACGTCGATATCTCTGGCCTGGAAAACATTCCCGCTACAGGCCCGGCCATGGTGGTCTGCAACCATCCCACCGGGATCGCCGACGGCATCATCCTGTGGTCCGCCCTGCGGGCCCGCCGCCCGGACCTGTTCTACTTTGCCAACCGCGATGCCATCCGGGTGATGCCGCAACTGGAGGACATCATCGCGCCGGTTGAATGGCGCAAGGACAAGCGCTCCCACGGATCCAACCGTGAAACGCTGACCTATGCAGCCAATGCCTTCAAGGAAGAGCGTCTCGCCGTGCTTTTCCCTTCCGGCAGGCTCGCCAAACGCCGGGGTCTGAAACTCTACGAACGGCCATGGATGCCTTCGGCGGCAATGCTCGCCCGCAAGTACAAACTGCCGGTCGTTCCGCTGCACATCACGGCCCGGAACTCCGCGCTGTTCTACCTGTTCGATGCACTGCATCCTACTTTGCGCGACATCACCCTGTTCTACGAGGTCCTGAACAAGGCGGAGCACAGCTTCAAGTTGCGGGCCGCCAAGCCATTGGATGGTGCCGCCCTGAGCCGTGACAGCGAGGCTGCGACGGAGACACTGAAACGCGCAGTTATGCGGGCCGGCGACGAGGGTGACTATTCCGTCCTCATTCCCCGCGCCCGTGCTCGCCTGCGCGGCCGCAATCCGGCGCTGACACGCGGCTTCTGAAAGTCACCGTGCCGTCGCACTCATGTCGCAATCCGCGCCATATTGGCCCCGAAACGTAGCATTCCGCACAGGTTCCGGGCCGATTTGTTGACTTCGGGACAGTTCCGGTGCTTCGGTTCTGATCAAATCCAACAGGCGGCGGCCACGGTCGCGCCCATTCTTAAACAGTAACCCGGAGGCCGTCGTCCTCCACCGAAGGGCCTCCATCAGTCATGACTCTCGCAAATTTCGCCATCGTCCTTTTCAGCGTCACGATCTCCGCACTGGCGCAGACCACACTGAAATTCGGCGTGTCCCGTGTCATCCTCGCCCCTGATGCGGGCATTCTCGAAAAAGTCATTACCTTCTTCTTCTCGCCCTTCGTCCTGCTCGGCTTCTGTCTGTACGGCATCGGTGCCATCGTCTGGCTGTTCGCGCTTCGCAACCTCGATGTCTCGCTGGCCTATCCTTTCGTGTCCATGGCCTTCATCATGGTCATATTCTCCGGCGTCTTCTTCCTCGGTGAAGCGCTGACAATGCCGAAGATGATCGGCACAGCCCTCATCGTCGCCGGTCTCATAACCCTCGGCCGCGCCTGATGCCTGCGGCGCCGCGCGTCTCGCCCGCCACGGCCATTCTGGCGGCGCTAGCGCTCTTCGCCCTCGCTTATGTGCTGCGCGTGATCGGCATAGACTGGGGCTATTCCCACGGGGACGAGCGCATCAACATCGCGGCAAAGGTGCTGACGGGCCAACTCGTGCCCGACAACCACTATTACCCGCCGCTCTATGATTACATAAACGCCGCCATCCTCGGTGTGCTCTTCGTCTTTGGCAAGCTTACCGGTCTCTGGGCCTCCACCGGCGAATTCCGCGATGCCTATTTCACGGACGATACCGTCTTCTATCTGGCGGTTCGCATGGGCACTGCCTTCTTCGCTGCTATGGTTGCGCCGCTGTTCTTCCTCGTCGCCCGCGGCCTTCGTCTGCCCCTCGCAGCCTGCCTCGCCACCGGACTTGCGGGCGTGTTCCTGCCCACAGGCGTCATCCTCTCGCATATCGCCAAGAGCGATGTGCCGCTGGCCACCACAGGCATCCTGCTGATCCTTCTCATCCTCGCCCGCCTGCGCACGGACCGCTCACTCGCGCTGGATCTCGCGCTCGGTCTCGCCATCGCGCTGGGCATCAGCTTCAAACAAACATTCGTTCTGCTCGCTGCGCCGATGCTGCTGGTGCTGACCGTACTGCTCATCCGCCGCATCGGCATCGGCCCCACCCTCGCCGCGGCTGGCCGTGCCCTGCTCGTGGCCATCATCTGCATCCCGATCTTCAACATCGGCATTTTCCTCGATCTGGAGAATTTCCTCGACTACCAGGCGATTCAGTCCGTGATGTCGATGCGGGACGACGCATTTCTCGCCTCGGCGCTCGTTACGCTGAAACTGGTACTGACGCCGACCAACGGCCTCTCGGCCATCGGTTTCCTGCTCTACCTCGTCTTTCCCTTGGCAGCTCTCGCCGCGGGCTCGGCCCTGCCGCAGCGCGGCGCCCTGCTGCTGCTCTGGGCCTGTACGCTGCTGACGGCCCTGATCACCATTGCCATCGTCGGCACCCGTCAGCATAACGGGCTCTGGATCATGGATTTCACGGCGATGCAGCTTTTTGCCGGCCTTTCGGTTGCCGCCCTGATGGTGTCCGCCAGCAGCATGGTCCGCCCGCTGGGCCTCGCTGCTGCCGCCGCCCTGCTGGTCTTCACCGGCCTCGGCATCTGGGAGATCAACCGTCAGGCCCTCGCCACGCCAATCAAGCAGACTGTGGCCGAGTTCTTGCGTGAGAGTTATCCCAATTCCCCGATTCTGACCCTTGCACGGCTCGACTTTCCCAAGACGCCGGAAGTGCAGGCCTTCCTCGTCTCCCGCGACGAACGTCTGGCGGAGAAATATGATGTCGTTCTGCCCGAAGTCGCTGCCGAACGCGCCGCGCCGGACCTGCCGGCGGATGCTCTGCAGGTACTGCACAAACCCATCATCCTCTGGGGGCTGGAAAACGCGACGGATGAGGATCTGGAGGGCGCCGTTCAGGCTTTTGCGTGGCCGGGCCAGCCAGAGGAATGGACGGTGCAATACTGGCAGGATCTCGGTTACGAAGTGTTCATCACCGCCAACCTTCCCTTTGCCCTGTCAGGCGGCAACGGTCGCTACGTGCAGGCCTATGCCGAAGATCTGGTGGCACAATGCGAGGTGGTACTGGAGGTCGAACCGGTAAAAACCCTCTATATCGAGGATCTGGTCACCGTCTTCGATTGCCCGGATACAGCATCCTGAAAAATGGCGGCCGTTATTCTGCCGCCACCTTCGCCGTGTCGTTGATCCAGCCCCACATCCTCACCGGCGTCAGCGGCATGTCCACCCGGCGCACACCGGTTTCCCAAACGGCATCGAGTGCCGCATTGGTCACGGCCGCCAGCGCACCCACCGTTCCGGCCTCACCGCAGCCCTTCATGCCGATATCATTGGCGGTGGAGGGCACAAGCTCCGCGTGGAACGGCATGAACGGCAAATCATCGGCACGTGGCATCGCGTAATCCATGAAGGTGCCGGAGAGCAGCTGGCCATACTCGTCGTAAACAACCTGTTCTGTGATCGCTTGGCCGATGCCCTGCGCCACGCCGCCATGCACCTGTCCCTCGGCCAGCATCGGGTTCATCAGCACCCCGAAATCATCGACCACGGTGTATTTGACGCATTTGGTCACGCCCGTTTCCGGATCGACCTCAACTTCCGCGAAATGCGCACCGTTGGGGTAGGAGCGTCCGGGTACCGTGTTGGTGTAGCGTGTCGCCAGCAGGTCGCTCAGGCCCTTTTTCCGGGCAACATCCGCCAGTTCCATCAGGCCAATGCTCCGGTCCGTCCCGGCGATGCGGAACGCGCCTTCCTCAAACACCAGATCGGCTGCGGCCACTTCCAGTTCCTCTTCCGCCAGCGGCCGGAACTTCTCGATCATCACGTCGGATGTGGCGTTGATCGAATTGCCCTGCATGGTGACGGAGCGGGAGCCGCCGGTGCCGCCGCCCGCCTCAATCAGGTCGCTGTCGCCCTGGATGAAGCGCACCTTGTCATAATCTATTCCGGTACGCTGGTGCAGGATCTGGGCAAACACCGTCTCGTGCCCTTGTCCGTTGCTCTGCGTGCCGACGTAGAGGTTCACCATCCCATCCTCGGCGAATTCGATCTTCGTGTGCTCCGTCTGGTCGCCGAGGATGCTCTCGATGTAGAACGAAAGCCCGAGCCCGCGCAGCTTGCCCTTCTTGGCACTCTCCGCCTTGCGGTCCGCGAAACCGGCGACATCCGCCTCCTTGATGGCGCGGTTCAGGACCCGGTCGAAATCACCCACATCGTAGAGTTCGCCGGAGGCGGAGGTATAGGGCATCTGCTCGGCGGTGATGAAGTTTTTCCGTTTCAGCTCGATCGGATCCTGCCCCAGCTGACGCGCCGCGCCGTCCATCAGCCTCTCGACCACGTAAATCGCTTCCGGTCGGCCCGCGCCGCGATAGGCATCGATCGGCGTGGTGTTGGTGAACACTCCCTTCACCCCGAAAAATACCGTCTGCACATCGTAGACACCGGTCAGCACCTTCAGCGCGAGTTCGGTCTGGATGAACTGGGCATAGGCGGACAGTTGGGCGCCGAGGTTGCAGACGGAGTTGATGCGCAGGGCCGTAAGCCGGTAATCGGCATCAAATGCCGCCTCTGCCACGGTTACCAGGTCGCGGCCGCCATTGTCGGACAGCATCGCCTCGCCCCTGCCGCTGATCCAGCGGGTGGAGCGGCCAAGGTCGCGGGCTGCCATGGCGACGATGAACTGCTCCGGATAGTCGAAACTCTTCATCCCGAAGCCGCCGCCGACATCGGGGTTTGTCACCCGCACATCGCCCTTGTCCAGCCCCAGCTTTTTCGCCAGCGCATCCTTGGATCCCCACACGCCCTGTCCGTTCAGGGCCAGATGTAGCCGGGTGCCGTCCCACTCGGCATAAGCGCCGCGTGTCTCCATCGAGTTGCAGATGATGCGGTTGTCGATCATGTCCACGGTGGCGGTGCGCGCTGCCGCGCCAAACGCTGAGGCCGTCGCATCCTCGTCACCGAAGGCCCAGTCGAAACACAGGTTGTCCGGCGCCTCGTCGTGGATCGCCTCCCCGCCAACGGCCGTCTCCACGTGCACCGGCAGGTCATCGGTCTCCAGCAGGATCATCTCCAGCGCATCCTGCGCCTGCGCCTTGGTTTCCGCCACCACCGCGGCCACGATCTCACCGGCGAAACGCACCTTGTCCTCGGCGAGGATCGGCCGCACCGGTTGTGCTGAGTCGCTGCCGTCGCGGTTTTTCAGCGCATCGTAGTCGACGCTGTTCTCCAGTTTGCCCGCCAGATCCGCCGCCGTATAGACCGCCAGAACGCCCTCAGCCTCGCGCGCGCCCTCCACGTCCAGCGAGGTGATCACGCCATGCGCGGAGGGGGAGCGGAAGAAGGCAACATGGGCCGCATCGTCCGGCGCGATATCATCCACATACCGCCCATTTCCCTTGAGAAAACGGTCATCTTCCTTGCGGCGGACTGGCTGGCTGACACCAAACTTGATCATCGCGGGCTCCTTCTCGATTCAGGGGCGAAGATAGCGGCAGCGACAGCCGGGTCTAGGCCAAAGCGTGGGACTGTGCGATTTATCGGCAATCAGCCCCGGACAGGTGAAGCCATAGATGAATTCCGCAATTCCGCCAGCCCTCACACCGACACTCCTTGCCTCCGTAGCGCCGCACCAGGATCAGGCGAAGGCGGCGCAGCAGGCCGCGATCCTGCGGGCAATCGCCCCGGACGGACAAACGATCCTTGCCAGCTATGGCATCGACACGCCGCTGCGCACGGCACATTTCTTGGCCCAGCTGGCCCATGAGAGTGACGGCTTCTGCACCACGCAGGAATACGCCAGCGGCGAGGCCTACGAGGGTCGCGAGGATCTCGGCAATACCAAACCCGGTGACGGCGTGCGCTTCAAGGGCAGGGGGCTGATCCAGCTCACGGGCCGCCGCAACTACCGCGAGATCGGCGCGCGGCTGGGGCTGGATCTCGAGAACAACCCGGAAAGCGCGGCCGAACCACTGACGTCCCTGCGTATCGCCTGTGAATACTGGCTGAGCCGCGATATCAACGCCGCCGCCGATGCCGATGACCTGGAGGCCGTTACCCGTCTCGTCAACGGCGGCCTGCGCGGCTTCGACCATCGCCGCGCCTGCCTCGCCCGCGCCCGCGCGGCACTGGGCTGCTAGCGCCGCACCGTGCTTTCGTGCACCATTTCCTCTCGCGGCCCGACATCGCCTTCCCACCAGCTGCGCTTCCGTCCCGCCGGATCGGCATATACCCAGATTTCCGTTCCTTCGGGAAAGTCCTCCAGATAGCTCAGCCGGTGCAGCATCGACCGGCCGGACATTCCCGCCTCGTCGCGCCAGCACATCCGGTACATCCGTCTGTTGTTCACCGTGATGCCCGTTCGCATATGCTCCGTCACCCGCGCCCGCCGCCGCTCTCCTCCCTTTCGCATCCGGGTGGCCTTGGCGGCCTTTTCGTAGGCGATATATCCCCAGGCCAGCGCCGCCGTCAGGGCGACGACGGCGATGATCTTGGTGATCCAGATCGCCGTGGTGGTGGAGCCGGGTTCGATTTCGTTCACATCCGGATCAGGGCGCCAGTAGCGGATCGGCAGGCGGTCGCCGATGCGTTGGGCGTTGTAGAACTTGCGGCCGACGCTGTCGTCATCGGCCAGCGTGCGGCCCGGCAGTTCCACGTTGAAATACAGACGATAAGTCGTCTGCTTGTCGCCATCACTGTCATACGAAATCTCGATATCCTTGTCGGTGATCACCGCGAACCCGTCCACACCGTCGGCCTTCAGCCGCTCCGCCTTGCGCCCCTCCGACATGGCAACACCGCCGAATACGAGCGCGAACAGCAGCGGAAACGCCGCGAACCAGCCCCAGTTTCTCATGAACAGCCGGAATGTGCCGATCGGTCTCGTCTGCATCGCCTGGCCCCCTTTCGCTTCCACGCGCGTCCGGGTGTTGCCTACGCGGCCATCGCGGCGATAATTTGGCGCGAGCAGGGGCCTTTCCTCCCCTTCGGCACCGCGTTACAAGGCTGCAACCTTTGAGACGGAAGACGCATCAGCCCCATGGAAAAGAACTTCGACCCCGCCATCGCAGAAGCCGCCATTGCCGCCGCATGGGGGGAGGCTCGCGCCTTCCGCGCCGGTGCCAACAAGAGCCGGGACGAGACATTCACCATCATGATCCCGCCGCCCAACGTGACGGGCGTGCTGCACATGGGTCATGCCTTCAACAACACCCTGCAGGACATCCTGATCCGCTGGCACCGGATGCGCGGCTTCGACACGCTCTGGCAGCCCGGCATGGACCATGCGGGCATCGCCACGCAGATGGTGGTGGAGCGCGAACTGGCCAAGACCAACATCCGCCGGACGGACATGAGCCGCTCGGACTTCCTCGCCAAGGTGTGGGAGTGGAAGGAGCAATCCGGCGGCCAGATCATCGAGCAGCTCAAGCGCCTTGGTGCGTCGTGCGACTGGGACCGAGTGGCCTTCACAATGGCGGGTGCCGAGGGCGACACGAAGGTCGGCCACGAGAATTCCGCCAACTTCCACGATGCCGTCCTGAAGGTTTTCGTCGATCTCTACAACAAGGGCCTGATCTATCGCGGGAAGCGGCTGGTGAACTGGGACCCGCATTTCGAGACCGCGATTTCCGATCTGGAAGTCGAGAATATCGAGACCGACGGGCATATGTGGCATTTCAAGTACCCCTTGGCGGGCGGTGCGACATATGAATATTTGGAGAAAGATGAAGAGGGGAACGTCACCTTCCGTGAGGAGCGGGATTACATCTCCATCGCCACCACGCGGCCCGAGACGATGCTGGGCGACGGCGCGGTCGCGGTGCATCCCTCCGATGAACGCTACGCCCCCATCGTCGGCCAACTCTGCGAAATCCCGGTCGGCCCGAAGGAACATCGCCGCCTGATCCCGATCATCACCGACGAGTACCCGGACCCGACATTCGGCTCCGGCGCCGTGAAGATCACCGGCGCGCATGACTTCAACGACTATGAGGTCGCCAAGCGCGGCGGCATCCCCATGTATCGCCTGATGGACTCCAAGGCAGCGATGCGGGCGGATGGTGCGCCCTATGCCGAGGCGGCCGAGATCGCGATGGCCGTCGCACAGGGCAAGAAGACGCTGGGCGAAGCGGAGGCCGATGCCATCAACCTCGTTCCCGACGATCTGCGCGGGCTGGACCGGTTCGAGGCACGCAAGAAGGTCATCCAGCAAATCACCGATGAAGGCTTGGCGGTCATGGTTCCCGGCGATCCAGACACGTCCGATGGCAATGTCTGCCTTGATCCGGGCGAGGTGCCGCTCGTTGAAGCCAAGAAGATCATGCAGCCTTTCGGCGACCGCTCCAAGGTCGTCATCGAGCCGATGCTGACGGACCAGTGGTTCGTGGACACGAAGAAGATCGTCGGCCCGGCCATCGAGGCCGTCGAGGACGGGCGGACGGAGATCCTGCCGGAGCAGCACAAGAAGGTGTATTTCAACTGGCTGCGGGAGATCGAGCCGTGGTGCATCTCAAGGCAGCTTTGGTGGGGGCATCAGATCCCGGTTTGGTATGGGCCGACGCTTTCTGCCGTTACCGGTGTTTCGTTTCAACTCGAGGACAAAAACGCGCGATGTTTCGCGACCGAAGAAGAAGCGCTTGTCGAGTTTCGCCGCGTATTTAGCCAGTTGAACCCAGCCAAGGCCGTTAAGGTCGTTCCGAGCAAAGCCGAGGCGGAGGAAATACTGCGCCCGATGATGCAGCTATTTGAAAAAGCGCGTAGCGGAGAGCAGGTGTCTAACGGGGACTTCTTAGAGTCGATAGACTTTGTTCCGATTTGGCGGGATCCCGACGTCCTCGACACCTGGTTCTCCTCCGGCCTCTGGCCCATCGGCACGCTTGGCTGGCCCGAGGAGACCGAGGAACTCAAAAAGTATTTCCCCACTGATGTCCTGATCACCGGGTTCGACATCATCTTCTTCTGGGTCGCCCGGATGATGATGATGCAGCTCGAGGTCGTGAAGGAGGTTCCGTTCCACACCGTCTACGTTCACGCCCTCGTCCGCGACGAGAAGGGCAAGAAGATGTCAAAGTCGCTCGGCAACGTGCTCGACCCGCTGGAACTGATCGAGGAATACGGGGCCGATGCCGTCCGCTTCACCCTCACGGCGATGGCCGCGATGGGGCGTGACCTCAAGCTTTCGACGGACCGGATCAAGGGCTACCGCAACTTCGGCACGAAGCTCTGGAATGCCGTGCGGTTTGCCGAGATGAACGGCTGCCACGAGCAATACCAAAACCATACCAAACCCATACCAAACCCAGATATCGACCAGACGGTGAACAAGTGGATCGTCGGCGAGACCGCACGGGTGCGCGAAACCGTGGACGAGGCGCTGCGGAATTACCGGTTCAACGATGCCGCCAACGCACTCTACGACCACGTCTGGAAAAAGGTCTGCGACTGGTACGTGGAATTCGCCAAGCCATTGCTGCAGTCGGAAGATGCTGAAATCGTTGCTGAAACCCGCGCCTGCATGGCCTGGGCGCTGGACCAGTGCATGATCATGCTGCACCCGATCATGCCCTTCATCACCGAGGAATTGTGGAAAGAGACGATGCCTCGCGACAACATGCTGGTGCATGAGGATTGGCCGGTTTACACCAGTGCCGATCTCGCCGATGCCGAGGCCGACCGCGAGATGGGATGGGTTATTGATTTGATTGAACAAATCCGCTCCGTCCGTTCCGAAACGCATGTGCCCGTCGGCGCGAAAATTCCCCTCGTCCAACTGGATCTCGACACCGCCGGCAAGGCAGCGCTGGAACGAAATTGGCCATTGATTCAAAGACTTGCCCGGATCGAAGCACTGGAGGAGGCGGCCGAAGCTCCCAAGGGCGCGATCACGCTGCCTGTGGCTGGCGGCACGTTCTGTCTGCCGTTGGCGGATGTCATTGATGTTGCAGAAGAAATCGCCCGCCTCGCCAAGTCCCTCGGCAAGTTGGAGAAGGAACGACAGGGCCTCTCCGGCAAACTCTCGAATGTGAAGTTTGTCGAAAACGCCCCCGAGGAAGTCGTCGACGAGGCCAAGGCAAGACTCGAGGATCTGACGGTCGAGATCGAAAAGCTTCACGAGGCGGAAATTCGCCTGAAGGCAATGGGTTAGCCCATTGCCGCGGTGGACGGAAATCGTCTCCGGCCTGCCCGCTACGGTGCCGTTCGTCGGCCCCGAAGCTCAGGAGCGTCGCATGGGCCGCCGTTTCAGCGCCCGTCTCGGCGCCAACGAAAGCGTCTTCGGGCCGTCGCCAAAAGCGGTCGAGGCGATGCAGAAAGCCGCCGCCGGCCTCTGGATGTATGGCGATCCGGAGAGCCATGATCTGCGCCACGCGCTGGCGCAACATCATGGAATTAAAGCTGAAAATATCGTCGTTGGCGAAGGGATCGACGGTTTGCTCGGCACGCTGGTGCGCCTGCTGGTAGGCCCGGGCACTCCGGTCGTCACCTCCGACGGTGCCTATCCGACTTTCAACTACCATGTCGCCAGCGTCGGCGGCGCCCTGACGAAAGTTCCGTACCGCGACGATGCCGAGGATGCGCAAGGCCTTGCTAAGGCGGCACAATCCACCAACGCCGCGCTGGTCTACCTTGCGAACCCCGACAATCCGATGGGCAGTTGGATCAGCGCCGGGCAGATCGCGGAACTGATCTCGGCATTGCCACCGGACACGCTGCTCTGCCTCGACGAAGCCTATTGCGATTTCGCCCCTCGCGGTGCGATCCCGCCGCTGGACGTGACAGCGGAAAATATCGTTCGGATGCGAACCTTTTCAAAGGGTTACGGCTTGGCTGGGGCGCGTGTCGGCTATGCGATCGGTGCTGAAACCACGATCCGGGCATTTGAAAAAATTCGCAATCATTTCGGCATGAACCGTTTGGCCCAGATCGGTGCATTGGCCGCGCTGGAGGATGACCCCCACCTGCGCAGCACGATCTTCCGGGTTCGCCAATCCCTTGCGAACATTGGTGAAATCGCCGGGGAAAACGGTTTGCGGGCACTGCCTTCGGCCACAAACTTCGCAACCATAGACTGCGGCCGGGACGGTGCCTTCGCCCGTGCCCTCGTCGCGGCGCTGGCCGAGGCCGGCGTCTTCGTGCGCATGCCGTTCGTCGCCCCGCAGGATCGCTGCATCCGCATCAGTGCCGGCCGACCGCAGGACCTCAAGGTCCTTCGCGACGCCTTGCCCAAGGCGCTGGCCGCGATCCGCTAAGATGCTGGTATCATAAGCTATTCGGCAGCTTTTGCCGCGGTGCCGATGACAGTCAGAGCCGCTGTTGCCGCCTCCATGGCCCCATGCCCGTGGGCAATGCC
Organism: Algicella marina; assembly: GCF_009931615.1. Taxonomy (NCBI): domain Bacteria; kingdom Pseudomonadati; phylum Pseudomonadota; class Alphaproteobacteria; order Rhodobacterales; family Paracoccaceae; genus Algicella; species Algicella marina. Next base: position 2,158,527 of record NZ_CP046620.1, on the reverse strand, counting down.
GAGTGATTTCAGGCCGGCATCGACCGTCGCGAGAGTGCCGAGGATCATTGGCGGGCTCAGATGACCCATGTGGCCGATGCGGAACAGGCTTTCGCCCGGCGGCAGCCCCGAGGCATCATCCAGCCCGAGACCGATACCCAGCGTCAGGTTGGCCTCTTCCTCGCACCACCGGCGCAGGAGCGGGGCATCTCCCGGTCGGGTGTGGATGGTGGTAACGGCGCAGGAACGATGGGCCAGATCGTTGATATTGGGATGAATTTCGCTGGTGGCGGACCATGCGTCGACGGCTGCCCAGACACAACCGGCAAGGGTTTCGTGCCGACGCCAGACGTTCTCCAGCCCTTCCTCTTCCAGAATCATGTCGAGCGCCACATCGAGGCCAAAGAGATGGTGTGTCGGCGCCGTACCACCGAAACGTTGGTAGAACATCTGCGGGTTCATCCGTGGCGCCCAATCGAAGTAGGGTGACACCCTTTCGAGCCGCGCCTGCGCCTTCTGTGCACGGTCGTTGGCAAAGACGAAGCTGGTTCCCGGAGGCACCATCAAGCCTTTCTGGCAGCCGGCGACCATGACGTCGACACCCCAGGCATCCATTTCGAAGCGTTCACAAGCAAGGCTGGCAATGCAATCGACCATGAACAGCGCCGGGTGGCCCGTTTCACCGATCACGCGGCCGAGGGCGGCAACATCGTTGCGGACAGAAGAGGCGGTATCCGTCTGCACCGTCATAATCGCCTTGATCTTATGGGCCTTGTCCGCGCGTAGCCGCTCGGCGACCCGTGCGGGATCGGCGGGTGCCGCGGTGCCGAAATCCATCAATTCGACCTGGATGCCGAGCCTCCGGGCCATCTCTGCCCACCCCTTGCCGAAACGGCCGGTAGCAAGCACAAGCGCGGTTTCTCCCGGCGCAAGCGTGTTCCAGAGTGAGGCTTCCCATGCGCCATGGCCATTGGCGATGTACATCGCCACATCGCCATCCGTCCTCGCCACCGTCTTCAACTGGCTGAACACCTTGGCGGTGGTCTCCATCAACGCGCCCTCGTAGATGTTCGGCGCCCCCTGATGCATTGCACGCAGGACACGCTCCGGCATGACGGAAGGACCGGGAATGGAAAGGGTGTGGCGGCCGGCCTTGAGGGACATTTGGAAACTCCTTCGAATCCGAAAAGTCCTAGTCCCGTTTCCAGAAAGGCTCAAAGGAAAAGTTACCGGTGTTGCGGAATCATCAGCCCTGCCTGGCGGCATACTCTCTTGCGAGGGTCTCCGGGGATACGCCAAGGAAATAGCGAAGCAACAGCCACTGATTGCGGGCACCGCGTCGGCACCAGCCTTCCCTGCGGTAACGGATCGCGGATGTCTCAGCCGGATGCGCAATCGCCCGCAGATTGCCACGCAGCGCCCGAACGAGGGCCACGTCTTCCATCAGCGGCATATTCCGGTAACCGCCTGCCTTGTCATAGAGTTGGCGCGGCACCAGCAGGCCCTGATCGCCAAAAGGCAAGCCGAACATTCGGGCACGCAGGTTGGTCCAATGGGCAATGAACGCCGGCGCGATGCCCTTTGCGTCGAAGCGTAACCGGAAGTATCCCGCCTTGCGCTCCCCCTCGGACAGATGCCGTCGCACGGCTTCCGGCCAGCCTGGGGCCAGTCGTGTGTCGGCGTGGAGAAACAGCAGCCAGTCGCCAACCGCCGTGTCCGCCGCGCGCTGCAACTGACCGCCCCGACCGGCGGGACCGGTTAGGAACACGGCTCCTGCTTGATCCGCGATTTCTGCCATCTCGGCGGATTCACCGCCTTCGCTGATGATCAGCTCGCGGATCAGGCCGGAGGTGAGGCCCTCCGCCAGGCTGGAAAGGGTCGGGCCGATGGTGTTCTCGGCCCGCAACGTCGGGATGATGATCGAGATGGGGGCGGGCATGGCATCCGGGGGTGTATTTTCCTTGCGCAGGTTATAAGTGAGCGGAAGGAGGATTGCGAGGATGCAAAAGGGCAGGGTGCTGAACAGTCGGACGGTATTGCGGGTCAGCGGGCCGGAGCATGTGGATTTTCTGCAGGATCTTGTCAGCAATGATCTGGGCGGGGTGGCCAGTGGCGCGATCTATGCGGCCCTGCTGACGCCGCAAGGCAAGTATCTGTTCGATTTTCTCGTGGTGTCGGATGGTGACAGCCTGTTGCTTGATAGCGCTGCGGACCGCGCACCGCAATTGGCGCAGCGACTGACGATGTACCGCCTCCGGCGCAAGGTGGAGATCGAACCGAGCGACGTGCAGATCGCCCAGGTCTTTGGTACGAAACCCGAGGGCGAGGGCGTCGTGGCGGATCCACGCCATCCTGACCTTGGCTGGCGGATGTATGGCCACGGGCTTGCAGAGCGAATTTCAGGAATGGAACCGGCGACCGACGACGACTGGACGCGACTGCGGATTGACCATGCCGTGCCTGAAACCGGCATCGAGTTGCTGGCCGACGAGAGCTACATTCTCGAAGCCGGTTTTGAGGCCCTGCACGGTGTGGATTTCCGCAAGGGCTGTTATGTCGGGCAGGAAGTGACCGCCCGTATGAAGCACAAGACGGAGCTGAAGAAGGGCCTCGTACAGGTCGCGGTTGAAGGCGAAGCGCCCCCTGCGGGCACGGAAATACTCGCCGACGGCAAGGCGGCCGGGACGCTTTACAGCACGGCGGACGGAAAGGGTTTAGCTCATCTGCGGTTCGACCGCGCGACCGGTGAGATGCGGGCAGGCGCGGCGCTAGTCACGCGTCTCTGACAAGTCCCTTGAACCGCTCGAACACTTCGGCGTTGGCGGCAATGACGCCGCCCTTGTCGAACATGTCGCCGCCGGCGGCCAAAGGTTCGACGAAGCCCCCCGCCTCGGTGACAAGCAGCAATCCGGCGGCAATGTCCCACGGCTTGAGGTTTGCTTCCCAGAAGCCGTCGTATCGACCGGCGGCGACATAGGCGAGATCCAGCGCGGCAGCACCCCAGCGTCGAATGCCGGCACAGGTGGGTGCAACCTTGGCGATCTGGCGCAGTTCCATCGGCAGATAGGTGCTGCCGGCGAAGGGAATTCCGGTCGAGAAAATGCATTCGATCAACGTGGAGCGATTGGTGACACGCAAGCGTCTGTCATTCAGCCAGGTGCCAGCGCCCTTTTCGGAAGTGAACATCTCGTCCTTCACCGGGTCGTATACCACCGCTGCGACGATCTGGCCGCGATGCTCCAGCGCGATGGATACGGCCCAGTGCGGCATGCCGTGAAGAAAGTTGGTGGTGCCATCCAACGGATCGACGATCCAACGACGCGTCGGATCCGCTCCTTTGACTTCCTCGCTCTCCTCGCCCATCCAGCCGTAATTGGGGCGGGCTTCCGTCAGGGTCTCGCGGATGATCTCTTCCGCCTTGATATCCGCGCGACTTACGAAGTCACCGGCGGACTTGGACGTCACCTGAAGGCTTTCCACTTCGCCGAAATCGCGCACGAGGCTCCGTGCCGCCTTGCGAGCGGCCTTGATCATGACGTTTAGGTTGGCGGAGGCCTGGGACATTTCGAAACCACGTGATTTTGGAGTTGCGCGCCTCTCTTAGCGGCATCGGGCAGGAAGGGAAAGCAGAACACGCTACGAGCTTGCGCGATTCTTGTGTATGCTTTGCCAACCTGATCCTGGGGGCTGGCATGGGTGTAAAAATTCTTCTCGGCACCAACAAGGGTGCTTTCTTTCTGCAAAGCGACGCGCCACGAGAGGACTGGGCGATCCATGGTCCTTTCTGCGACCACTGGCCGATCAACCATGTGGCCGGTGACGGCAACGGGCGGATCTACGCAGCCGGCGGGTCGGAGTGGCACGGGCTGGATGTCTGGCGGACCGACGACTTTGGCAAATCATGGGCACGGTCCGGCAAGGGCATAGACATCGAGGGCGAGACGATAGACCGGGTCTGGTCACTCGCCTGCACCGCGGGGTCCGTCTTTGCGGGCGTGCGACCGGCGGCCCTGTTTCGCAGCGAAGACGGCGGCGAGACATGGCAACACCTGAAGGCGTTGAGCGAACATCCATCGCGCGGGCAGTGGCAACCGGGCGGGGCGGGGCTGACCCTGCATCACATCGTACCCGACCCACAGGACCCGGCGCGGATCTGGGTCGGGATATCTACGGCAGGTGTCTTCTTCACAGAAGACGGCGGCAGGAGCTGGGAGCCGCGCAACCACGGAACACGGGCTGATTTCATGCCAGAGGATCAGCGTTATCCGGAAATCGGACAATGCGTGCATGGCATCGCCCTTGCGGGCAACGATATACTCTACCAGCAGAACCATTGCGGCATGTATCGCAGCGATGACGCCGGCAAAACGTGGCGCAGTATCGAAGCGGGCTTGCCCAGCAGCTTCGGCTTTCCCGTGTCGGTACATCCGCGAGACGCGCAGACTGCATGGTACATACCGATGAACGGCGATTCCACCGGACGCTATATGCCCGATGCCAAGGCGGCGGTCTGGCGTACGCGTGATGGTGGCGCTACGTGGCATGACATGCGCTCCGGCTTGCCGCAGCGGCATGCGTACCTGACGGTGCTGCGGCAGGCGATGGCCGTTGACTCATGCGAGTCCGTGGGCGTCTATTTCGGTACTGCATCCGGCACCGTGTTCGGCAGCCGCGACGAAGGAGAGACTTGGGACGTGCTGGCTGAGCATCTGCCGATGATCACTTCCGTGGAGACGATTACCGATGAGGCCTGACAGCGGATGTCACAAAACCCAGACGGACATGGGGTAACTGCAGTCCGCACAGATCCGACAGAGGGGGCCATCATGGCAAATTTCTTCCATCCGACACGCCGAGGATTCCTGGCAACTGGCAGTGCCGCCGGTGCGCTGGTAATGGCGCATCCCTATACGGCCTTCGCCGCCGCCGGCACAGCGCATCTGCGCGTGATGTCGACAACGGACCTGCATGTCCATGTGTTTCCCTACGACTACTACGCCGATAGACCCAGCGATTCGCTGGGCCTTTCGCGCACGGCCAGCCTGATCGAGGCAATACGCGCAGAGGCTGCCAACACGATGCTGGTGGACAACGGCGATTTTTTGCAGGGCAACCCGATGGGTGATTACATCGCTTATGAGCGGGGCATGAAGGAAGGCGACATGCACCCGATCATAGAAGCGATGAACGTTCTGCGCTACGACGCCTCCACGTTTGGAAACCACGAGTTCAACTACGGGCTGGATTTCCTGATGAAGACCATTTCCGGGGCGAACTTCCCGGTGGTGAGTGCCAATGTGGTCAAGGGTGCGCTGGCCAGCAGCCCGCGGGACGACGCACTGTTCGTTAAACCCTACGTCATCGTCGAGAAGACGCTGGTGGACGGCACGGGTGCCGAGGCGCCCATCAAGGTTGGCTTCATCGGCTTCTGTCCGCCGCAGATCATGAACTGGGACAAACGCCATCTCGAAGGGTCGGCCAATGCGCGCGATATCATCGAGGTGGCGAAGGCCTGGGTGCCGGAGATGAAGGAGGCAGGGGCCGACATCATCATAGCGCTCAGCCACTCCGGCATTTCTACTGATCAGGCGAGTGACGGGATGGAGAACGCCTCGCTCTACCTTGCCGGGGTCGAGGGTGTCGACGCCATCGTGACCGGCCACCACCATCGCGAATTTCCTGGCACCGGCTACGAGGCTGCCGAAGGGCTGGACCCGGAGACGGGCCGCCTTATGGGCAAGCCGGCCACGATGGGTGGCTTCTGGGGCAGCCATTTGGGCGTGATCGACCTGATGCTGGAAAGGGATGGTGCCAGCTGGCGGATCGCCGATTCAATGAGCGAACTGAGGGGCATCTACACGCGGGAGGACCGAGCCTATGTTCCGACGGTGGAGGATTACGCCCCCGTGCTGGCCGCTGCACAGAAAAGCCATGATGAGACGCTGGAATATGTCCGTCGTGCGGTAGGCGAGACATCCGCGCCGCTTCATTCCTATTTTGCGCTGGTGGCGGACGATCCTTCCGTCCAGATCGTCAGTCAGGCGCAGACTTGGTACATTCAACAGATGATGCAGGGCACCGAGTGGGAGGGGCTGCCGATCCTCTCGGCAGCGGCACCCTTCAAGGCCGGCGGCCGGGGTGGGCCGGAATACTACACGGACGTCAAGCCGGGGCCGGTGGCGATCAAGAACGTCGCCGATCTCTACCTCTATCCCAACACGGCGCGGGCCGTCGTGATTGACGGCGCGACGGTGAAGGACTGGCTGGAACGTTCTGCCGGGATCTTCAACCAGATCGATCCGGGCGCGCAGGATGCAGTTTTGCTGAACCCGGAATTCCCGAGCTACAATTTCGATGTAATCGACGGTGTCAGCTACCAGATCGACGTGTCCCAGCCGTCGAAATACAATACCGAGGGTGAACTGATCAATCCGGACGCTAACCGGATCGTCAACCTGACTTTCGAGGGTCAGCCGATCGACCCGGCGCAGAAATTCGTCGTGGCGACCAACAATTACCGGGCTGGCGGCGGCGGCAACTTCCCCGGCGCCGACGGATCCACCACAGTATTCATCGCCCCCGATACGAACCGCGACGTGATCGTCCGCTACATCGTCGAACAGGGGACCATCAACCCTTCGGCCGATGCCAACTGGTCTTTCGCACCGCTTGACGGCACGACCGTCCTGTTCGAGACCGGCCCGGCGGCCGAAGAACACATGGCCGGCGTCGAGGGGGTCCGGATCGAGGCCGCGGGCGAAGGCGCGGACGGTTTCGCTCTCTACCGCATAATGCTCTGACAAACGCGAAACGGCCCGCCGTTGGGCGGGCCGTTTCGAACACGGAGCCGAAATTCCGCGTCAGGCGCGTTCGGAATATTCCATGGTTTCGGTGTTTACGACGATAGCCTCGCCCTCACCCACGAAGGGTGGGATCATGACGCGGACGCCGTTGTCCAGCACCGCGGGCTTGAAGCTGTTGGCCGCTGTCTGCCCCTTCACCGCAGGCTCCGTTTCCTCCACCGTACAGGTGACCTTTTGCGGCAGTGTTGCGCTCAAGGCTTCGGAGTCGTGGAATTCCACGGTAATGGTCATGCCGTCCTGCAGGAAGGGGCGACGTTCACCAAGAATATCGGCCGGCAGTTCGATCTGCTCGTAGGTTTCGGTGTCCATGAATACAAGGTTGCCATCGGACTCGTAGAGGAACTGCTGGTCCTTCTGCTCCAGCCGCACACGCTCCACCTTGTCGGCGGCGCGGAAGCGTTCGTTCAGCTTCGAGCCGTTGCGCAGGTTCTTCATCTCCACCTGTGCAAAGGCGCCGCCCTTGCCGGGCTTCACGTGGCCGACCTTGACCGCAACCCAAAGGGAATCGTTGTGTTCAAGGATATTGCCGGGCCGGATTTCATTTCCGTTGATCTTGGGCATTCGCCGCTCCCAAAAGTGTGAATCTGCTGCCTATTACGCGCTCTTGGCGGTGCTGTCCACATCCGCGCCGGGGTGCAGGCATAGTGCGGCCAGCAGTGCAGCCAAGGTCAGCGGTTGCGGGTGGTAAAGCGAACCATCGAAGAATGAAATGACGATGAGCGTGTTCAGAGCGGTGAATGCGCCGATCCGGGCGGCACTGTCACTGCGCCGCACCCTTAGCAGAGCTTTCACCCAGAACCGCAAGGCAACAAACACGATCAGCAGGCTGCCGATCACGCCCGACTGCACAAGGAAGTTGATCAACTCGTTGTGCGGTTGCAGCGCCCATTCGAAACGTCCGAAATTTACAAAACGGTATTGATCGAAACCATGACCGAAGAGAGGTCGTTCCGCCACGAGAACGAGTGCATCCCGCCACATCGTCACACGGCCGCCGGAACTGCCATCAACGTCTTCGGAGGCTACCGTCTCCTCAAGACTGTTCAGCACTCCATAGGCGGAATTTGGCACCTCCGGCAGGAATGACAACGCGATCCCGACGCCACCGGCGAGGACGAGTGGCAAGAGCGCTGGCAGCGTCCGTCGCGGAAACAGTGCAAATGTCATAATGCCGGCAATGCCGAGCCCCAAAATCGGTGCCCGTGAACCGGACCAGAACAGCAACCCGATGAGAACTGCGATCACTGACCAAAGCGCGATACGCTCGCCACGGTTCGGATTGCGAAGGGTGAGGCCAACCCCGACCGCGATGGCAGCCGCCAGAAACATGCCCCAGATACGAACATGCCAGTAGCCAATCGGCCCGCCTTTCCAGTTCAGCGCGGGATCGCCGATGTAAAGTATGTAGAAGATCAGCAGAAACGGCAGATGCGCCACGACGTGCAGAAAGACGCTCCACGTCATCGCTGCTTCGAAACTGGGGCCAAACTTCCAGATGAGGTAAGATACGAAAACGCCTGTTATGACGATCAGCATCCGCGTTCCGAGTTCCGCCAAGCCATGGACCGGATCGACGGCTACAAGGGCCAGGGTCACGGCGGAGAGTGCCAGAAAGAGCGCCAATGGCACCCTGTCCCATAGCGACGGAATGCGAAGGAAGTTGTCCCGAGACAGCCCCGACCGCAGGGCAGTGAACATCGCAAGAAGATAGATCAGCGGCAGGAATTCCATCGGCATGCCGGAAACGCGAAGGGACGATTCCGGCCCCGCCAGCAACCAGATCACGGCACCGAGCGAAGGAATGATCGCATAGGCCCACGGCAGGATCATCGGTGCAGCCGGCTGTCCTGTCCCGTTGCCGTCAATCCGTTCTGGTGCAGCGCTCTGATCGGTCATCACGTATCTCGAATATGATCTGAAGCCGGCTAGTAGAATTGGTCTGCGTCAGAAATATGGCTGGCGTGGCGAAAACGACGCCATACGTCGTTTCCGGCCTTGTTCCTGCTGCCTTCGCGTTGTTCTCTGGGGCGCGAGAGGCGAGGGCGATGCGATACTCGGGATTTTCGGTTCTTCTTAACGGCTTGCGCGGGCAAGCGGGTTGGAAGCCAATCTGGCGCGACCCCGCGCCGAAGCCGCGTTACGACGTGATCATCATCGGTGGTGGCGGCCACGGATTGGCCACGGCGTATTACCTCGCCCGGAACCACGGCATCACCAATGTTGCGGTGCTGGAAAGGGGTTATCTGGGCGGGGGCAATGTCGGTCGAAACACCACGATCGTCCGGGCAAATTACCATATCGACGGCAACACGGAGTTTTATTCTCACTCGCTGAAGCTCTGGGAGGGACTGGAGCAGGAGTTGAATTACAACGTGATGATGAGCCAGCGTGGCGTGATCAACCTCGCCCATTCCGACGGCCAGATGGATTTCTACGCCCGTCGCGGCAACGCGATCCGGCTGCAAGGCGACGACGCGGAACTGCTGGGCCGGGATGAGGTTCGGGCTGCCTATCCTTATCTCGATCACCAGAATGCCCGGTTTCCAATACATGGCGGGTTGCTGCAGCGTCGGGGCGGCACGGCGCGGCACGATGCCGTAGCCTGGGGATTTGCTCGTGGTGCCGACACGCGCGGCGTCGACCTGATCCAGAATTGCGAAGTTACGGGTTTCCGGATTGAACGCGGCCGGGTTCTGGGTGTGGAGACATCGCGTGGCTCGATCATGGCGGACAAGGTCGGAATGTCGGTAGCCGGCCGTTCGTCCCAGGTCGGTCAGATGGCCGGTTTGCGTCTGCCGATAGAAAGCCACGTCCTGCAGGCGTTCGTCACCGAAGGGCTGAAGCCGATCCTTCCCGGTGTAGTCACGTTTGGCATGGGCCATTTCTACATCAGTCAATCCGACAAGGGCGGACTGGTGTTCGGTGGCGACCTCGATTTCTACAATTCCTATGCTGCGCGGGGCAACCTGCCGATGGTCGAACACGTCTGTGAGGCCGGCATGGCGATGATGCCGATGATCGGCCGCGCACGGATGCTGCGCAGTTGGGGCGGGATCATGGACATGACGATGGACGGCTCACCGATCATCGACAAAACGCCGGTGGATGGCCTCTTCTTCAATGGCGGCTGGTGCTATGGGGGCTTCAAGGCGACTCCAGCCTCAGGCTGGTGTTTTGCGCATCTGATTGCCACCGGCCAGCCTTCGCGGCACGCGACGAAACTGCGCATGGACCGGTTCGAGACTGGCCACGTGTTGGACGAGGAGGGCACGGGTGCGCAACCGAACCGACACTGAGATGCCGGAGGACCGGCTGTGAGAATTGATTGCCCGATCTGCGGAGAGCGGGATCTGCGGGAATTCAGCTATCTGGGCTCCGCCGCGCTGCTGGCGCGGCCGTCGGGTGATGCCGGCACCGCTGCGTTTCACGAATATCTGCACGTTCGGGAAAACCCGGCCGGACCGAACGCCGAGTTATGGCACCATAACCTGGGATGTTCGGCATGGCTGCACGTTGTGCGCGATACTCGCAATCATGCGATTTCGTCAGTGGCTCTGGCTGCCGAGGTACAGCGATGAGCCGCCTTTCCGAAGGCGGCTTGATTGACCGATCTCGGAAGATCAGTTTTCGTTTCAACGGGCGGGAGTATCTCGCTCACCCCGGCGACACACTCGCCTCCGCGCTTCTTGCCAATGACGTTCGGCTGGTGGGCCGGAGTTTCAAGTACCACCGCCCCCGCGGAACATTCACCGCCGGATCAGAAGAGCCGAATGCCCTGCTGGAAGTCGGAAGCGGGTCGCGTATGACACCCAACACTCGCGCGACCATGCAGGAGGTTTATGAGGGTTTGGAGGCCCGCAGCCAGAACGCCTGGCCCTCTCTGACTATTGACCTTCTGGCAGTAAATGATTTGCTGGCACCGTTTCTGGCAGCCGGGTTCTACTACAAGACCTTCATGTGGCCGCAGGCGTTCTGGGAAAAAATCTATGAGCCGGCCATACGCCGGGCAGCCGGTCTGGGTCGATTGCCCGGCACGGCTGATTCGGACGCCTCCGACAAGGCGTTCGCCCATTGTGATCTCCTCGTCATCGGCTCCGGCCCGTCGGGCCTGATGGCCGCTCTCACCGCCGGAATGGCCGGGGCACGGGTTATCCTGGCTGACGAGGATTTCCGTTTTGGTGGCCGTTTACTGGACGAGGCAGAAGAGATCGACGGCCTGCCGGCCATCGGTTGGGTCGGACGGACAATCGATCGATTGAACGCTCTTCCCAATGTCCGACTCATGCGCCGGACAACGGTGACAGGCGCCTATGATGGTGGCACTTTCGGCGCGCTTGAACGAATTTCCGACCACGTCGCCAGCCCCGCCGCTGGCTGCCCGCGCCACGTCTTCTGGCGGATCGCGGCCCGCCGCGCCATCCTTGCCGGCGGTGCGCAGGAACGCGGCATAGCCTTTCCCGGCAACGACCGGCCAGGTGTGATGCTTGCGGGGGCCGTGCGGACCTATCTGCAGCGTTATGGTGTCGCGGCTGCCAGCCGCTTCGCCGTGTTCACCAACAATGACGACGGCTGGCGTACAGCTCACATGCTCGCCGACGCGGGCCTGGAGGTGGCGGCGCTGATCGACACACGGCCGGGCATCGAACTGCCCGATGGACCGTGGAAAGGGATCGCCGGCGGTCAGGTGATCTCCACCCGCGGGCGCAAGCGCCTGACCTCCGTTACGGTGGCGACGGGTGGCGGGGAAGAGCGGTTCGAGGTCGATGGCCTTGCCGTATCCGGCGGCTGGAATCCCGGTGTCCACCTTACCTGCCACATGAATGGCCGCCCTGTCTGGAACACGGAAATCGCGGCTTTCGTGCCGGCTGAAAACGCCGTGCCGGGGTTGTTGCCGGTGGGCGCTGCCAACGGTACCTTCGGTACGCGCGCGGCGTTGGAAAGCGGTAGGGCTGGGGGGATCGACGCCCTGGGAAGCCTCGGCCTGAGCGGGGTGCAGGAACCCTTGCCGGAGATAAAGCAGGATGCGGCCTATTCGATCACACCATTTTGGCAGGTCGCGGCGCCGGGTCGGGCTTGGGTCGACCTGCAGAACGATGTGACGACCAAGGACATCGAGCTCGCCTACAAGGAAAACTTCCGCTCGGTCGAACACGTCAAACGCTACACGACGCTGGGAATGGCCACCGACCAGGGCAAGACGTCCAACACGCTGGGCCTCGCAGTCCTTGCGGACCTCGCCGGGCAGCCGATCGAGAGCGTCGGCACGACCACCTTCCGCCCGCCTTACAGCCCGGTCGAACTGTCTGCATATGGGGCGCGGGCAACCGGTCAGGATTTCGCCCCTGCACGGTTTCCGGCCAGCCATACGGCCTCGGAAGCGATGGACGCGAAATTCATCGAGGCAGGGCTCTGGCACCGGGCCGCCTGGTACCCGCAGGCGGGCGAGGCGTCATGGCAGGAAAGTTGTGACAGGGAGGTCCGCTGGGTGCGCAACAGCGTCGGTGTCTGCGACGTCTCCACCCTTGGCAAGATCGACGTCCAGGGCAAGGATGCGGCCACATTCCTCGACAGGATTTACACCGGTACAATGTCTTCGCTGAAGATCGATCGCGTTCGCTACGGGCTGATGCTGCGCGAGGACGGGTTCGTGATGGATGACGGCACCGTCGCACGCATGGGTGAGGCTCACTACGTGCTGTCCACAACGACGGCGGCCGCCGGTCAGGTGATGTCGCATCTGGAATTCTGCGCGCAGTGTCTCTGGCCGGAACTTGACGTAGCGCTCATTTCAGTCACTGAGCAGTGGTCGCAGTTTGCAGTCTCCGGGCCACGGGCGCGGGAGCTTCTTTCCCAAATTGTCGCCGATAGCATGGAAGACGACGATCTTCCGTTCATGGCCTGTGGTGCGGCAACGGTTGCGGGCGTTGCCGGCAGAGTGTTTCGCATTTCCTTTTCGGGAGAACTGGGTTTCGAGATCGCGGTCCCGGCAAACCACGGCGATGCGCTGTTTCGTCTGCTGGTATCCCGTGCAGAATCTCTGGGCGGCGGCGCCTACGGCATGGAGGCTCTCAATGTCCTGCGCATCGAAAAGGGCTTTCTGACCCATGCCGAGATCCCCGGTCGCGTCACCGCCGCAGACGTTGGTCTCGGGCGCATGATGGCCGGGGCCAAGGATTGCATCGGCAAAGTCATGAGCCAGCGTCCCGGCCTGACGGATGCGAAGCGCCCGCAACTTGTCGGCCTCGTGCCTGTCGAACCGGAGGCACGCCTTTACGCTGGCGCCCACCTGTTCAATCCGGGGGCGGCAGCGCATCGCATCGAAGCGCAGGGCTACATCACCTCCACTTGCCATTCGCCCACGCTTGGCCATCATATTGCCCTCGGGTTTCTCGCCAATGGCAGCGAGCGGACAGGGCAATCCGTTCGTGCCGTGGATTTCATGCGCGGAGAGCGAGAGACGGAATGCCGGGTGGTGGAATTGCCGTTCCTGGCGAATGTCGGAAGAGGCGCCAATGGCTGAATCGGGTTTGAGATCAGTTGCTCCTCTGGCCGGGTCGGCACTGCCCATCGAAGCAGGGGATGTCCGGCTAACTGCCGTTGACCTTGGTTCCCTGTGTTCGGTGCAGCCCTTCCGTGGGTGTGAGGAAGAGGCGAACAAAGTCTGCCAATCGGCTTTTGGGCAGGCGCTTGAAGTCAGCCGTGCAGGTGGCGCCATCTGGATGGGCCGCGGCCAGTGGTTCCTGACCGGTGTTTCGCTTCCGGACGCCCAGGAGAAACTGGGCGATCTTTGCGCGCTCACGGACCAGACATCAGGATGGGCGGTGTTTGACATCGTCGACCCGACAGAGGCCCTCGTGATGGCGCGTCTCTGCCCCCTTGATGTGGAGCGCATGAAGCCCGGCGATACCGCCCGAACCGAGTTCGCGCACATGATGTCCAGTGTCACTGCCCTGGAGGATGGTTACCGGATCATGGTGATGCGGTCGTTTGCGGCGAGCGCGATCCATCACACGAAAACTGCGATGGCATCGGTCGTCGCCTGCCGCACGCTCGCTGAAAATCAATAGTTCAGGAGATGGTACCAGCTCCCCGGCTCGAACGGGGGACCTCTTGATCCACAATCAAGCGCTCTAACCAACTGAGCTAAGCCGGCACCGTAGGCGGGAGATACCGCCTCACAATTCTGATTGCAAGCCCTCGACGCTTGATCTTTTTCGCAGGCGTCTATACTGGCGTCGTGATCCTGGAGGCTTGAAAAATGGGCATCAACACCGAAACTTCGATCGAAACAGAATTGCAGATCGGGCCGACGACAGAAGGCATGGTTCGCATGTACATTCGTGGCAAGGGAATCGACCTACCCATGGATTTCGAGCCCGACGAGGCGGAGGAAATCGCAGAAGAACTGCGCGCTTCCGCCGCCAAGGCCCGTGGCTGACGGCACGTTCTGTTCAAGCCGGCCAGCCAGTGAAATCCGGATCCAACAGCCGCGACAGCCGCTGAGCTGCCGTTCTGCCAATCTTCAGTGTCAGTGATTTCCTTCGAGCCGCGTTCAGCTTGTGCAGCGGCGCTTCGCGTACGACCTCGGCACCGTAATAGTCCGCGACGATCAATCCTGTGTCCTCAGGCAGGAGCGACACAGGGAAGTCGCAATCCACTGCCCACAGGAAACGGTCACACCAGTCCCGGTAACCGGCCCATTTGCCGTCACTCTGATAGTCGGCCCGGCAGGACTTGCATTCCACGATCCAGATTTCACCATCGGGTGCCAGCGCGAGGACATCCACGCGCAAGCCCCGCGTCGGCACAAACTCCGTCAAGCAGGACATTCCCCGTTGCGTCAGATGTCGGGACACGCCACGTGCGAGTTGAAAGCCCGGTGCGAGGCTGATTTCTGGCGAAGCAAGCGACATAGGGTATTTGAACAATCCGCGAACATCACGTCAACAGGATTCGCTGTTGGCTACGGGTGGCCCGTGGCACCCGGCCATTTCCCGTTGCAGGAATCCGAGTTCTTCAAGACGCGCAGTGTAGCGTCGTGCCTGCATGTCCAAGGAGTATTCGAACTTCATCAGCGCCTTGCCGTCGGCGGCCCGCCGCCGGGCCGTCTCCGGAAAATCATCCACCTCTCTCATCCTGTGAGTGAGGTGCGCGTGGTCAATTTCCGCCCACCTGGCGCCGGGTGTCGGGAAAATCGCATGGTGTCTCGGCACCCGTTCCAGCGTGTAGGAAACAGGAAAGGCCGTCTGTTCCGTGCAGAAGTCGCGTGGTCCGGAATAGTCGGTGGAGATGACCGGAATACCGAGTGCCAGCGCAAATGAAGGAAAGTAACCAAAGCCTTCGGCGCGATGTGGCGACACCAGCGCATCGGCGCTGGCAATCAGGGCGCAAAGTTGCGGAAAGGGCAGACGGGCTGGTTGAAGGCGGATGCGCACGTCACGTCCTGCGATATCCTGGATCGTGGCGAGTTGCCCTTCCGGATCTCCCCAGTGGCCGGTTGGCAGAGGCGTTGACTTGATCAGCAGTTCCACGTCGCGCCGTCCGGGAAAGGCCGCCTGAAATGCACGGACGGCAGCGAGTGGGTTCTTGCGCGCCACGGAAGAATGCGCATCGAAGCACAGGAGGTACCGTTTGATCCCCGCGGCTTTCTGCCATTGTGAAGCAAGCCGCGGCAACGCACCACGGGGCAGCATCAGCGCCTTGCGCATCAACCTCACCTTGCCTTGGAACGCTGACTGATAGAGCCTCTGCGTGAACACTGACGGCACCCAGATTTCGTCCAGCATTTCCAGCGCCAGCCTGTGGGCTGCCGGCAACTGGTCGAACTCCCACAACAGGAAGCCTATGTGATATGGGGCATCGAACCTGTGACGGTTAAAGATCACCTCCGGTATCTGATCGGCGTTGTGATGATACAGCGCCACCGGCTGCGAAAGTTCCCTCGTGCCGCGCGGAAGGAACGGGTCGAGCTTGTCTTGGCAAACAAACCGCGTGGCGATCCCCGCCGTTTGAAAGGCCCTCGCGCTCATCCAGAAGTTCAGCGAAAGTCCCGTGGAAAGACTGGCGTCGCCGTGGAGGTGCAGGTGCGGGGGCAAGTGGCCCAACTTTCCGCGGCAGCTCATCAAGTGCGATCGGTCGATCACGTCAGATGCCCAGGACCGCTCGCACCATGGCTGTCTGAACGCAGCAAGCGTTGTCATGTGCCGACGATGCGCAAGCATCAGGATCATGTTCAGGTGCGTCAAGTTCTTCGCGTCGCCGCCGAGCCTTGCATTTAGTGGGTGGTCACTCGACTTCGTGAGGGCCGCCTCCAATTCACGGGCGACCGGGGACAGCGGACGGTCCATACCCTCCGGCCGAAGGTAGTCCAATACGTCCCGAGACGCCCGCCCTGCAACCTTCATGTGTGCGGTCAGTTGGCTTTGCCGCGGGTCGGACGGCAGCGGTGCGAGGCATTTCCGTATCGCCGCTGGTGCAAGGTCCTCTGCCGTCAGCAAATGTCGCCCGATCAGGCAGCGAAATTCGTCGCCAGACAACTGCTCCGCCCGTTCGACGCAAGCGGAGATCTCCGCTGCAAGGGCATCACGATCGTCCCGTCCCAGCGTATAAGCCGCCAGAGCACGTCGCACATGAGTGGGTGAAATCCGTTGCCCTTCCGGGCAGGCGCGCAGAATTTGTTGAAAACTGAGTTCCTCGGCGACGTGAATGGGAACAGGTTTCGGCCAGCGCCCGCCAAGCCCTGCCACCACTCCCGCAGGCGTGGCCGTGCCTGAATGGGCTTGGACGCGCGACCCACAGCAAAGGCGCATCAGTGCAAAAAATGCCAGTTCGAGCATCTTCTCAAACGCGGACGGCGCCCTCTGGCCAATGAACACAATCCTTCCGTCTTGTCGGATGAGGCGCAGAAGGCACGCAACGCGAAACAAGTGCGCCCGCCACTGCCGCAGGAAACCGGCCTGGGCCAATCCATGTGGTCGAAAGACACAACGCAGGTAGATCACGAGACACGTGCAGCCATCGTCGCGGGAGAGCTTTGCGTTCAGGTGCGCTTCACAAAAACTGCGCGGCCCGTAACCTATGAAGCGACTCGAAATGCCGATACGATCCAGCAATGTTGCAACCTGAGCCGCATGGCTGGAAACATTCGCTCCGGTCAGAGGGAAGTTGCCCACCAGCCAAACACACTTCGGCGGCGTGGATGGCGAGAATGATCGCGGCTGGGAAGATCGAAAACTCAGCATGGCCAAAATTTGCCGATAAACTGGTTAACCGGCGGTTTAGAACGCCGGCTCTATGCACCTTTAAAAGCCCGGCCGCTGCGCCTATATTGATCTTCGGCGGGTGCTGCTCTTCTCGACACGGGGACAACATCCTAGTGGCCTTAATCTTTCTTGAGGGAGCTGGCTCTGTGACTGGTCTTGGCCTATCGCATCTGGTGCCCACCTGGTTTTCCAGGCTCTCAAGGATAAGATTCCCCACCGGTCGCTGCGGGCCCGCTGCCTGGTCTTTCGGCACGAGGACCATTTCCCGGACATGACCGACGTACCCATTCCAATAAAGGAAGCGAAGACGGCTTGCCGCAAACGTGCTTTTGCCGATCGCGCCAGCCTCCACGGCCAGGTCTCTCCGGAAGCAGCGACGGCAGCGCTGGTCAGACAACTGAAGGAAATGCCCGGGCCGTCGATCATTGCCGGATACATGCCGATCCGGACCGAAATCAGCCCTCTTCCCGCACTGGAGGCATTGTCGCGTGAAGGTCACGTTGTCTGCATGCCGCAGGTAGTCGGTCCGGCCGCGCCTCTGAGATTCCTGCAATGGTCGCCGGAAGCCGAGATGGTGGAGGCGGAATTTGGCGTGGCTATCCCGAAAGATGCCGGGGAAGTTGTCCCCGATGTTCTCGTTGTGCCGCTGCTCGCGTTCGATACAGATCTTTACCGTATGGGCTACGGTGGCGGTTTCTATGACCGCACGATCGAAAAACTGGGCCGGGAAGGGCGCATTACGACTATCGGCTTCGCCTATGACGGCCAGCGCATCGAAGCAGTTCCGCACGAACCCACGGACCAGCAACTCGACGTTATCGTGACTGAGCGGGAAATCTACCACGCCTGACGCCACCAACTCCCGACTTGTCAAACCAGGCCGCGGCCTCTAGCAGACTTGCATGAGAATCTTGTTCCTCGGAGATATCGTCGGTCGTTCCGGCAGGTCCGCTGTGACAGAGCGATTGCCCGGCCTCCGCGATGAGTGGGGCCTCGATTTCGTCATCGTCAACGGAGAGAACGCCTCCGCCGGCATGGGTCTTTCCGGTGCTCACGCCAAACTGCTGCTGGAAGCGGGTATCGACTGCCTGACCTTGGGCGACCATGCGTTCGACCAGCGCGATATGATGACCTTTATAGAACAGGAATCCCGCATCGTTCGTCCGCTCAACTTCGCCAAATCCGCACCGGGCAAGGGCGCTCGTCTCTTCTCCACCCGTCGTGGCGGGAAGGTGTTGGTCGTGCAGGCACTTGGGCAGGTCTTCATGAAACGGGCCTTTGAGGATCCGTTCAGCACCGTCGAACAGGGTTTGCGTCTGGCTCCTCTCGGTGGTGCGGCGCAAGCGGTGATCGTGGATTTCCACGCCGAGGCGACGTCGGAGAAGATGGCCATGGGCCACTGGTGCGATGGCCGGGCAACACTGGTTGTCGGCACCCACACCCATGTTCCGACGGGTGATGCCCGCATCATGCCCGGCGGAACCGGTTACATGACGGATGCCGGAATGTGCGGCGACTACGAATCCGTGATCGGCATGGACAAGGCGGAGCCCATGACCAGGTTCGTGACCGGCATGGCGAAAGGCCGCTTCACCCCGGCTGCAGGAGAAGCCACACTTTCGGGCGTGCTGGTCGAAAGCGATGATCGCACCGGGCTGGCGAAAAGCATCAACCCCGTGCGTCTCGGCGGCAGGCTGGAGGAACTTTTGCCTCCACTGTAACAGTCATGAGCTGTTCGGGCACGATTAACGCACTTGAGGCCGGTAGCGTGATGCGTCATGCTGCCTACCGCGACTGGAAACTGCAGTGGAAGTCTGATCCCAATTGATTGATCTGATCCCTTTTGCGGAAGCGCAGGCTATCGTTACTCTCGCGGTGCTGTTGCTGATGCTCGTCCTCTTCGTGCGCGAAACGTACCCGACCGAAGTGACAGCGATGATCGGCGCGGCCGTGCTGCTGATTACCGGTGTCCTCGACATCGGTGATTTGTTGACGGTTTTCTCGAACCCCGCGCCTTGGACCATCGCGGCAATGTTCGTGATCTCCGGTGCGCTCGTTCGCACCGGTGCGCTGATGAACCTCACCGAATATGCGAGCAAGAACGCCGTCGATCATCCCGCGCTGGTACTGGGTATCTTCGCCGCGATCACCGTTGTCGCCTCTGCCTTCATCAACAACACCCCGGTTGTCGTGATGCTCATTCCCATCGCGGTTCAACTGGCAAAGAAGATCGACGTTTCCGTCTCCAAACTTCTGATCCCGCTGTCCTATGCGGCAATTCTCGGTGGCATCTGCACCCTTATCGGCACCTCGACCAACCTGCTCGTCGACGGTGTGGCGCGTGCAAACGGGCTGGAGCCTTTCACGCTGTTCGAGGTGACACCGCTCGGCCTCTGCCTTGTTGCCTTCGGGATGCTCTACATCCGCGTACTCGGTCCGCGCCTGCTGCCGGACAGGGAGACGATGGCCGACATCCTCTCCGACCGCAAGAAGATGCGTTATTTCACAGAGGTTGCCGTTCCCGATGGCTCCCCCATCATCGGGGAATTGGTATTTTCCGTGCCATTGTTCCAGCGTTCCGGCATTCGCGTGATCGATGTGTTGCGCAGCGATGAATCCATGCGTCGCCGCTTCCC
Source organism: Algicella marina (assembly GCF_009931615.1). Classification (NCBI taxonomy): domain Bacteria; kingdom Pseudomonadati; phylum Pseudomonadota; class Alphaproteobacteria; order Rhodobacterales; family Paracoccaceae; genus Algicella; species Algicella marina. The sequence goes on along the minus strand of NZ_CP046620.1, from coordinate 2,138,787 downwards.
GGACGTAACGATTCAGCAGGGCGACAGGATTGTCCTGCGTACGGAAGTCGGAGAACTGCTGGGGCTCAAGGAATCGGGAGACGTCAACATGGTGGACGCGCTGGCGTCGCGCTCCACGACGACGGTCGAGGCATTGATCTCTCCGGGCTGCCGTATGGTTGGCCGCTCACTCGGCTCGCTGCGCCTTCGTCGTCGCTACGGTGTCTATCCGCTGGCGGTTCATCGCCGGAATCAGAACATCGGCAGGCAACTCGACGATGTCGTGGTGCGCGTCGGCGACACTTTGCTGCTGGAGGGAACGAGCGAGGACATCCGCCGGCTGGCTGTGGATATGGAACTCGCTGACATCACGGAGCCCACGGCGCGCTCCTACCGTCGCACCCATGCGCCGCTGGTTTTCGGCGTATTTGCGGCCATCGTTATTCTTGCGGCCCTCGGCATTGCCTCCATCTTCGCCCTCGCATTCCTCGGCGTCGTCGCGGTGCTGCTCACCCGCAGCATCGATTCCGACGAAGCCTTCAACTTTGTCGATGGACACCTGCTGGCGCTGATCTTTTCGATGCTGACCGTCGGGGCGGCGCTGGAGAAATCCGGTGCCGTGGCGCTCATTGCCGACGCCGTCGCACCGGTGCTGGCCGATCTGCCACCGCCGCTGGTGGTCTGGGCAATCTACCTGCTGACCTCCGTTTTGACGGAGCTTGTCTCGAACAATGCCGTTGCCGTCGTCGTTACGCCCGTGGCCATCGGGCTGGCAGGCGCCCTCGGCATCGACCCGCGGCCGCTGGTCGTTGCCGTGATGGTTGCCGCTTCGGCCAGTTTCGCCACGCCGATCGGATATCAGACAAATACGCTGGTATATGGACCCGGCGGTTACAAGTTCACGGACTTCATGGTCATCGGAATTCCGCTAAACCTCAGCATCGGCATTCTCGCCAGCATTCTGATTCCCCTTTTCTGGCCACTAAACTGACCAGCGCCGAGGCATCTTGAAAGCCTTGCTGCTGCCGTCTTATAAGCAGCAAAACCGAAATCGAAAAAAGGATCTGCACAATGGCAGGGCACTCCAAATGGGCCAACATCCAGCACCGCAAGGGACGCCAGGATGCCGCAAGATCCAAACTGTTTTCCAAGCTTTCCAAGGAAATCACCGTCGCCGCCAAGATGGGCGATCCGGATCCGGACAAGAACCCGCGCCTGCGGCTTGCGGTGAAGGAAGCCAAGTCCCAGTCCGTGCCCAAGGACGTGATCGAGCGCGCGATCAAGAAAAGCCAGGGCGGTGATGCGGAAACCTATGATGAAATCCGCTACGAAGGCTACGGGCCGGAAGGTGTTGCCGTGATCGTCGAGGCGATGACCGACAACCGCAACCGCACGGCCTCCAATGTCCGCTCGATCTTCTCGAAATCCGGCGGCAACCTTGCCGAAACTGGCGCGGTGTCCTTCATGTTCGACCGCAAGGGCCTCGTCGTTTATCCGGCGGATGCCGGTGATGCTGACGACGTGATGATGGCCGCGATCGAGGCGGGGGCGGAGGATGTCGAATCTTCCGAGGATGGACACGAGATTTATTGCGATGCCAACGATCTGAACGAGGTCTCCAATGCGTTAGAAAGCGCACTTGGCGAAAGCGAGACGACCAAGTTGATCTGGAAACCCCAGACGACCACACCGCTGGATCTCGAGGGTGCGCAGAAACTGATGCGTCTGATCGAATCGCTTGAAGATGACGATGACGTCCAGAACGTGACCGCCAACTTCGACATTCCCGACGAAATCATGGAACAGCTCTGACAGGCTCGCCTTTCAAAGAGCGTGACATATCTTCCTGCCAGCGGTTAACATTTTGGTGGGGAGACAGAAAATGCCGGATCGGCCGCCACTCACGCTTGGCATAGAAGAAGAATACCTGATCGTCGATGTCGAGACACGCGAACTGGTGCGTGAACCGCATCCCGATTTTCTTAAAAAGTGCAAAAAGAAGATTGGTGACAGGGTTACCAACGAATTCCTGCAATGCCAGATAGAGGTCGGCACCCGTCCTCATGCCGTTGTCGGCGATGCGATTGCCGACCTGCGGGCGCTTCGCGATTGCGTTGCGAACACCGCGAAGCCTTTCGGTTACGCTCCGATTGCCGCCTCAACTCATCCGTTCAGCCGCTGGCGCCAGCAGACCAACACGAAAAAACCGCGCTATGAAGGCCTGAAATCCGACCTTGGTCAGGCCGTCCGGCGCATGCTGATCGGCGGTATGCATATTCACATCGGCATCGAGGACGATGACCTGCGCATCGATCTGATGAACCAGATGTCCTACTTCCTGCCCCATCTTCTGGCGCTGTCCTGCTCCTCGCCGTTCTGGGAAGGGGAGGATACAGGGCTGGCATCCTACCGCCTGACGGTATTCGATGCCCTGCCGAGGACGGGCCTGCCGGACATGCTGAACTCTCACGCTGAATACACCCGACTCGTGGAGCATCTGGTTGCATCAGAATGCATAGAGGACGCCACCAAGATCTGGTGGGATATCCGCCCATCCGACAAATTTCCAACCCTCGAACAGCGGGTTACAGATGTCTGTCCACGCCTGCGCGATGCGGCGGCAATCGCGGCACTCTACCAGTCGCTTATCGCCTATCTTTATCGGCTGAAGGCCCGAAACCAGCGTTGGCGAATCTATCCGCGCATCATGATCATGGAAAACCGCTGGCGGGCGCAGCGCTACGGAGCGCGGGGCAAGCTCGTGGATCACGGCCGCTCGCGCCTGACACCATTTGCGGAACTGATCGAGGAACTGATCGACCTCGTTTCGATGGAGAGCGAGGTGCTGGGATGCGCGGCTGAACTGCGCCACCTGCGGGAGATCGCCCGCACCGGCACGTCGTCGGACCGGCAGCGAGAAGCCTTCGAAGCCGGCGGCAGTACAGCCGTGGTGGACCAGCTTGTCGCCGAATTCAGGGAGTGACTCCCCAAACGAAAAAGGCCGCCCGATCAGGGCGGCCTTTCGTGTTCATTGTGCCGGGATCACTCGCGGTTGCCGAGGAACTGCAGCAGGAACATGAACAGGTTGATGAAGTCGAGGTACAGGCTCAGCGCGCCCATGATCGCGGCCTTGCCGAGATAGGCTTCGCCGCCCTGCGAACGCATCATCAGGTAGTCGTTCTTGATCTTCTGCGTGTCATAGGCTGTCAGACCCGCGAAGATCAGCACGCCCAGACCGGAAATTGCGAACATCACTGCCGGGCTCTGCAGGAAGATATTCACGATCGACGCCACGATCAGGCCGATCACGCCCATGATCAGGAACGAACCCCAGCCGGAGATGTCCTTCTTCGTCGTGTATCCCCACAGGCTTAGGCCGGCGAAGGCAATCGCGGTGATGAAGAACGTCTGCGCGATCGACATGCCGGTAAAGACGGCGAAGATCCAGGAAATGGACAGGCCCATCACAGCAGAGAAGCTGTAGAAGAAGAATTGAAGCGCGCTCTCGGACAGGCGGTTCACCATCGCGCCCATCGCGAAAACCATGACCAGCGGGGCGAACATGATCACCCAGCGCAGCGGTGAGAAGTAGATCGCTTCGATCATCGCTGCCGGGATCAGGCCCGTCGGACGATTGTTCACGAAGTTCGCGGCGTCTGTGCCGAAAACCCAAGCCACGGCACCGGTGACGACCATAGCGATCGACATCAGTCCGTAGACCTTGTTCATATGCGCACGCAGGCCGACATCGATCTCCGCTGTGCGGACCCCCGAGCCAGCGCGGCGAATGGTGCCAAACTCTGCCATCAAATTCCTCCATTGATTACGTCTTTCCCCGGAAACAGGCCCGGAGAACTCTAAAGTGATATTGGCATCTGGGCCGTGTTTTTCAAGGCTGTTTCCGCCCAATGGCAGTGTGCCGCAGCCAATATTCGCCCGTTAGGACACTTCAGCAGGCATGTTTGGCCCTGCTGTCAGTCCTTGGCCCGCAAAACGGATGCCGGGCGAAGGCTCAGTGGCCGCCAGGCGAACGCCAATCCGGCCAGCAGGCTGGCCAGCGCGCCACCCACCACGATGGCCACGGCAGAGACCGGTTCGAACCGGTAGGATTCCTCCATTACGAAGCGCATCACGCCCCAACTTGCTGCCATGCCGGCAAAAATCGCCACGAGGCCGGCGGCCCCTCCCAGCATCAGTGATCGCAGCGCAAAGCTGGTCAGTATCCGGGCACGCGTAGCCCCCACGGTCTTCAGCACTGCGGCTTCAAATACCCGCCGCCGTTCGCCCGCGGCGGCAGCGCCGATCAGCACCACGAAACCCGTCAGCAGGGTGGCGAGCGCGCCATAGCGGGTCGCTGCGGCAATGCCGTTGAGCGCTTCCGATACCCGGTTAATCGCGTCGCGCACGCGGATGGCCGTGATGTTCGGGTAGGCGTCGGCAAGATCGCCGAGAAGTGCGGCCTCGGTTTCCGGCTCCGAATAGACGGTAGCGATGTGCGAATGCGGCGCCCCCTGCAATGCGCCCGGATTCAGGATCATCAGAAAGTTGATCCCCATGTTCTGGAATTCGACCACGCGGAAACTGGTGATTTCGGCCGTCAGGTCGCGCCCCAGCACGTTGATCGTAACGCGGTCGCCGAGTTTCAGGCCCATCTCTTCGGCCTCTTCCTCGGCAAAGCTCATCACCGGCGGGCCGTCATATCCTTCTTCCCACCAGCTTCCGGACGTGATCTCCGCACCGTCCGGCGGTGTGGCTGCATAGGTGACGCCCCGGTCCCCGGAAAGCGCCCAGTGGCGCTCTCCGGTTTCGCGCATCACGTAGTCTCGCGCCGGCTCGTCGTTGATACGGGTGATGATGCCGCGCAGCATCGGCGCTGTCTCGATCCGGTCAGCCCGGCCGGTGCCCGTGGCAATTTCCTCGAAACCGGGCAGTTGTTCCGTCTGGATATCGAGAAAGAAGAACGCCGGAGCCACGCCGGGCAGTTCCTGGTTCATGACGTTGCGCAGGTTGCTGTCGATTTGCCCGATGGCGGCCAGCACCGTCAGCCCAAGCCCGATGGACAGCACCACACTGGTGGTTTCGCCACCGGGCCCGCCGACCGAGCCGAAAGCCAGCCGCAGCGCCGGATTTCCGCGCGAAAGCCGGCTGCGCGCCAGCTTGCGGGCGATTGACTGGATAAGCCGTGCCGCCAGTGCCAGAACCGCCAGTGATGCGACGATGCCGACGATCGACCAGGTTGCCAGAAAGGCGATTCCCGATGCCCAGATAGCCACGCCCGCCAGCAGAACGGCGAGCACAGCCGTGACGATCAGGTATACGGGCCGGGGCAGGGCATTCTGGGTGGCGGTCACGTCGCGAAACAACCCGGCGGCGCGGATATCGCGGGCACGGGCCAGTGGCCAGATGGTGAAGATCATCGCCGTCAGCAATCCGTAGAACCCCGCCTCCACCAGCGGCTGCCAGTAGAAACTGAATACCGCCGGGATCGGCAGCATCCCCGAAAGCACCGGTGCGAGCAGCACCGGAATGCCCGCACCGATCAACAGCCCCAGCGTCACCCCGACCGCCGCCAATACGCCGACCTGCAGCATGTAGATCGCGAAGATGGTCGCGCCGGTCGCGCCGAGGGTTTTCAGCGTAGCTATCGTCTCCGTTTTGCCGCCGAGATAGGTGCGCACTGCCGCCGAGACGCCGACGCCGCCAACGGCGAGGCCCGCGAGTCCGACAAGGACCAGAAACGAAGACAGCCGGTCGACGAACCGTGAAACGCCGGGCGTCCCGTTGCGGTTATCACGCCAGCGCAGGCCACTCTCACGGAACTGGTTAAGGGTCTGCCGACGCAATGCGGCGACGCTGATTTCGGGTGAAAGCTTCAGACGGTAAGAGGTATTGTACAGCGTCCCTGTCGACAGCAGGCCGGAACCATCAAGCGCTTCCGTGGACACGATGATCCGCGGTCCGAGGCTGAAGCCCGCGGTCACGCCGTCCGGCTCGCGAATGATCGCCGCCATCAGCCTGAAGTCCGTCTCTCCCAGTGTCACGACATCGCCAGCCTGCAGGCCCAGCCGATCGGTCAAGACCTTCTCGGCCACCATACCCGGAAGTCCCCCCGCACCTTCCAACGCCTGCCCGATCGGCATCGCGGGGTCCAACTGGACCTGCCCGTAAAGCGGATAGGCGTCGTCCACGCCCTTTACCTGCGCAAGGGCCCGCTTGCGCTCGCCGTCTACCTGCGTTGTCGCCATCGACCGGAAATCCACCACCTCGGACACGGCAATGGCATTGTCTTCCAGCCAGTCCCGTTCCGCCGGTTCCGCGAAGCGATATGTGAATCGCGCCTCCGCATCTCCACCAAGCAGCGCCGCGCCCTCCCGTTCCAGACCCTGCTGAATGGAAGTCCGGATCGTGCCTACGGCCGCAATCGCGGCGACACCAAGCGCGAGGCAAATCAACAGAATGCGAAAACCGGTGACTCCGCCGCGCAACTCACGAAACGCGATGCGCAGGACCGTGCGGATACTCATTCGGCCGCCTCGACCTTTTCATCCGCGTCACCGTCCAGGCTGCCGTCCCGCAGCCGGATGATCCTGTCACACCGTTTGGACAATTCGTGCGAATGGGTGACAAGTACAAGTGTGGAGCCGTGCCGGTCCCGCAGGTCGAACAGCAGCTTCATGATTGCCTCGCCGGTCGCACCGTCGAGGTTGCCGGTCGGCTCGTCCGCCAACAGAACGGCCGGGCGCGGTGCCGATGCGCGGGCGAGCGCGACACGTTGCTGCTCACCTCCCGACATCTGTGCCGGATAATGGTGCACCCGGTCTCCCAGCCCGACGGAGGCCAGTTCTGCCTCCGCCCGCTCGAAGGCATCGCGTCTGCCGGCCAGTTCCAGTGGCGTGGCCACGTTCTCCAGGGCCGTCATCGTCGGGATCAGGTGGAAAGACTGGAACACCACCCCCATATTATCCCTGCGAAAGCGGGCAAGATCGTCCTCGCCCAGATGGGTGATGTTGCGTCCGAGAACACTTACAGAACCGGATGTCGCCATTTCCAGCCCACCCATGACCATCAGCAGCGAGGATTTGCCGGAGCCAGACGGCCCGACGAGGCCCAGTGTCTCACCCTTGGGGACGCTGAGGGAGATGCCTTTCAGGATTTCCACTCGTCCGGCATTCCCATCCAGAGATAGAGTGACATCATCCAGCGCGATAACGGGAGCTTCCATGAAACGACAATCTCCGACACGGTCAAATTCTTCCGGCTACACAGGCGCATATGGTGCGCTGCGCAACAAGTGCAACCGATGGCTGGCCGCAATTGCCGTTTCAATTCTAGCGGTTTTTCCCGCAATGGCAGAGGAAACCGTCATCCTCGCGCTCGGCGACAGCCTGACACAGGGCTTCGGTCTGCCGGAAGAGGAGGGATTTGTGCCGCAGATGCAGGCATGGCTGCGCAACGAGGGCGCAGAAGTTCGGATCATAAATGGCGGCGTTTCCGGTGACACCTCGGCCGGCGGCCTGGCCCGCACCGCCTGGAGCCTCACACCTGAAGTGGAGGCTGTCATCGTCAACCTCGGGGCAAACGATATGCTTCGTGGGGTCGACCCGGCCGATACGCGCGCCAACATCGACGGAATTCTGACGACAATAGACGAAAAGGGCTTGCCAGTCCTGATCACGACCGTTCCGTCAGCCGGCAATTTCGGCGCCTATTACAAAAAGTCGTTCGACGCCGTGTTTCCAGAACTGGCGGAGCAGTATGGCGCTCTGCTCTATCCGAATTTCTTTGCGGCTCTGGGCGGTGAAAATCTCAGCGATGCAAGACAATGGATGCAGGGCGACGGCATCCATCCGAACGCTGAAGGTGTCGGAAAGATCGTGGAGGCGATGGGTCCCGCCGTCCTGGACCTCATAGACCTCGCGGCGGACTGACCGATCGCCTCAAGTCCGGCGCCAGATCGACGAACTTCCACTTGAAGTTCGCGGAATCGGCGCCGGACGTCCCCGACGCGGTCATTAGCGGAGCATCATGGAAGGCGCATTCCAGCGCGCAATTTCTCTGTGAACACCGGTGGCCTTGTCCGTAAGGCCGATATCCTCAAGTTCCCGAGCGGACATTTCCTGCAGCGCGATCCGAGCTTTATACCGGGCGTCCGCAGCCAGCAGCGCTGCGGCCATCCGCTGTAGCAGTGATTGTGATCCGGCCCGGTAGATGCGACCGTTGAGTGTTGATGTCTGAGCCATGACGACTGTCCTTTGTCGGTTCGGTTTCTTTCATGAAACGTGATGGATGTTTTGCTACCATCAAGGTTCTTGATGTATATTGCCCAGCTTGGTACATAAGACAAATGAATGATAAGACTGTTCACCATCAAGGAATTTGATATGCCGAGGAATCTGGATCTGACAGCCCTGCGTGCCTTCGTCACCGTGGCCGAGATGGGCGGCGTGACCCGTGCTGCGGGACAGCTCAACCTGACCCAGTCCGCAGTTTCCATGCAGCTCAAGCGGCTGGAGGAGAGCCTCGGCCAGCCGTTGCTGGATCGAACGCAGCGCGGGGTCAACCTGACGGCACAAGGAGAGCAGCTACTCTCCTACGGGCGGCGGATGCTGGCCCTGAACGACGAGGTCTGGGCCCGGATGGCCGGCGATGCCTACGAGGGTGAAATACGGTTCGGCGTACCGCACGACATCATCTACCCCTACGTTCCGAAGGTTCTGCAACGCTTTGCGGCGGAATATCCCAGAGTGCGGGTCGAACTGGTTTCATCCTTCACGAAGGGCCTCAAGGCGCAATATGCCCGTGGCGAGCTTGACGTGATCCTGACAACGGAGGTCGACTGCGAGCCGGAAGGCGAAACGCTGCTCACGCAACCCTTGCTCTGGGTCGGTGCCCCGGGCGGATCAGCCTGGCGCCACCGGCCCCTGAAACTCGCGTTCGAACGGGTATGCATTTTCCGCCTCGCGGTTCAGCAGGCCCTCGACGAGATGGGCATAGAATGGGACATGGTCGTGGAAAGCGACAGTTCACGCACGATAGATGCCACCGTCTCGGCCGACCTCGCCGTCCATGCGAACATCGCCGGCAACGCTGCGCCACACCTGCAGCAGATTGACCACGGAGGCACCCTGCCGCAACTGCCGGAATTCAAGATCAACATGTATCATGCTGGCAGATCGGACATGCCGCTGGTGACCGCGCTGGCCAGTTTCGTCCGTGATGCCTATCACCCGCATCTGCTGAAGGCCACAGGCTGACCGGTCCACACCCTACGCCTGCACATCGACTATGACTTTACCGGTGGCCTTGCGCGTCGAGATCAGGGTGAGAGCTTCATTGGCCTGCGCCAATGGAAGAACATGGCTCACATGCGGCTTCAATCGCCCCTGTTCGTAATAGTCGAATAGTCGGCGGAAACTGCGCGTCAGAACGCTGGGGCGCAGTTTCGCATAACCGCCCCAATAAAAGCCGATGACAGTGATGTTCTTGACGAGAATGATGTTGGCCGGGATCTGCGGGACCGTGCCGCTGGCAAACCCGATCGGCAGATAGCGGCCTTCGGGCCTGCAGGCGCGCAGCGCGGCGGTAAACTGTTCGCCGCCGACCGGGTCATAGACGACGTCCGCGCCGCCCAGTTCCTTGACCATCCCGCGAATGTCATCCGTTTCACTGTCGATCAGGTGGTCCGCTCCGGCTCCCGCGGCAACCTCCAGCTTGCCCGCGCCACGGGCGCAGGCGATCACCTCCGCACCCATGAGTTTTCCCAGTTCCACGGCTGTCAGTCCCACACCACCGGCTGCCCCCAGAACCAGCAACCGCTCGCCGGATTTAAGTTGCGCCTTGTCGTGCAGGGCAACATCGCTGGTGCCATATGCCACAAGGAAGGCCGCCGCCTCCGCGTCCGACATCGCATCAGGCACTGTCACGCAGGTCGCGGCCTTCAGAACCGCAAATTCGGCCAGTCCGCCGACACCGCCATAGGCAGCAACGCGCTGGCCAATACCCAGCCCCTCGACCCCAGCGCCCAACTCCCGGACCACGCCGCAGATTTCCATGCCCGGAGTGAAGGGCAGCTCAAACTTTTCCTGGTAAGTGCCCTTCTGGATCAGCGTGTCGCCGAAATTGATACCGCATGCCGCGATCTCGACCAGAACCTCGCCCGCTTTCGGCCGCGGCGGTGGCACCTCATCCAGTTGCAATGGGGCGCCCAGCTTGTGAATGCGCATTGCCCGCATAGTTCCGCTCCTTTTTCCGTTCTCAGGCTAGAGCCGCCTCGCCCCGGCTGAAAGCACGACACAGGGTCGGAGATTGCGTCAAAGCGACGCTCATGTCACTATTTGCAGGTGGTCTTTGCGGGGGTGTCGGCAATGCGGAGAATCAAGCGCGTCATCCTTGCTGTGTCCGTCATCGCCGCAGGCCTCATCTTGTTCGCCTACGCATTGCCCCGCGTTGTGTCAGCCAGCCGCTCGATCACCATCGCCGCATCGCCAGCAGAGATTTATCCGTATCTCGACAGCCTTCAAGCGTTCCACGAATGGTCCCCCTGGACGGAGCGTGACCCCGATATGGTCGTCAAATTTTCCGGCCCGGATCAGGGGGTTGGCAACCGGATGGAATGGGTCAGCGATCAGGACGACGTTGGCACCGGATCGCAGGAAATCATTGCAGCGGTCCCGGACGAACGCGTCGAGACCGCCCTCGATTTCGGACCGATGGGCACCGCAGATGCCGCCTGGCTTCTTCGCCCGGTCGACACGGGCACCGAGGTGGAGTGGACTTTCTCCACCGATCTCGGCCTCAATCCTGTCTGGCGCTACATGGGGCTGATGATGGAAGGCTGGGTCGGCGCGGATTACGAAAAGGGCCTGCAATCCCTGAAATCAAGGGTTGAAGGCTCCTGAGGCCGGTTGCCTTTTGCGTCAATCCCGCTTATTGCAGGCGCGAACAGGGTCCCGACAACGGTCGGGGCCCTTAATGTTTGTGGCAAAGGAACGCCCCCCATGCAACTGCGGAACATCGCGATCATCGCACACGTCGACCACGGCAAGACAACCCTTGTCGACGAACTGCTGAAGCAGTCCGGCATCTACCGGGAAAACCAGGCCACCGTCGAACGGGCCATGGATTCGAACGATCTGGAGCGGGAACGCGGGATCACCATTCTTGCCAAGGCCACGTCAGTGGAGTGGCGCGGCACGCGGATCAACATCGTCGACACGCCGGGCCACGCCGATTTCGGCGGAGAGGTGGAACGTATCCTTTCTATGGTGGACGGTGTCGTGCTTCTGGTCGATGCTGCCGAAGGCCCGATGCCACAGACCAAGTTCGTCACCTCGAAAGCGCTGGCTCTCGGCCTGCGTCCGATCGTCGTGCTGAACAAGGTGGACAAGCACGATGCGGAGCCGGACCGGGCGCTGGACGAAGTCTTCGACCTGTTCGCCGGTCTGGACGCGGATGAGCATCAGCTGGATTTCCCCGTTCTGTACGCGTCCGGCCGCAGCGGCTGGGCGGACGAGGAACTGGACGGCCCACGCAAGAACCTCGATGCGCTGTTCGACCTTGTTATCCGTCATGTGCCCGAACCCCGGCAGGTCACGGCGAAAGACGAACCTTTTTCGATGCTGGCGACGACACTCGGCGGTGACGCATTCCTTGGCCGCATTCTCACGGGCCGGGTTGAGAGTGGCACCCTGAAAACCGGCCAGTCGATCAAGGCCCTGTCCCGCGACGGCAAGGAAATCGAGCGTTTCCGCGCGACCAAGATTCTCGCTTTTCGTGGTCTTTCGCAGCAGCCCATTGACGTCGCCGAAGCCGGTGACATCGTTTCCATTGCCGGCATGGCCAAGGCTACCGTGGCCGATACGCTCTGCGACACGGCCGTCAGCGAGGCGATTCCGGCGCAGCCCATCGACCCGCCCACGATCACCGTTACCTTTGGCATCAACACCAGCCCGCTGGCCGGCCGTGACGGCAGCAAGGTGCAGTCACGTGTCATCCGGGACCGGCTTCTGAAGGAAGCTGAATCGAACGTGGCTATCAAGGTCAGTGAAACGCCGGGCGGCGAGGCGTTTGAAGTCGCCGGTCGCGGCGAACTTCAGATGGGTGTGCTGATCGAGAATATGCGGCGCGAAGGGTTCGAACTTTCCGTTTCCCGCCCGCAGGTGATTTTCCGCGAAATCGACGGTGTCCAGCACGAGCCGATCGAGGAGGTAACGATCGACGTCGATGAGGAATACTCCGGTGTCGTTGTCGAAAAACTGGCGACCCGCAAGGGCGATCTCGCAGAAATGCGCACTGGCGCCGGCGGCAAGACCCGTATCGTCGCGCACGTCCCGTCGCGCGGACTGATCGGCTACCACGGCGAGTTCCTGACGGATACGCGGGGCACCGGTGTGCTCAACCGCGTCTTCCACGAATGGGCACCGTTCAAGGGCAACATTCCTGGCCGTCGGGCCGGGGTGTTGATCTCGATGGAGAATGGCAATGCTGTCGCGTATGCGATCTTCAACCTGGAGGATCGGGGCCACTTCTTCGTGACCACGGGCGAGCAGGTCTATCAGGGCATGATCCTCGGCGAACATTCCCGGGAAAACGATCTTGAGGTCAATCCACTCAAGGGCAAGAAGCTTACCAACGTTCGCGCTTCCGGCACCGATGAGGCTGTTCGACTGACCCCGCCGCGCAAGCTGAGTCTCGAGGAAGCCATCGCCTATATCGATACGGATGAACTGGTGGAGGTGACGCCGAACCACATCCGCCTTCGCAAACGCCACCTGGATCCGCATGAGCGCAAACGGGTTGCAAAGCAACTGGCGAGCTGAAACGGCCCGCCAATCTGATCAAATGGTTCTCTAATGCGCAAAGTTTAACCGACTTGCCTCAAAGTTGTATTAAAATTCTTCCAAACGTATTATGCTAGTTGTGTGGTCTTTTGGATGTTGCGTCCGGGCTATAGTAAATGAGAGTTCCATCGCCGTATCCGGTTGAAGGGTAGGTGATGGTTTGTAAATGGTGTGTGCCTGAAGGAGATATGGGTAATGAAACATCCTGTTGATGTGCATGTGGGCAAGAGGATCCGCCACCGTAGGTGGATGCTTGGAATGACCCAACAGCAGCTGGGTGAAGCGGTTGGAATCAAGTTCCAGCAGATTCAGAAATACGAGACCGGTATGAACCGTGTCAGCGCCTCCCGGCTTTGGGATATTGGGCAGGTGCTGGATGTGCGAATTGCCTTTTTCTTCGAAGGGCTTGCAAGCGAATACGATCAGGACAGTGCGCGTGACAACGTGGATCAGGCCGGTGATTTGCTTGCGGACCGTGAGGCCCTCGAACTTGTCCGTTCCTACTACGCCATTCCGGAAGAACAGCGGCGCAAATTGTTCGACCTTGCGCGGGTGCTGAGCGACGTCGCCTGAAGATCGCGCACTCGGCCAGTCTGATTGACGGCCCGGCGCGCCTGTGCCAGTTCCTTTGCAAACAAGGGAGATGGCAACGATGACACGCGAAGATTTCATGGGCGACGGTGAGGAACTTCTCGCCGTCGCCTTTGCTTTGGCCGATGCCGCCGCCCAAATTACGCTGCCCCAGTTCCGCGCGCCGTCGCTTATGGTAGAGAACAAGGCAGACGGCGGAAACTTTGATCCCGTCACCCAGGCCGATAAGGCTGCCGAACTCGCGATGCGTGCCGTTCTCGCCGCGCGCAGGCCGGACGATGGCATTCTTGGCGAGGAGGGGGAAAACGTAGCAGGGTCAAGTGGTTACACTTGGGTTCTTGACCCGATAGATGGCACCCGCGCATTCCTTTCCGGCGTCCCGAGTTGGGGCACGCTGATTGCTGTCAACCATGGCGCCGCCCCAATTCTCGGCATGATCGATCAGCCATTTACGGCGGAACGCTTCTGGGGTGACGCGAACGGCGCACAATATCAGCGGGGCAGGGGGCGGCCTCAACCCATACGTGTGCGCAATGTTGAATGTCTGAAGGATGCGGTGCTGTTCTCGACCTTTCCCGAAATCGGCACTCCGGCGGACCGAACTGCCTTCGAAGCCGTGTCAGCAGCCGTTCGTCTGACCCGCTACGGCATTGATTGCTACGCCTATGCTCTGCTGGCGATGGGTCAGATCGACCTTGTGATCGAGGCCGGACTTCACCCCTATGACATTCAGGGGCCGATGGCCGTCGTCACCGGGGCCGGAGGAATCGTGACAAACTGGGATGGCGGCCCGGCAGAGGCGGGCGGAAGGATCATTGCAGCCGCCAATCGGCGGATTTACGCCGATGCACTGGAACTGCTGAATTCTGTCTGATCCCGCCGCTCAGTCGTCCAGCCAGGGAGCGAGGAACGCCCGCGTCTTCTCCCAGACGGGAGCCTGGATTTCCGGCCGCTCCATCCAGATCTCGTGCTCGGCACCGGGGCAGATCACGAGTTCGCTGTTTGCATCACGTGTCGCCAGTTTCCGGATCATCGAAGGCGAAACGATCCGCTCTTTGTCACCGAGGAACGTCAGGCTCGGCACCGTGGGCGGCGGCAGGCTCTCCAATTCGGCCATTTCCCGGAAGGCCGAATGCAGCCAGCGGAAACTCGCGCCGCCAAGGCAGAGTTCAGGGGCGAGCTTCGCGTGATCCTGCAACCGCCGGAACGTAGGTTCATCGCTAGTAAGGACATTGTCCCTGAAATCCACGGTCGAGACATAGGTGTGGTTGCCGGAGCCTGGCGCGAAGGACCGTCCGAGGCCGAGCGATGGCCCGAGAGAGATCAACGCCTTCGATGCCGCTTCCAGTGGCACTTGAATGCCGTACATGGGGGCGGAAAAGACGGCGGCCTTCACATCCAACCCGTCGATCAGGGCCCGCAGCGCGATGCACCCGCCCATCGAGTGGCAGAAGACGAACCGTGGATCAGGCAGCGCCTTGACCGGATCGGCCTCCAGAACGGTGAGCAAATCGTCCTGGTACTCCGCGAAATTTTCCACGAAACCGATAGACTTGCCGCTGATTGGCCGGTCCGAAAGCCCTTGGCCACGCCAGTCGATCACGACGGCATTCAGTCCCCAGCCGGTCAGGCGGGAAACGACGGGGCCATATTTTTCGATGTATTCGGTCCGACCGGGAAACAGCAGCACCGTCCCCTTCGCGCCGCCGTTCCAGATGGCGATGCGCAAGCGGGTTCCGTCAGCGGTCTTCAGCCAATGAGCTTTGCCGCCGCCTGGCACACCCGCCAATTGGTTCAGCAGGGGCGCCGTATCTTGCTGAATATTCAGGAAAGAATAGCCCCGAGTTTCATGGCCATACCCATGTCGCCGTCTATTGCGAGCTTGCCGGACATGAAGGCACTGGTCGGATTGACTTCGCCATCCAGAATACCCTGAAAAGTTTCCGCATCGGCTGTCATCGTCACATCCGCGTCGGAGTCATCGGCGCGGGCACCAGTCTCGTCGATCCGCACCGAGCCTTCATCCTCGATTACGAATTTTGCCGAACCTTCGAATTCGTTGCCGGCGAGCTTTTCGTTCAGGGCGGTCACGGCGGCCGAAATCACATCACTCATGTTCAGTCCTTTTCAACTTGGATGGACAATATTTTGCATTTCCACCTCTCGATTTCGGTGGGTTCGGTGTTATCATATAAAGCATGAAGGCAATTAATGAAGCCATCCGGATTTTTGCCGTTGCGTCACTTGCCCTGTTTTCGGGCCAGTCCGCGAATGCGCAATCCATTTCAGAGAGGGAGGACCGGCAGGCGGAGGCCGCTGAACTGCTGGAGGAACTTGCCCGCGAAGATCTGCCGACGTGGCAGTCAGTGGAAAACAAGCTCCACCGCAACTGGTCGCGATCAGGGTCCGCTACCGCGGACATGCTGCTCGAACGAGCCCGCGAACTGATCGAGCAGGAGAAATATCAGGTCGCTCTCGAACACCTCACCGCCCTCACGGATCATGCCCCCGAATTCGCCGAGGGCTGGCATCTTCGTGCTACGGTGTTCTTCAATCTGGAAGAGTACGCGCTTGCGGTCTCCGACATCTTCACGGCGCTGTCGCTCAACCCTCACCATTACGAGGCCCTGATCGGTCTCGGCATCATTCAGGAAGAAATGGGCAATACGGATCGTGCCTTGCTGGCCTTCGAGAAGGCGCAGGAAATCAATCCGCATCGCGACCAGATCAACCAGGCTATCGAAAGGCTTCGGCTGAATCTCGGTCGTTCGACCCTCTGAAGGAAAGCCCAGCAGCGCATGTCCATCCACGATGCCCGCATTTCCGCGGTGCTTGGGCCGACGAATACCGGCAAGACACACTACGCGATCGAAAGGATGCTCGGCCACCGAACCGGTGTCATCGGTCTGCCGCTGCGCCTTCTGGCGCGGGAGGTCTATGATCGGATCGTTGCCCTTCGCGGTCCCTCCGTCGTCGCGTTGGTAACCGGCGAGGAACGCATCGTACCGCCACGCGCCACCTACTGGGTCTGCACGGTGGAGGCGATGCCGGTCGACATCGGCGCTGACTTCCTCGCCATCGACGAGATCCAGCTCTGCGCCGACCCGGAACGCGGCCATGTCTTTACAGACAGGTTGCTGAACGCCCGCGGCTTGCAGACGACGATGTTCCTCGGTGCGGAAACTATGCGCAGCCGGATCGCCAGCCTCGTACCGCAGGCCGCATTCATCCGCCGCGAGAGGTTCTCGAGTCTCACCTACTCCGGCAGCCGAAAACTGTCTCGCATCCCGGCCCGCTCTGCCGTCGTCGGCTTCTCGGTGGAGAACATCTACGCAATCGCCGAATTGCTGCGGCGGCAGAAGGGTGGGGCGGCGGTCGTCATGGGCGCTCTCAGCCCGCGCACCCGCAATGCACAGGTCGAACTCTACCAGAATGGCGACGTCGATTTTCTCGTCGCCACCGATGCGATTGGCATGGGCCTCAACCTGGATGTCCGCCACGTGGCCTTCTCCGGCACGTCGAAATTCGATGGCCGTCGTCACCGGCATTTGCAGGCCAACGAGTTGTCGCAGATCGCCGGCCGCGCCGGACGGTATACGACAGATGGCACCTTCGGAGTAACGGGTGAGGCGGCACCCCTCGACGAACCGGTAATCGACGCTATCGAGAACCACCGCTTCGCGCCCATCCGCAAGCTGCAATGGCGCAATTCGGCGCTCGACTTCGGCACACCCGAAAAGCTCATCGCCAGCCTGGAGGCACCGAGCCCCCACGAGGAACTGATCCGAGCCCGTGAAGCCGACGACCTTGCCACGCTGAAGGCGCTCTGGTCCGTGCCGACAATGCGCGACAGGATTGCCGGCGGTCCGGATGTCCGGCTGCTGTGGGATGTCTGCCAGATTCCCGATTTTCGCAACATCGCCGCCAACGAACACGCAACTCTCTGTCAGCGAATCTTCGAATTCCTGCACGAGGGCGCCGGCATCCCGGATGACTGGCTGGCCAAGCAGGTGGCAAGGATCGACAAGACCACCGGCGACATCGACGCGATATCCCGCAGACTGGCTTTTGTCCGGACCTGGACGTACGTTGCTCAGCGCAAAGATTGGGTCAGCGATACAAACCATTGGCGCGAAGAGACGCGTGCTGTAGAAGACCGCCTGTCAGATGCACTCCATGCGTGTCTGACACAGAGATTTGTCGATCGGCGCACATCGGTACTGATGCGCCGGTTGAAGCAGAAGGAGAGCCTCGTGGCTGACGTGAACGATCAGGGTGAAGTCCACATCGAAGAACAATTCGTGGGCCGCTTGGAAGGCTTCCGGTTCCAGTTGGACCCGACGGCCAACGCCGATGAGGCAAAGACCTTGCGGGCCGCCGGACTCGCGGCGCTGCAACCGGCCTTCTCCCTGCGCTCGGACAAGTTCTATAATGCTCCGGACACGGAGATCGACCTCACGGAACAAGGTGGCCTGATGTGGGGCGAGTACGCCGTCGGCAAACTCGTCGCCGGTGCCGATGCACTCTCACCGCAGGTCCAGCCATTCGTGGATGAGGAAGCCGGCACAGAGGTGGCGGAACGGGTCCGGCGCAGGTTGCAGCACTGGATCGACCGCAAGATCGCCGCGCTCTTCGAGCCGCTGATTGCGTTGCGCGATGACGAGACGCTGTCGGGCATGGCCCGCGGTATCGCTTTCCGGCTGGTTGAGACGATGGGCGTGCTGTCGCGCTCGGAAGTGGCCGACGATGTAAAGAATCTCGAACAGGAACAACGCGCGCTCCTGCGCAAGCACGGTGTCCGTTTCGGCCAGTTCACGCTTTTCCAGCCGCTTCTTCTGAAACCCGCACCGACGCGTCTGCGCCTCGTCCTTTGGGGGCTGTTTGCCGGCTTGGACGATTTTCCCTCGGCACCGCCGCCAGGTCTGGTGACGGTTCCGGCCTTGCCGGACGCTCCTGCTGGTTACTACGGCCATGCCGGCTATCGCCTCGCCGGTGCTCGCGCGATCCGCATCGATATGCTGGAGCGGTTGGCGGACATGATCCGCTCGATGGATACACGCCAGGGTTTCGAAGCTACTGCCGATATGCTGTCGATTACCGGTCTGACACTCGAACAGTTTGCCGACCTGATGACCGGCATGGGCTATTCCGCAGAGAAGAGCGAACGCGAGAAACAGCGGCCGACCCCGGAACCAAAGGCCGCAGAAGCGGAGACACCGGCCGAGGAACCAACGCCGGGCGACGCATCGCAACCAGAGACTAGCGAAGCGGCAGCGGCGACGGAAGAATCCCTTAACGGAGCGACGGAAAACGGTGCAACGCCGGCAGAGGCGGATGAGCCTGCGAAGGACGCCACTGCCGAACCCGCAGCGCAGGAAACTGTGCCTGCAGAAGCAGAGTCAGCAACGGCCGAGGTGCCTGCGTCGGAAGGCGATCAGGCACCGGAAATGGAAACCTTCTTCACCTTCCGCTGGGCCCCGAGGCGTCGTCCCGCTGGTGGCGGCGCGAAGAAGCAGGGCAGACCGCCCCGGCAGGATCGGCAGAAAAGCAAGGGCAAGGATGGCGGAAAGCCCCAGAAACAGCGCTCCGCCAAACCGAAACCAAAGGATCAGCCGATCGACCCCGATAATCCTTTCGCGGCGCTGATGGCCCTCAAGGAACGAAAGTGACGGACGAGCCGGCGTCGCTCCGCATCGACAAGTGGCTCTGGCATGCACGGTTTTACAAGACGCGCACACTTGCCGCGAAGGTGGTCTCCTCCGGCAACGTTCGTCTGAATGCTGCCCGTATCTCCAAACCGTCCACGCAGGTCCGGCCGGGCGACGTCCTGACGTTTTCCTGGAACGATACTGTCCTCGTGGTGGAGGTGAAGGCCCTCGGCACCCGCCGTGGACCGGCAGTTGAAGCCCAGGCGCTTTATGAAAAGCGCGAGACTGTCGACAAGCGCCGGCGCACTCCCGGCGGCCCGGCGTTCGAGGGCGGTGGCCGACCGACGAAGAAGGACCGCCGGGCCCTCGATCAAAATCGGGACGGGCCCTCTTGAATTCCCCCTGCTTGTCAGGCAATCAGAGCCCGACCTGACAACTGACTGCATTTCCTTGGGATCGAAACGATGACATATGTCGTGACGGACAATTGCATCAACTGCAAATACACCGACTGCGTGGAGGTGTGCCCCGTAGACTGCTTCTACGAAGGCGAGAACATGTTGGTCATTCATCCCGACGAGTGCATCGACTGTGGCGTCTGTGAGCCGGAATGCCCGGCGGATGCCATCCGTCCAGACACGGAGCCGGATATGGAGAACTGGGTTGATTTCAACCGCAAGTATTCGGAAATGTGGCCGGTTCTGGTAACGAAACTCGACCCGATGCCGGATGCGGAAAAGCACGACGGTGAAAAGGGCAAGCTGGAAGCCTATTTCTCCGAAAAGCCGGGCGAGGGCGGCTGAGGCGAATCGTCGGTGGTTTTTCGGCACCGGGTTGACGGATAATTGTAATTTGTAATGAATTATTCGTAAAAACTGCAACGAATCCCGCCTGCAGAAAGAAATTTTTGCAGTGCATCCTTTATTTTTGCCCAAAAACTTGCTATGTAGAAGGTCCGCTGGCGAGACGCCGGATCTGAAAATGAACCTGGTGACCCCCGACCGCCACCAAACGCAACCGCGAATGTCTTTCAGCCGCTTCGGCGGATTCAGCGGTGCGCAATAATCCGATTCATGAGAATCGTTACGATCACAGGAGCGCTGATGAGCAAGTCCAAGAAAACCGCAGAGTTTCGCCCCAATGATTTTGTGGTGTATCCGGCGCATGGCGTGGGCCAGATCGTGTCCATCGAGCAGCAGGACGTCGCCGGCATCACGCTGGAGATGTTCGTGATCACGTTCGACAAGGACAAGATGACGCTCCGGGTTCCGACGGCTAAGGCGTCCTCTGTCGGTATGCGCTCGCTCTCGTCGCCAGACATTGTCGGCAAGGCGATGGACACCCTCAAGGGCCGTGCCCGCGTGAAACGCGCCATGTGGTCCCGTCGCGCGCAGGAATACGAACAGAAGATCAATTCAGGCGACCTCATTTCCATCGCCGAGGTTGTGCGCGACCTGCACCGCAACGACGACCAGCGCGAACAGTCCTATTCGGAGCGTCAGCTCTACGAAGCCGCACTTGAACGCCTGACCCGCGAAGTCGCGGCCGTCGACGGGGTCGAGGAATTCAAGGCGCAGGAGCGTGTAGGCGAAGTGCTCGGAAGCCGCAACGCCGCCTGATCATCTGCCAAATTCAATGCAAGGCACTGCCCGAAACGGCGGTGCCTTTCTTGTTAAGGAGTGAGCGCACGCGCTGAGTGCGCTTCAAATCCGGCGATCGGCCCAGCCCGGCGCCCATGATCTCGGCGATGCCGCCGGCTCGGCGTCGGAAGAAATCGTCACCCGCGCCCGATCTTGCGTTCTCCGCCAGTGCGACAATGGTTGGTGCCGTGAGGCGGCTTTGTGCATTCCTCGTAAATTCCACGCGCGAAGGTCAGCAGAGTGCTCGTCCAACGAGAAAGCTCAAACCTGATTTACGGACAAAAGTTCCTGAGCTGTCGCCGACAAGCTGTTCAGGGCACTGGTCTGCGAAAAAGGCCTTGCGGACAAGAATATCCATTTTGTTCTGGCAGCCCTGTGGGGCACGAAAAATAATGCCGCGCTGTGCCACCGACCTACGATCGCCGAAATTTCTCGAAGCGCGCGCGCCAGTACCCGAATCCAAACTCGGGAAAACGCCAAACGCACTGCCAGAAGGGCGGGGCCAGATGGCATCCCCCGCAATGAAGCAATAGAGGTACTGGCCGCCGCTGGTGAAAGGGCTGGCAGGCGTGCGTCAACGAGGCACATGATGCGTGGTTCACGCCCATAATCTACCTGTGACCCTCCGACGAGTTTCAAAGACTATCCACCACGCCGCTCAGGGCAGTTTTGCGCACTGCTCGTCGGTATCTGCGATCCTCCACCGCTATTCAGGCAACGCGGCAAGGACTCGATCTGGTGTCGCGGGAAGGTCTCTGATCCGTGCGCCGCTGGCGTTATGGATGGCGTTCAGAATCGATGCCCCGGCACCGCAGATGCCCAACTCCCCGATCCCCTTGGCCTGCATCGGGCCGGCCCAGTCATCCCGCTCTTCGACAAAATGAACCTCAAGCGGCGGTACGTCCGCATTGACCGGCAAGTGATAGCCCGCAAGGTCGCGGTTCACCATGTGCCCGTCTCTGCGATCATGGGTCAATTCCTCGGTCAGGGCCATGCCTATGCCCCAGATCATGCCGCCGTGACATTGCGAGCGCGCGGTGCGTGGGTTCAGTATGCGTCCGGCGGCAAAGCATCCCAGCATGCGTCGCACTCGGACCTCGCCTGTTACATCGCTGACAGCTACTTCTGCGAAATGGGCACCAAAGGTGGCCTGTCGAACCTTTTCGGCCGCATCGCCAGGCTGCACGTGACCGTGCCCGCATAACGGCTCGTTCGACAAGATCTCCGCGACCGCGACGCGCTGATTGGAAAAGGTTGCGATGCCGTCCTGTAGCGACAGGTCACGTTCCGCGCAGCCCAGACGGTCCGCCAATTGCTGGCGGATTTCCATTCCGGCCAGCCACACCGCCGTCCCCGTCGAGGCGGCACCGAACGACCCACCCGACCCGGAGCCTGGCGGAAACGCCGTGTCACCCAAGCGCACCTGAACCTTGTCCATCGGCAGCCCCAGCAGTTCCGAAGCAATTTGAGAGAAAATTGCGTAACTGCCGGTGCCAATATCGGTCATGTCGGATTCGACGGTCGCGCCGTCCTTTGTCAGCCGGATATCGGCCTCGGCTTCAATCACCATGTTCACGCGGAATGCCGCCGCCATCCCGGTACCAATCCACCATTCGCCCTCGCGCTGCTGCCGTGGCGCGTCATGCCGCCGCGACCAACCGAAGGCTGCCGCCCCCTCTCGCAGGGTTTGTTCCAGCCGGTGCGAGGAAAAGGGTTTGCCGCTTTCAGGATCCTTGTCTGGAATATTGCGAAGGCGCAATTCGACTGGATCCGTCCCGGTGGCGTCAGCAAGTTCGTCCATCGCGACTTCGAACGCCGTGACGCCCACGGCCTCACCGGGTGCGCGCACGGAACCTGCGGCGGGCCGGTTGATCCGCGCGATTTTTACACCAAGCGTCCGGTTGGTAGCTGCGTAGGCGAAATGGCTGCCCTGAACGACCGGCTCGGCGAACGCCTCGGCAGGCAGGTTGGAGACGAGCGCTTCGTGGCCCAACCCGGTCAGGCGCCCGGCGGCGTCGGCGGCCAGCCGGATGTGCTGCCGCGTCTCGGACCGTCGCGTATTCACTTCGAACACCTGTCGACGGTGCTGCACCACGCGAACGGGGCGTTCCAATTCCATGGCCGCCAGCGCCGCCGCGACGCAATCGGCCGAAATGCCCAGCTTGGAACCAAACCCTCCACCCACGTATGGTGCAAGCACGCGGACGTTTTCCGGGTCGAGCCCGACACTATCGGCCAGTTCGTTTCGGTTGAACTTCAGCATCTGCAGCGATCCGCGCAGCGTCAGAGTCCTACCGTCCCACTCCGCCGTGGCTGCATGCGGCTCCATCGCGGCAGAAATCATCGAAGGGGTGGTGTAGATCTGGTCAATGGCGAAAGCCGCCTGCGACATGGCTTGCTCAAGATCCCCTATGGAGCTTTTTTTGTCGTCCGGTTCCTCAGGTTCTACCGAGCCGGGGTCAACCGGAGCTTTCTCATCCTCGATATCGACTTGCAGGGACTGGGCCGCATGCCGCGCCTGTTCAAAGCTCTCCGCCACGACAAGCGCGATGGGCTGGCCAACATATTCGGCCCCATCGACCCCTTGCACGGGGGCCTCGTTTGCCATCCCCTGAGCCGCATTCCTGATCATACGCTTATCGCGCAAGACCGTGCGAACGCCCGGCATCGCGCGGATGTCATCAAGGTTTCCGAAACTGACGCCGCCGATCTTCGGTGCGCGGACAAGAAAACCGTGCAACAGGCCATCAATCGCTTCTTCGGCAGCATATGTCGCCGTGCCCTTGACCTTGAGCCAGCCATCAGGTCGGTCATTTTCCCGGCCCAGGACGCCCTGCACAAGGTCGTCGGCGCGGTTGTCGTGGTCGGGTCCGTCGATTTTCAGATCAAGGGTCATTGCGTCATCTCCCTCAGCGTTGCGGACAACAGGCGTTTGGTGAGCGTCTCTTTGAACTCGAGTCCCTCATGCACTGCTGCGTCTTTCATGAGAGTCTCGCCAGCCTTCTTGAAGAGCGCTTCAGACGGAGCCTCACCCATCAATAGCGCTTCGACATCGGTGTTGCGCCACGGGCGAGTGCCGATGCCGCCGAAAGCCAATGCGACGTTGCCGATGCGGCCATTCTCCATCCCCACCACCGCTGCGATGGAGACAAGAGCGAAGGCGTAGGAAGCCCGATCTCGAACCTTGCGATACATCTGCCGACCGTCAACGGGTGCGGGCAGGATAACCCCGGTGATCAGGTCGCCGGGATCGAGCGTAGTTTCCAGGTCCGGGCGTTCTCCGGGCAGCCGGTATAGTTCGTCCAGCGTGACGGTGCGCATGTCCCCGTCGTAGCCCTCGACTTCGACCGCCGCATCCAGAGCGCGCATCGCGACGGCCATGTCTGATGGATGCAGCGCCACGCAATGCTCGGAAGTTCCCAAAATCGCATGATTTCGCATCTCGCCCCCAAAAGCAGAACAGCCCGCTCCGGGCGTGCGCTTGTTGCACACGGCATCGGTGTCATAAAAATAGGGGCACCGCGTCCGCTGGAGGAGGTTTCCACCCGTCGTCGCCTTGTTGCGCAGTTGCCCGGAGGCCCCCGCCAGCAAAGCGCGTGAGAGGAGAGGATAGTCCTGGCGCACCCGCATATCGGCAGCAAGGTCTGAGTTGGTCACCATCGCCCCGATATGCAGGCCGTCGTCCTTGGTGGTGATACGGTCAAGCCCTAGCCGCGTGACATCGACAAGCGTGTCCGGGGCCATGATCTCGAGCTTCATCAGGTCGATAAGGTTGGTTCCGCCCGCAATAAAGATTGCGCCGTCACGGGCAGCTTGACGAGCGGAAGTCGGGTCGGCAGGGCGCTGATAGTCGAAAGGTTTCATTCCGCAGCCTCCGCATGGCTGAATTCTTCTTCAGCGGCTTCCTGAATGGCTGCGTTGATGCCGGGATAACACGAGCAGCGACAAATATTCCCGCTCATCCGTTCCGACAGTTCTTCGTGGGTCAGGAGGTAGGGCCCGTTGAGATCATCACTTACATAGCTTGGCCAACCGTCGGCGATCTCATCCATCACAGCGGTACCCGAACATAGCTGCCCTGGGGTGCAATAGCCGCACTGCATACCGTCGTGCCGCACGAAGGCGGCCTGAAGCGGTGAACGCCCGTCCTGAGACAATCCTTCGACTGTCGTGATATCGTCGCCGTCGTGCATGACAGCAAGGCTGAGACAGGCGTTGATCCGCCGCCCTCCAACGAGAACGGTGCAGGCACCGCACTGGCCGTGGTCGCATCCCTTTTTGCTTCCCGTCAGGTTCAGGTGATCGCGTAAGGCGTCAAGCAGCGTGGTTCGGGGATCAAGATCGAGTGTCTCGGGCGATCCGTTTATGGTCATCGAGGTTTTCATGCGGCGCTCCGTCTACAGTTCAGTGACCTAACAACTGACAGAGACGGGTGTTCCCCCCGCTCATGAACTCTTCAGGCTATTCCCCGGCAGTACGGACCAGATCCAGCTCGGAATCGCTGCATTGCCGGTTCACCTCACTTCTCTGGGTTGGTGCCTATGGAATGTTCTGCGCGGAAACTCGGCACCGGCAGAGATCGTCGCCCCATCGCACCGTCTACCTGCGGCATTTTGTGTCGGAATATGTGGAGCCTTCGCGCCAGAAAATCGTTTCGAGGGCGCGTTGGTCGGGATTGCCGAAACAGACAGCGCTCAAGGGCGCACTCCGGACCGCTTCCGTCGCCGCCTCTGAACAATCCGGTTCGCAACATTCGCGATCATGACATCGGAGGTTTCAAAAAGTTGCCGGAATTTCGGAACTTCGGCGAGGAGCGCATCGTTGCAGAAGTAATCGCGGTGCCCTCCCAACGGTCGGCGCTGCCACAGAGAATCCTTCGAATGCAGTGGAGTGCGCGCCGATGACCAGTAGCCGCCAACATACAACCGAAAGGGTCGTATCCAAAAATTGGGCAGTGATGGTGCTCGGAAGCATATGCCTCGCGCTTGGTGCGACGCTTGCCGCGGGTGGGCTCTGGTTAATCCTGCTGGGGGGCAGTTGGTATTACGGCATAGCTGGCGTCGCGCTCGCGCTTACCGGCGTCTTGCTCCTCCAACAACGAACGCTCGCCGTCTGGCTCTATTTGGCGACCTGGACCGGCACGATCGCATGGGCATTTTGGGAAGTCGGCGCGGATTGGTGGGCACATGTGCCGCGGCTTGTTGCCCCGACGCTGATCCTGCTCCTCATCCTGTCCTGCATTCCGGCCCTGAGACGCAACTCATGAAACGATGCCAAACGGAGGCGCCATGTTCCGCCGCAATCTGATAGCCGTCACCATCCTGACCACCGCTGCCGGACCATTGGCCGCTCAGCAGGATACGCAGCCGCCGGAACCTGCGGGCGAGGAAACCGCGGCCCAGGCGACGACATCGGGACCGCAGCCACAGATGCAAGTCGGCGCGGACTGGCCCTACTACGGAGGCGATGCCAACGCGACCCGCTTCTCGCCACTGGATAAGATCACCCCTGAAAATGTAGCGAATCTTGAACCAGCCTTCACATATGAAACCGGTGACATGCCCGAGGGTCAGGCCGAAGGCATGTATTCTCCGGAAACCACACCGCTGAAGATTGGCAACGATCTTCTGATGTGCTCCGCAATGAATGTGCTGATTTCTATTGACGCCACGTCTGGAGAGGAGAATTGGCGCTTCGATCCCGGCGTGCCGAACGAGGCAATTCCCTATGGAGCAACCTGCCGCGGCGTAACTTATTACATCGATCCTGAAGCGGGCGAAGGCGATGCCTGTGCGACTCGCGTGATTCAGGGCACGCTGGACGCCAAGCTCGTCGCGGTGGACGCCGCTACCGGCACACCGTGCGAGGATTTTGGCGAAAACGGTACCGTCGATCTTTGGAAGGATCTCGGCGAAAGGGTACCGGGCTGGTATGCGGTCACCGCCCCTCCCACATTGGTCCGTGGCATTCTGGTTACGGGTGCGCAGGTCCTCGACGGCCAGGCGGAGGATGCGCCGTCCGGCGTCATCCGTGGTTATGACGCCATCAGCGGGGAACTGGCCTGGGCATGGGATCTGGCCGCGCCAGACCAGAACCGGAACGGCCCACCGGAAGGTGAGGTCTACACCCGGGGCACGCCCAACATGTGGACAACAGGCGTGGCGGACGAGGAACTGGGCTACGTCTACATGCCAATGGGTAACTCGGCGGTTGATTATTATGGATCCAACCGCACACAAGCGGAAAATGAATACGCCACTTCACTGGTGGCACTCGATGCCACGACTGGTGAGGAAGTCTGGCACTTCCAGACAATTCGCAACGATGTCTGGGATTATGACCTCGGCAGTCAATCGACCCTGATTGAATGGCAGGGCACACCTGCAATCCTGCTGCCAACAAAGCAGGGCGACATCTATATCCTCGACCGTGCGACCGGCGAGCCACTGACCCCGGTTGACGAACTCACCGATTTACCGAAGGGAGAGATCGAGCCCGACTACATCGCCGACAGCCAGCCGGTGTCAGCCTGGCACACGCTCCGCAAGGATCCGCTGGAAGAAAAGGACATGTGGGGTTTCAGCCCGATCGATCAGTTGTGGTGCCGCATCCAGTACCGACGGGCGAACTATGACGGCTACCTGACGCCGCCCTCCGCCGACCGGCCATGGATACAGTATCCGGGCTACAATGGCGGTTCGGACTGGGGTTCTGTCGCGGTGGATACTGAGCGTGGCATCATCGTTGCCAACTACAACGACATCCCGAATTACAACCAGCTGATACCGCGGGAGCAGGCGGACGAGATGGGCTTGCTGCCGATCAATGAGGTTGATCAGCGTGCCGGAGCGCCCGAAGGTGCCGGAGATCCGCAGTTGGGGTCGCCTTATGCCATCAACGTCAATGCCGGCTGGCGCAACGATGTAACAGGCATGCCCTGCACCCGGCCGCCTTATGGTGGCATCCGCGCCATCGATCTTGAGACCGGTGAGACGCTGTGGGACCGGCCGCTTGGCACTGCCCGCCGCAACGGTCCGTTCGGCATTCCATCGATGCTTCCCCTCGATATCGGCACGCCCAACAACGGGGGTGCTGTGGTTACCGCCAGCGGCCTGGTGTTCATCGCCGCCGCCACCGATAACCTGTTTAGCGCTATCGACATCGAAACCGGTGAAACACTGTGGTCGGTCAAGCTGCCGGCCGGCGGTCAGGCAAATCCGATCACCTATGAGGCCAATGGCCGCCAATACGTGATGGTGACCGCCATGGGCCACCATTTCATGGAGACCCCGGTCGGTGATGAGGTCATGGCCTGGACACTTCCCGAAGACTGAACCGCAACGCCGGTCCGCCCCGGCGGCTGGCCCGACAAGGATCACGTCAATGTCAAACGAACACGACGACAAACCGAACCTGAAGGACAAGGAAGCAAAGCCCTCAACGGGTCCGGCGATGGTGGATCAGCTGCGGGACGAAATCGATCGTGGCGGCACCGGTGACAAGGTTGCCTTCTTGGATCCCGCAGCCGCGCCACTTGGCACCGACGACGAAGCGGCCGGGCTGCCGCCGGAGCGTGCACGCGCCGCACAGGCGATGGCCACGGAGACGGTGAGAGGCCAGGCCGTGGACACCAAGCCGGGCCCTGCCGACCGTCATGCCAACCACGTGGCACCGCAGACCATTGCGATAGGGGTAGCGGTCGCTGTTCTGGTGATAGCACTCATCTTTTGGCTGACCTGAGGAGGATCGCGCCATGAACCAGTTTTCAAACGACCGCCTGCAGGATCAGCAGCCGGGTGTGGAGGCGGAAATGACGCCGACGCCGGACTTTCGCCCTTTCTATCCTGGCTCAGGCCGGCTTGAAGGCAAAACGGCGATCATTACCGGCGGCGATTCCGGTATCGGCCGCGCCGCCGCTGTGCTGTTCGCCCGCGAAGGTGCCAATGTCGCAATTCTCTACCTCTCCGAGGATGAAATTGAAGACGCCGAGAAGACGCTGGAGCTGATCGAGGCCGAAGGGGGCGCAGGCATCGCAATTCGCGGCGATGTCGGCAACAAGAAATTTTGCAACGATGCTGTGGCACAGGTGATCGAACGGTTTGGCCGCGTCGATATTCTGGTCAACAACGCCGCCGAGCAGCATGCTCAACAGGATTTCGAAAACGTTTCGGAAGACCAGATCGAAGCCACTTTCCGTACCAACATCTTCGGACAGATGTTCATGGTGCAGGCGGTGCTGCCGCACCTGCAGGAGGGGGCAGCAATTGTCGCCACCACCTCGGTTACCGCCTATCGCGGCCAGGATCTGCTGATCGACTACTCCGCCACCAAGGGGGCAATACTTTCCTTTACCCGGGCACTGGCGCACAAGCTCGCCTCGCGTGGCATCCGGGTCAATGCTGTGGCACCCGGGCCGATCTGGACGCCGCTGATCCCGGCCTCGTTTCCGCCGGAAAAGGTGGAGAGCTTCGGAGACTCGAGCACCATGGGCCGCGCCGGCCAGCCAAACGAGGTCGCACCCTCGATCCTGTTCCTTGCCTGTGCCGACAGCTCCTTCATGGCAGGCCACGTGCTGCATCCGGACGGCGGCGCACCAACGGCGGACTGACAGCGCTCGCATGTCGCGACCGGAGCGAGGCAAGTCAGCATGACTGCGGGACGTGACGTCTGGGAGGACTGTGCCCGATACGCATGTAGCAGCCACTACCAGATTGCTGGATGCTGATCTGTCGTTATGCCCGACCGTGCTTCTGATCGGATGGTCAGTGCGCCAAGCGGCTCAGAATATCGAGCGTGCTGCGGGGGCCGGCCCTGATGAAAACGATGAGGTTTGGAGCAAGCCCGACCGAGCAACCCACTGTCTCAAGACGCATACGAAAGGCCTCAGACACGCGAAGGAGTGATGTAAGGGATTGTCTTTATTGGAGGCGAGTACCGGAATCGAACCGGTGTACACGGATTTGCAATCCGCTGCGTAACCACTCCGCCAACTCGCCTCGGCAGCCCGACTTAGGCTCTCCGGGCGGGGTGGTCAATGGCAATCCGCTGCCGGTGCTGGAAAATTCTCCGGCGCCGTCGCGATCAAACACGCGTGTTTGAGACAGTTTGGCTCTGGAAGCACGTTGCCCCGTTGATGCGATTGTGGCAAACGGAACGGACAAGCGCCCGGAGCCCCGAGAGATGAGTGCAGATGATTGATTTTACGTCCGCCCGAACCGCCATGGTCGATTGCCAGATCCGGCCTTCCGATGTGACGCGATACCCGATCATCGCCGCACTGCTCGACATTCCGCGCGAACGCTTCGTGCCGCAGGCCATGAGTTCTGTCGCCTATGCCGGCGAACATATCGGCCTCGCCCCCGGCCGGGTGCTGCTCGATCCACGGGTTTTTGCAAAGATGCTGGATTCTCTGGCCGTCACGCCGTCCGACCTCGTGCTCGATATCGGCAGTGGCCTTGGCTATTCGACGGCGGTGATCGCCCGCCTGGCGGAGGCGGTTGTCGGCGTCGAGGAGGATGCTGGCATGTGCCGCGAGGCCGAAACGCAGCTTGCCGCCATCGGGGCCGACAATGCCGTCATCACCGAGGGGCCGCTGGCCGCCGGCGATCCGGCGCATGGCCCCTACGATGTGATTCTCGTGGAAGGCGGCGTGCAGGAGGTGCCGGCGGAGATTGTCGCGCAGCTCAAGGATGGTGGCCGGATTGCCGCACTTTTCAGCGAAGGCACCTTCGGACAGGCCAAAATAGGCAGAAAAAGTGGTCAAAGGGTAATCTGGAAGGCAGAATTCGACGCGACTGCGCCGGTACTGCCGGGTTTCGAGAGTGAATCCCGGTTTGAGTTCTGAGCAATAGAATGACCACCGCATCAAAGCGGCGGCTTTTAAATGAGGCAAGTTGAGCAATGAAACGCGGTAACACGATCGTGCGATACGTAAGCGTGGCCATCCTGTGCGCAGCCTGCGCCGGGCAGGCCGGTGCTGATACGCTCGCCGACACTCTGGCGAAGGCGTACCAATTGAGTCCCTCGCTGCAGGCGGCGCAGGCTGCACTGCGCGCCCTGGATGAGCAGGTGGGGCAGGCGAAGGCCGGCAAACGGCCGCAGGTGAACATGGAATTCGGGGTTACAACCGGTATCTCCGAACCCCAGAACTCATTTCGCCCGGTGGATCCCACCGACCCTTTCGGTGATCTCGAGGAGTTCGAGCCGAATACGGTTGCCCGCTCCCGCCAGATCAACGCCCGGATCAGCACCACGCTGAACCTGTTCGACGCCGGCCGTACGAAAGCCGCCGTCAACGCGGCGAACGCCAGCGTTTCCGCTGGCCGGGCCAGCCTCAAGAATGCCGAGCAGAACCTGCTGCTGAACGCCGTGACAGCCTTCATGGATGTCCGCCGCGACATCCGGTTCGTTTCGCTGGCCGAGAGCAATGTGTCGGTGCTGGGTCAGCAGGTGCGGGCCGCCCGCGATCGTTTCGAACTCGGGGAAGTCACGCGCACGGATGTCAGCCTTGCGGAGGCACGCCTGGCGCAGGCCCGCGCATCGCTGGCCAGTTTCCGCGGTCAGCTGACCGTCTCGCAGGAACAGTTCCGCGCTGTCGTCGGCGTGCCGCCGGAAAACCTTCAGGCCCCGCCGCCGATCCCGGCGCTGCCGGCCTCGCTGGAACAGGCCATTTCCATCGCCATGCGCGAAAGCCCGGACATGATCGCCATTCGCTTCCGCGAGATCGCGGCGAAATACAATGTCGAGCGGGCCGACGCCAACCGCAAGCTGACACTCGACGCGGGTGCGAGCTTCGGTGTCACCAACTCCGGCAACCTCAACATCTACGACGATCTGGACACCAAGGCATCGGGGCAGTTGTCCCTGACCCTGCGGCGTCAGCTCTATTCCGGCGGGGCGCTGAAATCCGCCATCCGCGAGGCACAGGCCGCGCTGTCGGAGCAGAAGTTCCTCGTGCAGGACACCGCGCGGCTCGTCCAGCGCAACGTCGCATCGGCTTGGGCCGGACTGGATATTGCCCAGGCGTCGATCATCGCCAACCGGCAGCAGGTCGCCGCCGCGCAGGTCACGTTCGACGGTGTGCGGGAGGAAGCCAGGCTCGGCGCACGCACCACGCTTGACGTGCTGGACAGGGAGCAGGAATTGCGCGACGCGCAGGTTCAGCTGGCCTCCTCTATCCGCGACGAATATGTGCGCGCCTACGAACTGCTCGCCTCCATGGGGCTGCTGACGGTCGAGCATCTCAATCTCGGCGTCGAGCAATATGATCCGAACCTGTACTATAATGCGGTCAAAAATGCCCCTCTGAGGACACCGAGGGGCGAGAAACTTGACAAGTTGCTCGAACGATACCGTTAGTATTGTCTGCAACGGTGGGGGCCGAACAGATCGAAAGGGTAATCCGTGAGTGATGATTCATTGGATTCGAACGACGACCGCGTAGACGTGCTCTCATCAATTCGCAGACTCGTGGCGGAAGAGGCTGAATCGCAGGTCATCAAGCTCAGTCCGAGTGACATTACCAGTGGCGCGGACGATGGCGATGCCGATCAGCCGTTCATTCTCGGCGATGCGTTGCGCGTCGATGCCGATGCGCCCGCGGAGCAGGGCGACGACGCAGCGGAGGCCGAAACCACCGCAGAGATTCTCCAACTCGATACCCCGTTGAATGACAACACCGACGCCGCGCCGCAAACGCAGGCGGAACCGGATGCGGAGGATCGTGGCCCCGTCCGCATCGACGGCATTCCCAGCACGGTGATCACCCAGGGCCCGTCCGAGCCCGCGCCGAAGCCGGAAGAGCAGGTGTCCGCCGACGAAGAACCGCTCGTGCTGCATGAGCCCGAACCGGTCGAGCCCGAGCCCGCACATTCGGAGGAGAGTGAGACAACGCAAGCGGCGGTGGCCGACACCGATACCACGGGCGGGAACGCCGGAATGGATGAGGAACAACTCCGCACCATGGTCGCCGAAGTTGTCCGCGCCGAACTTCAGGGCGAGCTGGGCGAGCGGCTGACAGGCAATATCCGCAAGATGGTCCGCCGCGAAGTGCTGCACATCCTCGATCTGACGGGCGCAGACGGCGAAAACCTCATTCGCTGAGGCCCCCGCACAGCGACAGCGGCTGCAAGTTACGACCAGAAAAAAGCGCCAGCCAAACGGCCGGCGCTTTTTCGTTTATCAATGGTTGGGATAGACGGGGAAGCGGTCGCAAAGGCTCTGTACCTTCGCCCGCACTGCCGTTTCCACCTCGGCGTTCCCGTCCTCGCCGTTCGCAGCGAGGCCGTCGACCACTTCCACGATCAGGCGTGCGATCTCGCGGAACTCGTCCTCACCGAAACCGCGCGTGGTGCCGGCGGGGGTGCCCAGGCGGATCCCGCTCGTCACCGTGAACTTCTCCGGATCGAACGGAATACCGTTCTTGTTGCAGGTGATATGCGCCCGGCCCAGCGCCTTTTCCGTGGCATTGCCCTTCACGCCCTTGGGCCGGAGGTCCACCAGCATCACATGGGTGTCGGTGCCACCGGTCACGATGTCCAGCCCGCCCTCGATCAGCGTTTCCGCCAGCGCCTTGGCGTTGACGACCACCTGTTTCTGGTACTCCGCGAACTCCGGCCGCAGTGCTTCGCCGAAGGCCACGGCCTTGCCGGCGATCACATGCATCAACGGTCCACCCTGAAGGCCGGGGAACACGGCGGAGTTGAACTTCTTCGCCAGATCCTCGTCGTTGGTCAGGATCACGCCACCACGCGGGCCACGCAGGGTCTTGTGCGTCGTTGATGTCAGCACATGCACGTGCTCCATCGGGTTGGGATAGACGCCACCGGCGATCAGGCCCGCGAAATGCGCCATGTCGGCCATCAGGTAGGCACCGATCTTGTCCGCGATCTCCCGGAAGCGCTTCATGTCGATGATCCGCGGGATGGCGGAGCCACCGGCGAGGATCAGCTTTGGCTTGTGCTCCAGTGCCATCGCCTCAAGCTGGTCGTAGTCGATATCCTGCGTGTCGCGCCGAACGCCATAGTGCAGGGCATTGAACCACTTGCCGGACATGTTGGGCGGGGCCCCGTGGGTCAGGTGGCCGCCGGAAGCGAGGTCCATGGCCAGATACGTGTCGCCGGGCTTCAACAGCGCAAGGAACACGGCCTGATTGGCCTGGCTGCCGGAATTCGGCTGCACGTTCGCATATCCGGCATCGAACAGCTTGCACAGCCGCTCGATCGCGATCTCTTCCGCGACGTCGACGAACTGGCAGCCGCCGTAGTAGCGACGGCCGGGATAGCCTTCGGCGTACTTGTTCGTCATCACGGAGCCCTGGGCTTCCATGACCGCGGCAGAAACGATGTTTTCCGATGCAATCAGTTCGATTTCGTCGCGTTGGCGGCCGAGTTCGTTACGGATCGCGGCAGCAATGTCCGGGTCCCGGCTCTCCAGCGTTTCCGCAAAGAAGCCGTCATCCCGCATCAAGTCTTTCATGTATCTTCCTCCAGAAGATTCAGCCAATGTTTCTGTCCGGGCGATTGCCGGGAATCCTATTACATTACAAGGGTGCGTTAAACTGCTTTAGCGTCGCATCCGACCAAAGCCTTGGTTTGCCGTGGCTCGTGGATGCGCAAAGGTGTTTTTCCCTTTCCGGATCAGCTTTCAGTTTGCCTCCGGGCGTTCGGTCGCTACGATCCCGCGGCGATACCGATGGAGGAAGCAGGACGAATGTCCTTTGAAAAGATTTGTTTTCTGGCGTCGGGCGCCGAAGTTGCGCAATCCGCACTGACGCGCCTGGCGTCGGCCTATGGCAACGTGCCGCCCGAAGAAAGCGATGTGATCGTGGCACTCGGCGGCGACGGTTTTGTCCTCTCTACCCTTCATGCCACGCAGAAACTGTCCCGTCCTGTCTACGGCATGAACCGCGGCACCGTCGGCTTTCTCATGAACACTTTTGGTGAAAACCGCCTGAGGGAGCGGCTGGCGGCGGCGGAGACTGCGGAGATCAGCCCGTTGCGGATGAAGGCGTGGCAGATCGACGGCGAAACGACAGAGGCGCTGGCCATCAACGAGGTCTCGCTCTTGCGCAGCGGCCCCCAGGCGGCAAAGCTGCGCATCTTCGTCGATGGCAAGGAGCGGATGCGCGAACTCGTCTGCGACGGGGCGCTGGTCTCCACGCCCGCGGGCTCCACCGCCTACAACTATTCCGCCCACGGCCCGATTCTCCCCATCGGGGCGGACATCCTCGCGTTGACGGCAATGGCCGCCTTTCGCCCGCGCCGCTGGCGCGGCGCGCTTCTGCCCAAAAGCGCACTGGTGCGCTTCGACGTGCTCGACCCCGTCAAGCGCCCGGTTTCGGCCAGCGCTGACAGCGGCGACGTGCGCGATGTCACCTCGGTCGAAATCCGCAGCGCCAACGAGATTGTCCACCGTATCCTCTTCGATCCGGGCCACGGGCTGGAGGAACGACTGCTGCGCGAACAGTTCGTCTGACCTTGCAAGCGGCTCCGCCCTGCGCCATTTGAGAGAGGGATCAGGAGACGCACATGGGAATGAACACACAACAGCAGTTACGCTACTGGGGCATCGCCGCCGTCGTCTTCCTCCTGTTCATGTGGGTGATGGGGCAGGCGATCCTGCCCTTCCTTCTTGGTGCCGCCATCGCCTATTTTCTCGACCCGGTCGCCGACTGGATGGAAAGGCACGGAATATCCCGGCTCGCGGCCACGGCGCTGATCACCGCCGGCGTCGTCCTGTTGTTCGCCGCCATACTCTTCTTTGCCATTCCACTTGTCGCGGGACAGATCCGGGATCTGGCCTCCGAGGTTCCGGACTACATCTCCACCCTCCAGACTTTCCTGTCGCAGCGGTTTCCGGGCTTTCTGGAGGAGGGTTCGATCATCCGCCGCGGTCTCGTCTCCATGCAGGACACGATCAAGAACGGCGGCGTCGCCGTCGCCGAGGGCATCCTCAATTCCTCGCTGGTGCTGATCGACATCGTCATCATTCTTGTCGTCGCACCGGTCGTCTCCTTCTACATGCTGCTGGACTGGGACAGGATGACGGCGCGGGTCGATGACCTGATCCCCCGCGAACATCTCGAAACCGTCCGTGACCTTGCCGGAAAGGTGGACAAGGTGCTCAGTGGTTTCGTCCGCGGCCAGCTCTCCGTCTGCGCGGTGCTGGGCATCTTCTACGCGGTGGCACTCGCACTCGTCGGCCTGAAGTTCGGGGTCTTCGTCGGCCTGTTCGCCGGCCTCGTCTCCTTCATCCCCTTCGTCGGCTCGATCACCGGCGGCATCCTGTCCATCGGCCTTGCCGTGGTCCAGTTCTGGAACGACCCGATCTGGATCGCCGCCGTCGCCATCATCTTCGTCGTCGGCCAGTTCTTCGAGGGCAACGTGCTGACGCCGAACATGGTCGGCGGTTCCATCGGCCTGCACCCTGTCTGGCTGATGTTCGCGCTCTCGGCCTTCGGCTCCCTGTTCGGCTTTCCGGGCCTGCTGGTCGCGGTGCCGACAGCCGCAGTGCTCGGCGTCCTTCTGCGCTTCGCCATCGACGAGTACAAGAAAGGCCGTCTCTATCAGGGAACCGTCCAGCGGCCGGACGCGGCTGAATGACAATGCCGGAACAGCTCGTCTTCGATCTCGGTCGCCGGGTCGCGATGGGACGCAGCGATTTCATCGCCTCCAACTGCAATGCGCTGGCGTTGCTTCAGGTCGAGGACTGGCGCAACTGGCCGGAGGGAAAGCTGGTCCTGTCCGGCCCCAAGGGCGCAGGCAAGACACACCTGGCCCACGTCTTTGCCAGCCTGACCGGCGCGGAAGTCGTCGCTGGCGCCGATCTCACCGCGGGTAGCCTGCCGCTGGATGCACCCGCCCTCGTGATCGAGGATCTCGACCAATTGCCGCCAGACAGTGCCGCCGTGGCCGAGGAACAGGCGTTCCACCTCCACAACGCCCTGCGCCAGCGCCGCGCGCCACTCCTGCTCACGGGCCGGACACCGCCGTCGCGCTGGCCGCTCCGGCTGCCCGACCTCGCTTCCCGCCTCATGGCCGCTACTGTCGCCCGGATCGAAGCGCCGGACGACCGTCTGCTGGCTGCCGTGATGCGCAAGCAGTTCCGCGACCGGCAGGTCAATGTGCCCGAGGACGCGCTCGATTACCTTGTCCTGCAGATCGAACGCTCCTTCGCGGCCGCCGAGGAGATGGTGGCGCGGCTCGATGCGGCCGCCCTTCGTGACGGGAGGGATGTCACCAAGCGTTTTGCAGCGGAATTCCTCCGCAAATCCGCGTGAAACCCGGCTTTCCTGCACATCAACGTGCCGTTGTCATATAACTGTTTCTTGTAAACGCGTAGGTTCTGCTTCAGCACCCTTCGGCGTGAGCCAAAGCAGATGCCGAAAGACGTGGGGACCGAGATGAAAGACATGACGCAGACCGATGCTGATTTCCTGAACGGGGGCGATCACGAGAGCACCGTTATCGAAGGCTTCGATCCCGCTTCGCCGAGCCGGTACATCAATCGTGAGCTCAGCTGGCTGGCCTTCAACTGGCGCGTGCTCGAAGAAGCCTCCAACCCGAACGTACCGCTGCTGGAGCGGGTGCGCTTTCTCTCTATCTCCGGCTCAAACCTCGACGAGTTCTACTCCGTCCGCGTGGCCGGCCTGCGTGGCCAGTTGCGCGAGGGCGTGACCCGGCCCAGCGCCGACGGCCTCTCTCCCGCCGAGCAACTGGAGCGGATCGACGCCGATGCCCGTGCGCTGATGATGCGGCAGAAGGAATGTTGGGAGCAGCTGGAGCAGGAACTGCAGGGGCAGGGCATCGACATCATCCAGCCACCGGGCCTCGACGCTGCCGACCGGGCGATGCTCGACCCGCTGTTCATGGACAACGTCTTCCCCGTCCTCACGCCACTGGCCATCGACCCGGCGCACCCGTTCCCCTTCATCCGCAACGAAGGCTTCGCCCTCGGCCTCCAGCTTGCCCGCCGCTCTGACAGCCGCAAGCTCGAAGCGCTGGTGCCGGTGCCCGCCCAGTTGCCCCGCTTCATTCGCCTGCCCGACAGGTCCGAGCGCAAGCTGCGCTTCGTGCTGCTGGAAGACCTTCTGAAAGTCTACCTCGAAAGGCTGTTCCCCGGCTACGAGCTGAAGGGCCACTGCACGTTCCGTGTCCTGCGCGACAGCGACCTTGAGGTGGAGGAAGAGGCGGAGGATCTCGTGCGCGAATTCGAAACCGCCCTGAAGCGCCGCCGGCGCGGAGAGGTGATCCGGCTGAAGATATCCCGCTCCGCCCCGCCTGATCTGCGGGAGCGTATCATCCGCGAGATGCACGTCGACCGGGAGGAAGTGATCGAGATGGATGGCATCATCGGCATCGCCGATCTGTCCGAACTCGTCGATGTCGACCGCCCCGACCTGCTCTGGCCCCATTTTTCGCCCCGCGTGCCGGAGCGGGTGCAGGACCATGATGGCGACATCTTCAAGGCCATCCGCCAGAAGGACATGCTGCTCCACCACCCCTACGAGAGCTTCAACATCGTCGTTCAGTTCCTGAAACAGGCGGCGCTGGACCCGGACGTGGTGGCGATAAAGCAGACTCTCTACCGCACCTCCGCCGAAAGCCCCATCGTCTCGGCCTTGTGCGAGGCAGCGGAAAACGGCAAATCCGTCACCGCGCTGGTCGAACTCAAGGCCCGCTTCGACGAGGCCGCCAACATCCGCCAGTCCCGCATGCTCGAACGCGCAGGCGCGCAGGTGGTCTACGGCTTCATGGATTGGAAGACCCACGCCAAGATTTCCACGGTCGTCCGCCGCGAAGATGGAGGCTTGAAAACCTACACCCATTTCGGCACCGGCAACTACCACCCGATCACGGCGCGGTTCTATACCGACCTGTCATTGTTTACCTGCGATGCCGCGCTGGGCCGCGACGCCACGCGAGTTTTCAACTACGTCTCTGGCTATGCGAAACCGGAGCAACTGGAGACGCTGGCAATCTCGCCGCATACCCTGAAATCCACGATCCTCGAATGCTTGGAGAACGAGATCGAACACGCGAAGGCCGGAAGGCCGGCGCATGTGTGGGTGAAACTCAACAGCCTGATCGAACCGGATGTGATCAATGCCCTCTACGCCGCCAGTCAGGCCGGTGTGAAGATCGACTGTGTCGTCCGCGGCATTTGCGGCGTCCGTCCCGGCATCGCCGGGTTCTCCGACAACATCCGCGTGAAATCCATCGTCGGGCGCTTTCTCGAACATTCGCGCATCGCCTGTTTCGGCAACGGCAACGAACTGCCGTCCGACAAGGCCCGCGTCTTCATCTCATCCGCCGACTGGATGGGCCGCAATCTCAACCGCCGGGTGGAAACGTTGGTGGAAATCAAGAACCCCACAGTCCATGCCCAGATCACCCGTCAGATCATGGCCGCCAATCTCGCCGATCAGGCGCAAAGCTGGGTGCTGCAATCCGATGGCACGTTCCGTCGCCATTCCGCCACCGATGGCGGGCCGCTGTTCAGTTGCCACAAGTTCTTCATGGAAAACCCTTCGCTTTCCGGCCGCGGCCGTGCCGGGGTCGACGATGTGCCGGATCTTGTCCACTCGCATGATTGACAGACGCGGCTGGGCTTGCCACTGATCGACAAACGGTTGGGATGGCTGTCTGGATGGAAACTCTGAAAGCAGAAAGCGAAGACGACAGCAACGATCCGCCCGTCTTCGCCCCGCTGGGAACCGAGTACATCAACCGCAATGTCGTGCGCCGCGTCGGCGTCATCGACGTCGGCTCCAACTCTGTCCGGCTCGTGGTTTTTGACGGCGTGGCACGCTCACCCGCCTATTTCTACAATGAAAAGATCCTCTGCGGGCTCGGCAAGGGCCTGCTCGATACCGGCAAACTCAACCCCGATGGGGTGGAGCGGGCGCTGGCCGCGATCCGCCGCTTCACCGCGCTGGCGAAACTGATGCACCTGACCCGGCTGGAAAGCGTGGCCACAGCCGCCGTGCGCGAGGCCTCGGACGGCAAGGAGTTCTGCGACCGGGTGGAAAAGGAGACGGGCCTCACCCTCTCCATCGCGTCCGGTGCCGAAGAGGGCGCCCTGTCAGCCAAGGGCGTGCTTCTCGGCTGGCCGAGGGCCGACGGCGTGGTCTGCGACATCGGCGGTGCCTCCATGGAACTCGCGCACCTGGAGCGTGGTGAGATTGGGCATTGCGAAACCTCTCCGCTCGGCCCGCTCAAACTGTCCGGCCTTGACGAGACGGACCTGAAAAAGGCGATAGACGACGGCATCAAGGGCCTCCGCAAGGCAATCCCGGGTCAGCACGGCCGCATCTTCCTGGTTGGTGGCTCATGGCGTGCCGTTGCACGGCTCGACATGGAACGCCGCGGCTACCCGCTGAAAGTGCTGCACGAATACAGGATGAGCCGCGAGGACGCGCTGGAGACATGCCGCTGGATCGGCACCATGACCGTC
Source organism: Algicella marina (assembly GCF_009931615.1). Lineage (NCBI taxonomy): Bacteria > Pseudomonadati > Pseudomonadota > Alphaproteobacteria > Rhodobacterales > Paracoccaceae > Algicella > Algicella marina. The sequence goes on along the minus strand of NZ_CP046620.1, from coordinate 2,098,635 downwards.
GACGAGATGAACGACCTGACGGAGACGAGCCAGGCGCGGCTGGAACTGGTGCCACTGGCGGCCCGGGTGCTGCCCGCGCTGCTCAAGGCCCTGAAGGTCAAGACCGTCACCGTTTCCTCCTACGGATTGCGTGAGGGCATGCTCTACGAGATGATGCCCGACAACCTGCGCGAACGCGATCCGCTGATTGAGGCGTCACGCCATATGGAACGCGCCCGGGCCCGCTTTCCGGGCTTCGGCGACACGCTGTTCGCGTGGTTGTCGCCGCTCTACAAGGGCCGTTCGGCGGGCGAACAACGGCTGATCCATGCTGCCTGTCTGCTCCATGACATCACGTGGCGGGCCCATCCCGACTACCGCGCCGAAGTCTGCTTCGAGACTGTCACCCGCGCCAACCTCTCGGGGCTGGATCACGAGGGCCGGATTTTCCTCGGCCTGTCCATCCTCCATCGCTACAAGTCGAGTGCGCGCAGCCACTTCGACCCGGCGATCATCGAACTGCTGAGCGAGGAACGCCAATTGGAGGCCGAGATCCTCGGCAAGGCATTGCGCCTCGGCGCGATGCTCACGGGGGCCGCCCCCGGAGCTCTGGAAGACACCGACATTAGCCTGCGCAAGGGTGTCCTGCGCCTGCGTCTGCGCAGCAACGCCCGCGCGCTGGCCGGGGAGGTCGTCGTCAAGCGGCTGGAAACCCTCGCGTCGCGTCTCGGGGTCGAGGCATCCCTTGAGGTCGGGACCGACTGAGCGCCAGCCGGAGGCAGGCTTTGAACCAGCCCCGAAACCGAAAAAACGGCCCCAAACCAAAAAGATCGATCCACGTTCCCGCGGACCGATCCTTATGTGTCTCCCCAGACTTGGGCTATGGCCCTTTTCAGCGTCGGGATTTTTTTTGAACGTTCCCCTGCGCACCCCGCAAGAATCTTACCCCGACGTTAGGGAATAAACCATCAATCGCAGCTTCATGCAAATGTCTTTTGCCGCATTGACAGTCACTTCGCATTGTAACACCGCGCATCTCGCCATAAACACATGCGCAGGCCGTCAACCGGCAATGAAGCCACGGGAACAACCATGCGTCTGACAAAGTATTACCTACCGATCCTGAAGGAAAACCCTGCGGAAGCGCAGATCGCTTCCCATCGGCTGATGCTGCGGGCAGGCATGATCCGTCAGGCCAGCGCCGGCATCTACTCCTGGCTGCCGATGGGCTTCAAGGTGCTGCGGCGGCTGGAGAACATCGTCCACGAGGAACAGCAGCGCGCGGGCCATCTGCCTATGCTGATGCCGACCCTGCAATCGGCCGACCTGTGGAAGGAGAGCGGCCGCTACGAGGACTACGGCAAGGAAATGCTGCGCATCAGCGACCGGCACGGGCGCGACATGCTCTATGGCCCGACGAACGAGGAACTGATCACCGACATCTTCCGCAACTCCGTCGGCTCCTACAAGGACCTGCCGCTGACGCTCTACCACATCCAGTGGAAGTTCCGCGACGAGGTGCGCCCGCGCTTCGGCGTCATGCGCGGCCGTGAATTTCTGATGAAGGACGGCTACAACTTCGATCTGACCAAAGAGGACGCGCTGCACGCCTACAACCGCCATTTCGTGAGCTACCTGCGAACCTATGAGCGCATGGGCCTGAAGGCCATTCCGATGCGCGCCGATGGCGGGCCGATCGGCGGCGACTACACCCATGAATTCCTCGTGCTTGCGGATACGGGTGAGAGCGACGTGTTCTACGACAGCACCGTGACGGACCTCACCTTCGGCGACCGTGAAATCGACTTTTCCGACAGAGCGGGCCTGCAGGCGATCTACGACGAGTGGACGAAGCCCTATGCCCGGACGGACGAAACCCACGACGACGCGCTCTTCTCTGAAGTGCCCGAGGCGCAGCGCCGCCAGTCCAAGGGCATCGAGGTCGGCCAGATCTTCTATTTCGGCACCAAATATTCGGAGCCGATGAATGCCGTCGTCGTCGACGACAGCGGCCAGCGCGTGCCGGTGCACATGGGCAGCCACGGCATCGGCGTCTCCCGTCTGGTCGGCGCCTTGATCGAAGCGAACCACGATGAGAACGGCATCATCTGGCCCGAAGGCGTTGCGCCCTTCAAGGTCGGCATCGTCAACCTCAAGCAGGGTGACACGGATGCCGATGCCGCCTGCGAGGGTCTCTACAAGGGGCTGACTGCAAAAGGGTTGGATCCGATCTACGACGACCGCGAGGAACGGGCCGGCGCGAAATTCGCTACGATGGACCTGATCGGCTGCCCGTGGCGCATTACCGTCGGCCCGCGTGGCCTCAAGAACGGCGTCGTAGAACTGACATCGCGCCGCACCGGCGAAAGCGAGGAGATGAGCCCGGAGGCAGCGCTCGACCGGGTGGCACAGATCTACGCCGGTGTGTAAGTGATGCTCCGCCTCATCACGCTGATGTTCGGAGTGGTGAGCGGGCTTGCGGTTGCACAATTCCCCGAGTTTTCCCAACAGTACCTGCAACGCCTGTCCGGTGCCGTCGACGCGCTGGAGGAGGTGGTCGCGGATTTCGACAGATCCGCCACCGCCGAGGGGCTTAGCCGGGAGGAAGCCTTGCAGCAGATGAACGGAAACGCCTTCGTCGAGCGGCGGCAGACCGATATGCGGGCGACATTCGCGCGCCTTGAACGACTGTCAGCGGAAGAGGCGCGCCTTCGCGGGGCAGGGGCGTTGGAACGCCTGATCGCCGCGCCGCGCATCGCCGACAGCGAAATCGCCGAGGCCGCTTGGGCGCAGTACCAGCCCGCAGTTCCTGCCACGCTGGAGGGCTTGAGTTTCGGGGCCGCCGGCTTCGCCCTTGGTGCCATGGCCCTCCGCGTTTTCCTCGGCCTCCTGTTGTTGCCTTTCCGGCGGAGAAACCATGCCTGACCTTTCCTCCACCAAACCGTTCTCGCGCTTCGAATGGCAGATCGCGTGGAAATACCTCCGGGCCCGACGCAAGGAGGGCGGTGTCAGCATCATGTCGATCATCTCGCTCGTCGGTGTGGCCCTCGCCGTATTCGCGCTGATCGTCACACTGGCGATCCGCAGCGGCTTCCGCACGGAGTTTGTCGATGCGGTCATCGGTGCCAACGCCCACATCACCGTCTACGCCCCGAAGAGCAGGAACGAACTGGGCGGTCTCGTCAACATGATGACGGATTTTGACGGCGTCGCCGAACGGGCGGCCGCCGTGCCTGGGGTCACGCGCGCGGCCCCGATCATCGTCGGGCAGGTGATGGCCAGTGCCAACGGCCGCAATGCCGGGGTGGAGGTCTTCGGCGAGAAGCCGGAAGACCTGATGACGATTCCCTTCATGGCCGAACCGGAGGAGACCTATGGCGATCCCGCGCGCTTCTCCGAAGGCGTGGCGATGGGCGCGGAGGTGGCCTTCAACCTCGGCCTGCAGGTCGGCGATTTCGTCACCATCATCTCACCCGAGGGCACGAAACTGCCGTTCGGCGGCACCTCGCCGCGGGTCGGCGAGTACGAGGTCGTCTACATCTTCCGCGCCGGACACTACCAGACGGACAACACCCGCATCTACATGCCCTTCGGCGAAGCCCAGAGCTTTTTCGACCGGGAGGGCGTGGCAGACCAGATCGAAGTATTCATTGACGATCCCGAGGCGGTGGACGCGGTGTCAGACGGCGTGTTCGAGGCCACGGGCGGCGTCAGCTACCTGCAGACATGGAAAGACCGGCTCGGCCGTTACCTGCGGGCCCTGCAGATGGAGGACAATGTTATGTTCATTCTCCTCTCCATCCTCGTGCTCGTCGCTTCGCTCAACATCGTTTCCGGCCTCGTCATGCTGGTAAAAAACAAGGGCCGCGACATCGGCATATTGCGGACGATGGGCCTGACGGAAGGCTCGGTGTTGCGAATATTCTTCATCTGCGGCGCAGCGATCGGCCTGGCGGGCACGGCCATAGGCGTCATCACCGGCTGCCTGTTTGCCATCTACATCGACCCCATCTTCGACGCCTTCAACTACATCGTCGGCGGCGGTGCCTGGGATCCTTCGGTGCGGATGATCTCGGAGCTGCCGGCGGAACTGAAACTGGCCGATGTGCTGTCAGCCATGGCGCTGTCGCTCGGCCTGTCATTTACCATTACCTATTTCCCGGCCCGGCGGGCCGCGCGGATGAATCCAGTGGAGGCGCTGCGCTATGAATGACGTGCTGCGGCTGGAAGGCATCGCCAAGACCTACAAGCAGGGCGAGCCCGGCGAAGTTCAGGTGCTGAAGGGCGCGGCTCTGAATTTGGCCGAGGGCGAGGTCGTGGCGCTCGTCGCCCCGTCCGGCGCCGGCAAATCGACGCTTCTGCACATAGCCGGGCTACTGGAAACACCGGACACCGGCCGGGTGATCCTCGGTGGAGAGGATGCCACCGGCTTGCGCGACAGGGCCCGGACAGGCCTCCGGCGCGACAGGATCGGGTTCATCTACCAATTCCACCATCTGCTGCCGGAGTTCAGCGCGCTGGAAAACGTCGTCCTGCCTCAGAGCGCGGCCGGCAAGGCTGCGGCCGAGGCGAAGGCGCGGGCCGAAAGCCTGCTCGACTCGGTAGGGCTGGCGGCACGGATGCACCACCGGCCGGCGGAACTCTCGGGCGGCGAGCAGCAGCGCGTCGCGTTCTGCCGGGCACTGGCGAATGCACCGCAGATCTTGCTGGCAGACGAGCCGACGGGCAATCTCGACCCGGCGACATCGGATACCGTGTTTGAACGCATGACGGCAATCGTGCGCGAAACCGGTCTTTCGGCACTCATCGCCACCCACAACCTCGAACTGGCGTCGAGGATGGATCGTGTACTTCATCTGAAGGATGGCGTTCTGCTACCCCCGCAGGCAACATGAAATACGGACCGCTTCCGGCGACGACATTCTGCCACAAGCAGAAAATACCGTAAGTTTTGGCTGGCAACGCGCGTGCTTCCGACCTAAGAAAACAAAATCCCAGCTGGTCAAATCAAGCTCTCCGTTATCAATCAAATCAAGAATTTCATGCCGAATATTGCAAAAGATCTGACCGAACATTACGGCAAGTGGCAGACTTACCAGAATGCCTTTCATATCTGGGAAGACCCGGCCTTCGTCTATGTCAGCAACCCGAAAGTGGTCTGCTCGTCCACCAAGGCCAGTCTCAACAGCTTCATCGCGCCCGAAGGTTTCGTCCTCAGCCGTCCGGCCGAGGTCCACCAGCGCAAATACAACCCGATGCTGCAGCCCAAAGAGGTGCAGGGCTGGAAGCTTGGCAAATACCTGCGGGGCGACGCGGCAACGCGTTTCACCTTCGTCAGGGACCCGATGGACAGGCTGATCTCGGCCTACTCTTCCAAGCTCCATCGCCAGATCAATTCCTCGCAGCGCAAGGCCCTTTATCTGTATCTGGGTCTGGACAGTGATTACGAACTCGACCTCGTGGAATTTGCCGAAATCGTCGTGGCCGACCCGGTTGCCCGCGATCTTGATCCGCACTGGCAATTGCAGCGACACCGCATCGCCTTCGATATCATCGATTACACGGTCATCGGCAATGCCCGCTCCTGGAACGCGGATTTCGCGGCGATCACCACGCGCGTCTTCGGCAAGCCGGTGCCAACCTTCGATACCCGCAAGTTTGGCATCCATGTCACGCCGCCGGACCTCCACGCCATGGCATCGGACCCGAAATTGCGCCAGCTTGTCCGCCAGGCCTATGCCGCCGACTACCAGATGCTGGAAGAGATCGAGGCCCGCGGTCTCGGTGTGTCCGACTGGCAGATGCGGAAGACCGGGTAATCGAAACACTTACCTTGCAGGTAAGAAAATCGATTACCTCTCTTTCATCGCTGGTAGCGATGGCGAAAACGCCGCCTAATCCCGCCTGATCCGGCATTCACCCATACCAAAACCATACCCAACCCATACCAAACCCATACAACTTGCCAGCCCCCGCTTCTGTGCTAGCCTCAGGGAAAAACACCAATGCCCTGGGGAGGGAGCCACATGCACAACCTGATGCAGAACTGGCCGCTGCGGGTCAGCCGGATCATTGACCACGCCGCCCGGTATCACGGCAACCGGCGGATCACGACGCGCACCACGGAAGGCCCCATAAGCCATTCCAATTACACCGAAATTCGCGCGAATGCGTTACGGGTGGCCGAGGGTTTGAACCGTCTTGGCATGGGCCGCGGCGATGTCGTTGGCGTCATGGCATGGAACACCGCTCGCCACATGGAAGTCTGGTACGGCACACCCGGATGCGGCGCTGCCTTGCACACGCTGAACCCGCGCCTGTTCCCCGACCAGCTCGTCTACATCATCAACCACGCCGAAGATAGAATTCTCTTTGTAGATCATGACCTTATCAAGGTGATCGAGGGCATCTGGCCACGGTTGGAGAAGGTGCAGCACGTGATCGTCATGACCGATGCAGCCCACATGCCGGAAACCACCATCCCCGACGTAATCTGTTATGAAGACTGGATAAATTCCCAATCCGGTGATTTTGCGTGGGTCGACGGTGACGAAACCGACGCCTGCGGCATCTGCTACACATCCGGCACCACCGGCAACCCGAAGGGCGTCGTCTACACTCACCGCTCCAACACGCTGCATGCCATGTGCGCACAAAGCCCTGATATGCTTGGGCTTTCTTCCCGTGAAACCATCATGCCCGTCGTGCCGATGTTCCATGCCAACAGCTGGTCCATCGCCTATACCGCCCCCCTCGCAGGCGCACAGATGGTGATGCCCGGCCGCGACATGAGCCCGGCAGCCCTCTACGAAATGCTCGGCTTCGGCGTAAAGGTAACTGCCGCCGTGCCAACGATCTGGCTGATGCTCCTGCAATATCTGGAGGCAAATCAGCAGCTTGAGCTGCCGGACCTCGATCGCGTCATCATCGGTGGGTCGTCCTGTCCGCGCTACGTAATCGAAACCTTCCAGAACCGCTACGGTGTTCAGGTCCTCCACGCTTGGGGCATGACGGAAATGTCCCCGCTCGGCACCGTCTGCTCTTTCAAACCCGAAATCATGGAACTGCCGGAGGAAGACCGCGTCGATATCCAGGAAACCACCGGCCACCCGCCGTTCACCGTCGATCTCAAGATCACCGACGATGCCGGCCAGTCCCTCCCGTGGGACAGCAGGACACAAGGTAGCCTCTGGGCGCGCGGCGACGCCGTTGTCGGTGAATATCTCAAGGCAAATCAACCGGCTGTCGATGCAGAGGGATGGTTTGATACCGGTGATGTCGCAACGATGACGAGCCTCGGCTACATGGCGATCACAGATCGTTCCAAGGATGTGATCAAGTCCGGCGGAGAGTGGATCAGTTCCATCGAACTCGAAAATGCCGCGCTTGGCCACCCCGGTGTCGCCGAGGCTGCCGCCATAGGCGTGCCCCACCCGAAATGGGATGAACGCCCCATTCTCGTGGTCGTTCGCAAATCCGGCGCCCAGCCGGATCCGGGCGATATACTTGCCACGATTGCGAAGCGCTGTGCCAAGTGGCAAGTGCCGGATGACGTTGTTTTTCTGGACGAAATTCCCCACACAGCCACGGGCAAGATATCGAAGCTGCAATTGCGGGGCATCCTGAAGGAGATGAACTACACTCTTTCCGCCAATGCGTGATCTTCCTCACCGCCATCTGCGTCTCATGCCCACCTGACGATTGAGCAGCGCCCGATTGCCGGTTAGAAGAATGCCAAACAGGCAAGGGCAAACAGCACGCAATGACGGCACTCGATGAATACGTTCGGCTGGAGGCAACAGGTCTCTGGCGCGAAAACGAGGATGAGCCGTGGCGTGAAGTGCTTGTATCATTTGGCAATTCCAGCCTTGTACTTTCCGACTTTCGAGAGCGGGCCCTTACCCATTGGGCACTGGCTGCGATCGTTCCGGCAGAGGAAACGCCGCACGCAACACGCTTCGCCCCCGATCCTGAAAGCACCGAACTGCTGGAAATCTCCGATCCGGAGATGATTACTGCCATTCGCACAGTGACGGAGCGTGCGCGCCATCGGCAGTCGGAGCCCGCATCCCGACGTTCCCTTAAGCCATTTGTTTACCTTCTTCTGCTAACTGTTCTCGTTGCCGGTGCCCTCTACCTGCCCGGCGTTTTGCGCGACAGAGCGTTCGCGATGATTCCGCCAGAGCGTGCGGCACTACTGGGTAGCGATATTGCGGAGAGTTATGCCGGCGAACGCTGCCGTTACCGTCCCGGCCATCGCGGGATCGCCCAGATAAGGCAACGGGCGGGCGTCGAAGGGGCACGGGCGCCGCTAGTGGTACAGGCGGAAAAGCCTTTCATTGCACGACTGCCGGGTGGCCAGACACTGCTCTCGGCCGTGCTTGTCGAGGAAGCGGCTTCGCCAGAGGCTCTGGCCGGCTGGCTCATTCTCGCCGACGAATACACCACCAAAGACACCGTGCTGTTTCAACTGATGCACCAGAAGAGTACTCTGGAGGTGCTCAATTTCCTGTTCTCGGGCGAGATTGCCACTGCCGACAAACGCTGGATGGCCAATGCCTTTGCAACCACACCTCCGCCTCCGAATCCGCTTGTGATCGAAACCGTTCGCGCCCGTCTCGCCGCGCGAAATATTCCGGAAGAGGACTTTCTCACGCATCTCCAGCGTCGCCATCCAAGCCTCAGATTACTCCGCGTGGCGGAGCCGCGAAAGGATGCGGTGGATATGCTGACGGATCAGGCCTGGATTGCTGTCCAGAGCATTTGTTTGGGCTTTTGACGGCAGGCACCGGCCGCCAGCAATCGAACTCGCCCAATGCCTTTTCGGCGACTGGATGGCGGTGAGAGCGGGGAGTGGTCTGGCCCTTTGATCGGTAAGCATCTGTAAAGCGAATATTTTTTCGCACGAAAATCTCAATCGCAAAGAAGGGCTTTTGCTTCCAGCTCGGCCAGCATTTCATAGTCTAGGGCGTAAACTTCTTCCACAAGTCTTCTTAAACGCGGGGTCGCCTCAGTAATGTGGCGGGCCCGGGGGGTAACATGCCCAAAGCGCGTGCGGGTATCTGCACTTGGGATCGGAGCTCCAAAGATACGGGTGGTGATCACCGCGAAATCGGCATCCCAGCGTTCGGAGCGGCCGACCATCGTATAGGGCATCAGCCCATAGGCAATGCAATCGACCTGTGGTTTCCAGTGTTTGTCGAGGTTGAGGGCCCCGGCGTCTTCCCTAAACACATTGGCGACGAATTCGGCGGTGAAAGTGACATCGTCCGATAGGCCAAGGTGGGCGCAAAGACGAGCGCGCTGAGGGCGACCCTTGGACGGATCGAGTTTGGACGCAACGGCCGAAACAAGGCGGGAGAGGGGGTCGCGGACGAAAGTGAAGCGGTGCACGCCGGGCGCTTCGAGCAGGCGATCGACAGTTTCCTGCGGCATGTCCGACGGACGTTTCATGAGACCGTTTTCACGGTTGTGGACCTCGTCGAAAGTCAGTGGGGCATAGGGCTTGCCGGTGATGACAGCGATGGCGTTGTTGAGCGCAAATTTCGTGGAGGTACACACAGCCTTGGGGTTGTTTACGTAAACGAAATCGGGGCCTTCCCAAAGGTGGAAGGCCCCGTTCATCACTCCCGGTGCCGGGTAGCTCTGTTTCAGGCGCTGATAGAGCCCAATGGCCAATTCAGGCGGCCTGCTTCTCTGGCGCGAAGCGGGTGTAGAAGCTTTCTCCCTTGGCGGCCATCTCTTGCAGAAGCGCTGGAGGCTCGAAGCGGTCGCCGTGCTTGGCGGCGAGTGTTTCGCAGATCTCTACCGCTTTCGCCGCCCCGATGATGTCGAGCCACGAGAAGGGGCCGCCCGACCACGGCATGAAGCCCCAGCCGAGGATCGCGCCGACATCGCCTTCGCGTATATCCTCCAGCACGCCTTCATCGAGCGCGCCCACGGCTTCTAGCACCTGCGCCATGATCAGGCGGTGCTGCACCTCCGACACCTCCGGCTGTTCGGGGGCTTCAGGCCAGTTTTCCCGCAGGCCGGGCCAGAGGCCGGTGCGCTTGCCCTTTTCGTCGTAGTCGTAATAGCCCGACTTCGATTTGCGGCCCAGACGGCCCGCATCGAAGAGCTTGAAAAGCACCTCGTCGGCCTTGGCGGCGGCGGCGGGGTAGGCGTCTCCCATCGCCTGTTTGGTGGCCTTGGCGATCTTCACGCCGAGGTCGATGCTCGTCTCGTCGTTCAGTTGCAGCGGGCCGAGGGGCATGCCCATCTGCTTGGCCGCATTCTCGATCAGCGCGGGCTCGATGCCTTCGGCCACCATCATCACGCCCTCGTTAATGTAGGGGATGATGCAGCGGTTGGCGTAGAAGAAGCGCGCGTCGTTGACCACGATCGGTGTCTTGCGGATCTGGCGCACGAAATCGAGCGCCTTGGCGGTGGCGATATCACCCGTTTCCTTGCCCTTGATGATCTCGACCAGCATCATCTTTTCCACCGGAGAGAAGAAGTGGATGCCGATGAACTGCTCCTGCCTCAGGGACGCCTTGGCGAGATCGGTAATCGGCAAGGTGGAGGTGTTGGTGGCGAAGATGCAATCCTCGCCGATCACGGCCTCGGTGCGGGCGGTGACGTCAGCCTTGATCAGCGGATCCTCGAACACGGCTTCGACGATCAGGTCGCAGCCCTTCAGTGCATCGTAGTCTGGGGTGGCGGTGACGCGGGACAGGATCTCGGCCTTCTTGTCCTCGGTCACCTTCTTGCGCTTCACGCCTTCGGAAAGGTAGGCGTCCACATGCGCGGTTCCCTTGTCGGCGGCCTCCTGGTCGCGGTCGATCAGCACGACCTCGATGCCCGCCTGCGCCGAGACGGTGGCGATGCCCGCACCCATCATGCCGGCACCGAGGATGCCGACCTTCTTCACCGTCTGGTCGGGCACATCGGGGCGCACGGCGCCTTTTTCCAGCGCGCCCTTGTTGAGGAAGAGCGAGCGGATCATGGCCGACGAGGAGGGGTTGAGGAGGATCGAGGTGAAGTGGCGCGCCTCAATCTTCAGCGCGGTGTCGAAGGGCACGAGTGCGCCTTCGTAGATGGCCGAAAGCATGGCCTTGGCGGCGGGGTAGACGCCTTGCGTCTTGCCGTGAACCATCGCGATGGCGCCCACATAGGTCATGAAGCCCGCGGGGTGGTAGGGCGCGCCGCCAGGCATCTTGTAGCCCTTGGCGTCCCACGGCTTGATGATGTCCGCGTCGGTCGCGTTCAGCACCCATTCCTTCGCGCGGGCCATGAGGTTCTCGGGCGCCACGACCTCGTCGATCAGGCCCATGTTCTTGGCCTGTTTCGGGGCCAGCATCTTGCCTTCGAGGAGGATCGGAGCGGCGGCCATCGCGCCCATCATGCGCACGACGCGCGTGGTGCCGCCGGAGCCGGGGAAGAGGCCGACGAGGATTTCGGGCAAGCCGACCTTGGCCTTCGGGTTATCGGCCATGATGCGGTAGTGGCAGGAGAGGGCGACCTCGGTGCCGATGCCGGCGGAGGTGCCGGGGCTGGCCCAGACGACGGGCTTGCCGCCCTTGTTGGTCTTGGCGTCCATATTGTTACGCTCGATCTTGCGCAGGATGCGGTGGCCGTTCATCGTGAAGTCGAAAAGCGCCTTGGCGGGACTGTCGCCCGCGCCCTCGCGGATCTTGGCCAGTACGTTGAGATCCATACCTCCCGCGAAATCCTTCTTGGCGGAGGTGACAATCACGCCCTTGACGGAACTGTCAGCCATCGCCTTGTCGAAAAGTTCCTCGAATTCCTGGAATCCCTCGATAGTCATGACGTTCATGGATGTGCCGGGCTGATCCCATGCAAGAGTGACGACGCCGTCGTTGTCTTGGGTGTAGGTAAAGATGGACATGGCTCATGTCTCCTTTCTGGCGCCGGTCAGGGACCGCGCTAATAGGGAATTCGAGATTGACGGGAGAGCGGAAGCTTCCGGATGCGAGCGACGGTTCAGAGCGATGGGTGCCGAGACCGATTGCAATCGGCCCGCGAAGCGCATCCGATCTATCAATGCTGGTTTCGGCTTAGTGAGTGCGGAGCAGTCCGAGATCCGTTTCCGCTTGCGGAATGTCGATTGCCACGCGCAGGCCGTCGGCTGAACCCCGTACGACGTAGGTGGACGTTGTCTCAAGCAAAGTGGTGCCGGTCGCGCTGCGGCAATGCCAACTGACTTCAACCATGGTGAGACCGATCGCAAACGCTCGAGTGGATTCGATGCGGGCGGTGATCTGTGAAATCCCCTGATGCTGCAGGCGCCTGCGCCTCTCTTTGAAAAGCGCGAGCAGTTCGGAATGATCGAGGTAGCTTTCCGCTCCATTGTGATCGACGCAGAGTGAGCGCCGTTCGTAGAAATGGCAGATTTCGGGATTGTTTTCCTGCAGGAGAGAGGAGGCGAACGCGTCAAAAAAGGATTCGAATTGGTAGGCCAATGGATTGCCTGCATAGTCTTCGTCTGTGTTTGCAGGACTACCGCATTGTCACAGGCTGCCAAATGCCAAATGCGACCAGAATGTGGCAGATCACGAAAAAGTGATGTCAAAAGTGCGGCAATAGTGTGTCTTGCCTCTTGTCTCAGGCCGACTTCAAACCGTCGGGCTGCCGGGCCTTTCGCGCATCTCGTTGTGCGAGACAACGACGCAGACCATTGGTCCCTTGTCGGTGTTGCGGAGAGTGTAGGTGGAGTAGAGTTGATGACGCATTGCACCGTTCTTGTCGTAGAACATCCATTCCACGTCGGCGATCGCGACCCCGGGATCATAGCTTCGAAAGCTGAGGATGCGAGGGCTGATCGCCGCAATTCCGGAGTCCGCGTACGCGCCCCAGACGTCCGCAAAGTCTGCTTGCAGATCTTCGGGTTTCGCGAAGATCCGTGTCTCCATGTTCCGGACGAGAGTGAGAGGGAACGCATTCCAGTCGGTCGTTGCCGCAATATCTCCGTCCTGCAATGCTTCCGCGAACGTGCGAAGCTTGCGAGCAAACTCGGCCTGCATGTTAGTCCACTAATTCTGCGCTCCGAAGTTACACCGGAGCCACTCCCGAGATGAAAGCTTAGCGAATAGCAGATATGGATCAACAAATTTCGGTTTGTGCGCGCGTTAAGTGCCGTGCGGAGAGGTATTTGCGTAACTTTGTTGCGCATTGCGCAAATCGAGGCGGCAAAGCCGGGCCAGCGCTCAGACTTGTTAAAGGCCAGAACCGGGGAATCGAGAGCGCCAGGGTTGCAAGTACTTGCGGACATCACATTCTCCCTTACTGCTCCGTGTTCTGGCGCTCGGACGAGCCGGAATCGGACAGGAAAGCTTTCACCAGGGGGCAGTGCCGGTCGGTGCCGCCGGTATCGGAATAGAGCAGGGCCTCGAACGCGCCGAGTGCGGCCACGGCCTCGGCGCTGCCGGTATCGCGCCGGGCCTCCGATGCGCGCACGATCACGGGCTCAGACCCGCTCGATGATCGTGGCGGCCCCCATGCCGGAGGCGACGCAGAGCGTAGCGAGGCCGGTGCCCTTGCCGGTGCGCTCCAGCTCATCCAGCAGGGTGCCGATGATGATGGCGCCGGTGGCCCCGAGCGGGTGGCCCATTGCGATCGCGCCGCCGTTGACGTTGATGTCGGAGTGATCGACATCGAACGCCTGCATGAAGCGCAGCACGACGGATGCGAAAGCCTCGTTCACCTCGAAGAGGTCGATATCGCTGATCGACATGCCGCTGTCGGCGAGGATCTTCTCGGTCACCGGCACGGGGCCGGTGAGCATGATGGTGGGATCGGTGCCGATCTTGGCGGTGGCGCGGATGCGGGCGCGGGGTTTCAGCCCGTATTTCTCGCCGAATTCCTTGGTGCCGATCAGCAGCGCCGCCGCGCCGTCGACGATGCCGGAAGAGTTGCCCGCGTGGTGGACGTGGTTGATCTTTTCGAGATGCGGGTATTTCAGCAGGGCCACGGCATCGAAGCCGGGCATCACCTCGCCCATGTCCTTGAAGGAGGCTTTCAGCGCGCCGAGCGACTGCATGTCCGTCTCGGGGCGCATGTATTCATCGCGGTCGAGGATGGGCAGGCCGTTGCGATCCTTGATGGTGATCACCGATTTGTCGAAGCGGCCTTCGTCCCACGCGATCTTGGCGCGCTTCTGGCTTTCGACCGCGTAGGCATCGCAATCGTCGCGCGAAAAGCCGTATTCGGTGGCGATGATGTCGGCCGAGATGCCTTGCGGCACGAAGTAGGTTTTCAGCGCCACGTCCGGATCGACGGCGATGGCCGCGCCATCGGAGCCCATTGCGACGCGGCCCATCATCTCGACCCCGCCGGTGACATAGGCGTTGCCCGCGCCGCCGCGGATCTGGTTGGCGCCGAGGTTCGTGGCCTCGATGCCGGAGGCGCAGAAGCGGTTGATCGAGAGGCCGGGGACGGTTTGCGCGAAATCCGACAGCAGCACGGCGGAGCGGGCGAGACAGCCTCCCTGTTCCATCACCTGCGTGGCGTTGCCCCAGATGACATCCTCGACATCGGCGGTGTCGATGCCGTTGCGCCGCGCGATCTCGTTCAGCACATCGGCGGAGAGGCGCAGCGATGTAACCTCGTGCAGCGAGCCGTCCTTGCGGCCCTTGCCGCGGGGGGATCGGATGGCGTCAAAGATATAGGCTTCGGTCATTGGATTGCTCCTAGGTCTGGCGGTTCGGGAACCTCAGGTGGGTTCCACCTGCATCCGTGAAGTCAGGGCGAGCCATTCGACGATGGCGATCAGCAGGGCGGTGACGGAAAGGGCGGTCTGCGAGCGGTAGACGGTGGCAAGACGCGTGCCGAACTCGACACGCGCCAGCGCCAGCAGCGCCGCGACGGCGATGGCGGGCAGGATGAGGCCGGTCGCGAAGACGGCGACGACGAGAAGGGCGACAAGGGCGGTCCAAGCGAGGATGCCCGTGACCATGTGGCCGAGGCCGGTGCGGATCTGGATGTCGGACGGGTCGGGCGCGGCCGTTTCGGCCCGGCGGATGACGAGCGCGAAGACCGCGCAGGCAAGGCCGAGGACGAGCAGGAGCGAGAGCAGGGCCGCGCCGGTCATGACAGATCCAGCGGGTGGCCGGGCATGGCATCGTAGGGGTGGCGCCAGCCGGGCAGGGCGGCAATGGCGTCGCGCCAGCGGGCTAGGGCGGGGCCGGGTTCGAGGCCCACCTCGCCCAGGAACCAGATGTAGCCCGCGCAGGAGAAATCGGCGATGGTCGGGCGGTCGCCGAGGATGAAGGGGCGCGGCTCCAGCCGGGCCTCGAGCACCTTCATCGCCGCCTTGAAGCGACCCATCAGGAAGGCGATCACATCGGCGTTGCGCTTGTCTTCGGCGAGAAAGAGCTGGAGGAAGCGGCCGGTGGCGATCTGCGAGGTGAACTTGTGATTGTCCCATAGGAGCCAGCGCAGGATCTCGCGCCGTTCCTCGGCGTTTTGCGGGCCGAACTTGCCGTGCTTTTCGGCGAGATAGTCGAGAATGACGCCGGACTGGGTGAGGCAGAGGTCGCCCTCGGTATAGGTCGGCACCTCGGCCATCTCGTTGATCTGGCGGTAGGCGGGGCTGCGCGCCTCTCCGTGGAAGAAATCGACGAAGACGGGTTCCCATTCCTCGCCGCAGAGGTCGAGCGTCAGGGCGACCTTGTAGGCGTTGCCCGATTGCGCGAAGCAGTGGAGTTTCGGTGTCATCGCGTGACCTCTCGCTTTCCTTCCCGGCGGCGGGCTTCGGGCCTGCTCTTGGTGCCATGTTCTGCGCTTTGGGCGGGGCTTTCAAGCGTTCCCTCGCGGCAGAAACGGTGAAAAGTTTACGTGCGCGTCAATCTCCGTGCTCGTACTGGTGCGAGACCACGGGGGCCTCGACGGACGCCACGGTTTCCTGCTCGGCCACGGCGGCGAGGCCGAAGACCCAAGCGAGCCGGGATTCGGCGCCGTGGTTGGCGACGGGCGTGAATTCGATGGGGGTGTCGATGGTGCCGACCATGAATTCGGTGCTGTCCGCGCCGATCTGGCGGTAGAAGATCGGGGTGCCGCAATTGGCGCAGAAGCCGCGTTCGGCGATGGAGGAGGAGCGGAAGCTCTTGGGGCTGCCCTGCCATGTGATGCGGCTGTTTTCGACCTCGAGCAGGGGGGCGAAGGCGTTGCCGGTGGCGCGCTGGCACATGCGGCAGTGGCAGACGGTGTGGCGCGCGGCGCCTTGCGTCGCGTGGTAGCGCACGGCGCCGCATTGGCAGGCGCCGCGGAAGGCCCCGGTTTCGACACAGCCCGTGCGGTTCATCTGGTGTCTCCTCTTTGCGGTTGAATGTGAGGGCTGCCGAGGGATTGCGCAAGGGGGCGCGGGGTGGAGGGTGACCCGCTTGCCGCCGGGCGTGCCTGGCCGGGTGCGAAGTGGTATGGTCGTGATGGAACAGGGGGGCGCGCGATGGACAGGGAAGAGGGTGCGACGGACAAGCCAAAAGGCGCGTGGCTGCCGGGGCAGACGGCGGAGCGGGGCTATTACGCCACGGGCAGGTATGTCGTGGTGCGGAAGATCGGCGGGGAGCCATCGGCGGAGGAAGCGCGGCTTCTGGCAATGCTCTATGACGAGGCCTCGACGCAGTGGCGCGGGCTGCACGAGGTGCGGTTCAAGCTGCTGGGGCTCCTGCCCTTGGCGACCGTCGGGGTGCTGGGTTTTGGGCTGGGAGTGGAGGGGGTGCAGAAGGGCGTGCTGGCGATGATCGTAAGCGGGCTCGGCTTCGGGGTGACGCGGGGGTTGCAGATCTACGACCGGCGCAATTCGGAGCTTTACAATGCGCTGATCTCGCGCGGGCGGCGGATCGAGGCGGAGATGGGCGTGGTGACGGGCGTGTACCTGGGGCGGCCTTCGGCAGAGACGCGCGCCATTTCGCACGGGGTGGGCACGGCGTGGGTGTACAACAGCGTGAAATATGCGTGGGCGGCGGCCTTCGTGGCGGCGGCGGTTCAGGTGGTGCTTGCCGTGGCCGCGCGGTGATTGGCGCGGGCCGGAGGGCGCCCCGGCCGTGCGGGCTGCCGCCCGCCCAGCGACCCGCCCGCCAGCCTGCGCGCCCTGACGGGCCCCAGCTTCAGGCGCGTTTGCCCTTGAGATAGGCGTAGATGGCCATCGCGTGGCTGTGGTGGCCGAGGCCGTAATCGGCCTTCAGCCAGTCGGTGATCGTGCCGGCCTTGGCCAGCGGATCGAGCCCGCCCTTTTCGGCGGCGAGGGCGCGGAAATCCTCCGCGCTCTTGCCGGTTTTCTGTTCAATATTAACGAGCTAGGACTGAAAGCTCATGTTGGTTCCGACCGTTGCCTTGCGATGGTTCAGAACGCCTCTGCTGCAAGTGCCATCACCGGGTCGGCACCGCTTTCGATGCGTTTGAGGTGCATCGAGGTGGCGGGAAGCTGGCGGGCCATGTAGTAGCGG
Organism: Algicella marina; assembly: GCF_009931615.1. Lineage (NCBI taxonomy): Bacteria > Pseudomonadati > Pseudomonadota > Alphaproteobacteria > Rhodobacterales > Paracoccaceae > Algicella > Algicella marina. The sequence continues at coordinate 2,081,212 of NZ_CP046620.1, read as the reverse complement.
CCCGTGGCGATCTTGGTTTCGTAGAAGCTCTTGTCTTCGCCGCCGTTTTCCAGCGCCTCGAGTGCCGCCTTGGCCATCTGCGCCCACATCAGGCCGAGGCAGACATGGCCGAAGAGGTGCATGAAGTCGGTCGAGCCGGCGAGTGCCGCGTTGGGGTTTTTCATGCCGTTCTGCATGAAGTACATGCCCGCCGCCTGAAGATCCTTGGACGCCTGTTTCAGCGGGTCGAGGAAATCGGCTTTCAGTGCTGCGTTGCCCTCGTTGTCCTTGAGGAAGGATTTCACCATCTCGAAGAAGGCCATGACGTGCTTGCCGCCATCCTGCGCCAGCTTGCGGCCCACCAGATCGAGCGCCTGCACGCCGTTGGCGCCTTCGTAGATCATGGCGATGCGGGCGTCGCGGGCGAACTGCGACATGCCCCATTCCTCGATATAGCCGTGGCCGCCGTAGACCTGCTGGGCCTGGATCGTGCTCTCGAAGCCCTTGTCGGTGAGGAAGCCCTTGATGACCGGGGTCATCAGCGAGATGAGGCCGTGGGCATCGTCGTCACCGCCGCGGGTGTGGGCGTCGATCAGGGTGGCGCCCCACATGACGAAGGCGCGCGCACCTTCGGTGAAGCTTTTCTGATCCATCAGGTTGCGGCGGATGTCGGGGTGGACGATCAGCGGATCGGCTGGGCCATCAGGGTTTTTTGCGCCCGTCACGTCGCGGCCCTGAAGACGGTCGAGCGCGTAGGCCACCGCGTTCTGGTAGGCGGCTTCGGCCTGGGCGTAGCCCTGCAGGCCGACGCCGATGCGCGCCTCGTTCATCATGGTGAACATCGCGCGCAGGCCCTTGTGCGCGTCGCCCACGAGGTAGCCGGTGGCGCCATCGTAGTTCATCACGCAGGTCGAGTTGCCGTGGATGCCCATCTTCTCCTCGATCTTGCCGCAGGAGAGCGCGTTGCGGTTGCCGAGGCTGCCGTCTTCATTCACCATGAATTTCGGCACGATGAAGAGCGAGATGCCCTTCACGCCCTCGGGGCCGCCGGGAATTTTCGCCAGCACGAGGTGGATGATGTTGTCGGACATGTCGTGCTCGCCCGCCGAGATGAAGATCTTCTGGCCGGTGATCTTGTAGCTGCCGTCGTCCTGCGGCTCGGCCTTCGTGCGCAGGAGGCCGAGATCGGTGCCGCAATGGGGCTCGGTGAGGTTCATCGTGCCGGTCCACTCGCAGGAGACGAGCTTGGGGAGGTAGGTCGACTTCTGCTCTTCCGAGCCGTGCGCATGGATCGCGGAATAGGCGCCGTGGGTGAGGCCGGGATACATGTTGAGCGCCATGTTGGCCGACACGTGGGTTTCGCCGACCGCGGTGGCCAGCACGTAGGGCATGCCCTGGCCGCCGTATTCGGGATCGCAGTCGAGCCCGGTCCAGCCGCCTTCGCGCACGAGGTCGAAGGCTTCCTTGAAGCCCTCGGGCGTGCGCACGACGCCGTTTTCGAGGTGGCAGCCCTGCGTGTCGCCCACCACGTTGAGCGGGGCGAGCACGTCGCGGGCGATCTTGCCGGCTTCCTCGAGGATGGCGGAGGTGAAGTCGCGGTCCAGCTCGTCGTAGCCAGGGATGTCCTTGTGGCTGACCTTCAGCATGTCGTGCAGGACGAAATCGAGGTCCTTGGTGGGGGCGTTGTAAATTGGCATTGTGGTAGTCTCCCTAATCGTCCAGTCCGGTTGAGGCGCAGGACGCTTACTCTGCGGCGGCTTGGCTCTGGCGTTCGACCAGCATGGCTTCGACAACCTTGAGTTGGGCTTCGAGATCTGAAATTGCGAGTGTCAATTCATCGCGCTGTGCGATCATGTTGCTGAGATGTTTCTGCGCCAACTCGTGGGTGCGGGCGAGTTGTGTCACCTGCTGGTCACCGACGTGATAGAGGTTCAGCAATTGTCGAATTTCTTCGAGGCTGAAACCGAAGCGCTTGCCGCGCAGGATCAACTTGAGGCGGGCACGGTCCCGCTTGGTGAACAGGCGTTTCTGTCCCTCGCGGATCGGAGAGAGCAGTTCCTTGGCTTCATAGAAGCGGAGCGTGCGCGGTGTGACGTCGAATTCATCACACATCTGGCCGATTGTGGCGAGCGTGTCATTCATCTGGCATACCCTTCCTAGGTGTCTGTTTCATCTTATTGAATATGATGATTCTGTTTGCAGTATAGTTGACGTGGGCGTCAATCAGAAGAAAAAAGTTTACGCTTACGTCAACTGCTTAGCCGCTTCTTGTGAGTTTTCCTGCCGTCAGAGCGACGGTCGGCCGAGAGCATTTTGCAGTTGGGGTGGTCTGGCGAGCGTGGTATGCGCACCCTATGGACATAGCCAAAAAGACCAAGATCGCCAGACAGTTCATTGCCGCGCTGCCTCACAGCAGGGCGCTGGGAATGGAACTGGAAGAGATCGGGGACGGTGTGGCCGTCATGTGCGTACCGTATGACAAGCGTTTCATCGGGGACCCAGCGACCGAAGTGATGGCGGGTGGTGTGGTGACGGCGCTGCTGGATACCTGTGCTGGAACCGCAGTGATGGCGCACCCTGATGCTCCGGGCGGTACTGCAACAATCGACCTGCGAATTGACTATATGCGACCGGCGCCGCCGGGCCAGGCAGTGCATGCGCGGGCAGAGTGCTACAGGATGACCCGCTCTGTCGCCTTCGTGCGGGCGGAAGCTTGGTGTGCCGATGGCGGGGCGCCGGTGGCGACTGCCGCCGGAGCCTTCACCGTGGAGCCAAAATCTTGAGCAGACCGAAACCTGAACCTGTGCAGGTGGTCAAGCAGCGGCGAGACAGCGCGCTAGCCGACCTGGTGAAGGCCGTGCCGTATCTGGAATTTCTTGGCGTCAGCTTTGAACGCCGGGGAGATGAGTTGACGGCCATCATGTCATTTGATGACAAACTGATTGGCAATCCGCTGTTGCCGGCGTTACACGGCGGCGCAATTGGAGCGTTTCTGGAAATTACAGCGGTGATCGAACTGGCTTGGGGCCAGATATGGGAGCGAATGGAGCGAGGTGAGGAATTGCTAGCGCATCCTCCGTTGCCGAAGACTATAGATTTTACTGTAGACTATCTGCGCAGCGGCCTGCCACGAGACGCCTATGCTCGTGCGCGGATCAATCGTTCCGGCCGTCGATATGCAAGTGTGCATGTCGAGGCATGGCAGGACAATCGGGAGCGTCTGTTCGCACAGGCCACTGGTCATTTCCTTATGCCGCAGGGAAAATGATCGGACCATTATGCCGGTTCGAAGCTGGGTTTGACAACGGACCTTTCGGCGAAATTTTGGAGATAGATGAGAGTGAACCGCAACTGGCGTGAGATCGCTTTCCAAAGCCGGCGCGCTAAGCTGACGACGAGTTGGGTTTCCCGGATTCTCATGTGTTCCAATGGCGAGTTCCGGCGGTGGTGACGCCTGTGTTGCGCGAAATTACTCATCGCAGGGTGTTGGCAATTGCTCTGCCAATTGTGCTCTCCAATGCGACAGTACCGATCCTTGGGGCGGTCGACACCGGTGTTGTCGGCCAGCTGGGCGAGGCTGCTCCGATCGGCGCGGTAGGGATCGGGGCGATAATACTGACGGCGATCTACTGGATTTTCGGCTTCCTGCGGATGGGAACTGCCGGGCTTGTGGCGCAGGCGAGAGGCGGTGGCGAAGTGGCAGAGACCGGGGCGCTCCTGACGCGGGCCCTGATGATCGCCGGGGCAGCAGGGCTGACCTTCATCATCCTACAGGGGCCGATCTTTGCGGGAGCGTTCATGTTGGCACCTGCCTCGGACGAGGTTGAGAGGCTGGCGCAAAATTACATGGCGATCCGTATCTGGTCGTCCCCGGCGATTATTTCAGTCTATGCACTGACCGGCTGGCTGGTGGCGATGGAACGGACGCGCGGGGTGCTGGCGATCCAGTTGACCATGAACGGCCTGAACATCGTGCTGGACCTATGGTTTGTCTTAGGTTTGGGCTGGGGCGTGGAGGGCGTAGCTATCGCCACATTGATCGCCGAATGGTCCGGTGCATTGCTGGGCATTTGGCTCTGTCGGGCAGCGTTCACCGGCGGACAGTGGCATCAGTGGGCGCGGGTGTTCGATCCGGCAAGGCTGAAGCGCATGGCGGCGGTAAATACAGACATTATGATCCGCTCGGTGTTGCTTCAGGTGGCGTTCGTGTCGTTCCTTTTCTATGCCAGCCATCTGGGCGACGTGACTCTGGCGGCCAACCAGATACTGCTTCAGTTTCTGCATATAATTGCCTACGGAATGGACGGTTTTGCATTCGCGGCCGAGGCGCTGGTGGGCAGTGCATTGGGTGCGAGGAACAGGGTGCTGCTCCGGCGGGGGGCGCTCCTGACCAGTGTCTGGGGCGGGATCGTGGCGTTGGTCATGACCCTTGGTTTCCTGTTCTTTGGTGGGACGATCATAGACTTCATGACAACTGCGCCCGAAGTGCGGGAAGAGGCGCGGGAATTCCTAGGCTGGTTGGTGATCGCGCCGATAGCAGGCGTCGCTTCCTGGATGCTTGACGGAATATTCATCGGCGCAACACGAACGCGGGACATGCGTAACTGCATGATCATTTCCGTTATAATGTATGGTGTAACGGTGGTGCTGTTTGTGAACTGGTTCGGCAACGCCGGCCTCTGGGCGGCACTGATGATGTTCAATTTCTACCGTGCGGTGACACTGGCGTCCCGGTATCCCGCTCTTGAGCGAGCAGCCGAAAGGATCGAATGATTGCGGCGCTTGGCCGGCTTCAAAGCGCTTTGATCTGCGACGACGTAAAGGCTTCGCGGCAGCACCCGTAACTGCAGGGTTTAGGCGGCCTTGCAGAAAAGGTCGTAAATGAGTTCCATCATCTTGCGGCAGCGATTGTCCGTCAGGCTGTAATATATAGCCTTGCCTTCACGGCGGGGCGTGACAATGCCTTCCAGGCGCAAGCGTGAAAGTTGCTGGGAAACTGCGGACTGCCGTGCGGACAGAAGCGTTTCAAGTTCGTTGACCGATTTTTCGCCGTCGGCAAGGTGGCAAAGAATGAGCAACCGTCCCTCATGGCCTAGAGCCTTGAGGTATGTTGCGGCTTCCCGTGCCGATGCGGAGAGTTCGTCGTCCTGCTGGTCGCTGTAGGACGCCGGCGTGGTTGATAGATTCAAGATCTGACCCTCAAAAAAGGTATGCCTGTTGGGTGGTAGACTGCTTGCCGCAGACGTTCTGTGCGCTGCTGCACAATCCGAGGCCATTTGGGCACAAATTTGACGCTCAAAAGGCGGACGCAAAAATGTGATGGATTCCCTCTGTTTGTCAGTCCAACTTCAGCGTCGAAGCTAGGCCCGGCTAGATTTTTCTGGTCTCGATCCACACGGATTGGAGACTTCCCGGCGCATCTGGAATCAGCCTGCGATAGATACAACCTGCACAGCCCTGTCGTCGCCCATCATTATTGTCGGAAAGACGGCTTCCCAGATTGTCTCGGCTCTTGCTTGGCGTTGAGCGATCGCAGGCGTGCTGGCCAGATCGAGGGTAATCAGGTCAGCTTCCATACCGACAGCGATGCTGCCGATACGATCCTCAAGCCTTAGGCTCTGGGCACTTCCCTGGGTTGCCAGCCAGATAAGTTGCGCCGGGTGCAGCGGTGCGCCGCGCAGTTGGCTGATCTCGTATGCAGCTGCCATCGTGCGTAACATAGAGAAGCTGGAACCGCCGCCGACATCGGTAGCGAGCCCAGTGGGAATGCTAGCGGTCTGGGCACGCGCCATATCGAACAGCCCGGAGCCGATAAAGGTGTTCGACGTCGGGCAATGGGCAATGTGTGTGCCGGTATCGGCGATGGCTTGCCATTCACGCTCCCCCAAGTGGATTGCGTGTCCCATAACGGCGCCGGGACCAGCAAGTCCAGCGCGCTGATAGACGTCGAAATAGTCGCGTGCATCCGGATAGAGTTCGCGGACCCATGCGATTTCCTCTATCTGTTCGCAAAGATGTGTCTGCATCGGGCAATTGGGAAACTCAGACCATAGGGCGCCAGCAGCCTCCAATTGATCATGACTCGATGTGGGGGCGAAGCGCGGGGTGATCGCATAAGTCATGCGGGCCCTGTTGTGCCATTTGTTTAGCAGCGCCTTGCTGAAATCGTAACCCGACTGAGCGGTATCGCGTAGATCAACCGGTGCATTTCTGTCCATCATTACCTTACCGGCGACCCACCGCAGTCCACGCGTTTCGGCGGCTTCGAACAATGCGTCGACACTCTCGGGATGTATCGTGCAATAACTGGCGGCTGTCGTGATGCCGTTGGCGAGGCAAAGATCGAGGTAAGTTGCCGCTATCGCGGCAGCGTAGGCAGGATCGCCAAAGCGGGCTTCTTCGGGGAAAGTATAAGTATTTAACCAGTCGATCAGACGTTTTCCCCAACTTGCGATAATAGCCGTCTGCGGAAAATGGGCATGGGCATCTATGAAGCCTGGCAGGATCAGGCGGCGGCCGTGGTCTAGAACTTGGGCGTGCGGATTGGAACGTCTCAGGTCCTCTGCTGAGCCGGTCGCCGCGATCCGGCCTCCCACCACCAGCACGCCGGCACGGGATTCGTGTACCGCGCTTTCTTCCGGGGATGCCTCGAACGGACTATCACCAAAAATCAGGGTCTGGCCAATATGAAGGGTCGTTTTCATCTTTATCCGTTCGGTCTATCTGTTGATCACCAGCTATACGCACCCCTGCGCCGGGGTAAAGCGAAGGGGAACGCATGAGCGAAACTGATGACGTGACAGAAGGCCAGGATTCCGGCGAAGAGGCGAAAGAAGACGCGTATGCGATAAATGCGGCGACAGTGGACGGCATTCTTGCTGCCGTGGAACTGGGAGCGCAAGCGCGGCTGGTCGAACTGCTGGAGCCGCTGCACGAAGCCGATATCGCCGATTTGCTTGAACAGATCACGACATCGGAGCGACATAAGCTGCTGGACGTCTGGGGCGAGGAAATGGACGGCGCTTTCCTCTACGAACTAGAGGAGGGCGTGCGCGACGATATTGTCGAGTATCTCGACGACAAGGTGCTGGCTAGCGCGATGTCAGAGATGGAAACCGACGACGTCGTCTATCTCGTCGAAGACCTTGACGAGGAACAGCAGGAAAAGGTGCTGGAATCGCTGGATCTCGCTGATCGTGTTGCGGTTGAAGCCAGCCTTCAGTACGACGAGGACAGCGCTGGGCGGCTGATGAGCCGCGAGATGGTGACCGCGCCAGAGCATTGGACCGTTGGTGAAGCCATTGATTACATGCGGGCACACGAGGACCTGCCAGAGGACTTCTACAAGGTCATTCTTGTAGATCCTGCGATGAAGGTCGTAGGGACAGTACCCTTGGGCACGATCATGGCCAACCGACGGGAGAAGTCGCTAAAGGATATTGCGGACCTGGAGCCTCGGGTCTTTCCGGTGGATGAGAGCGCCGAAGACGTGGCCTATGCCTTCAACCAATACCACATGATCAGTGCGCCGGTAGTGGACGGCGACGGGCGACTTGTTGGCGTAATCACCATCGACGACGCCATGGATGTGCTGGAGGACGCGGCTGAAGAAGACATGAAGAGATTGGCCGGTTTGGGTGACGAAGAGCTTTCCGACAGCGTTTGGGAGACGGCAAAACTGCGTTTCCCGTGGCTGGGTGTGAATTTGATCACGGCAATCCTGGCGTCGGTGGTAATTGCCCAGTTTGAAGCGGTAATCGCAGCAATTGTGGCACTTGCGGTACTGATGCCAATAGTCGCTTCTATGGGCGGCAACGGTGCGACGCAAACGCTGACAGTTGCGGTTAGAGCGCTTGCGACCCGCGACCTTACCTCATCCAACGCCTTCCGGATTGTCCGGCGTGAGGTCTTGGTTGGGCTGCTGAATGGAGCGGTATTTGCAATCATTATCGGTATTGTCGGACTGGTGTGGTTTGGCAGCCCGATGTTGGGCGTGGTGATCGGTGTGGCTATGATCATCAACATGGTGGTCGCCGGTCTCGCAGGAATACTGATCCCAATGGGACTGGAGCGGGCAGGGGCAGACCCGGCGCTGGCCTCGGGTGCGTTCGTGACCACCGTGACGGATGTGGTTGGTTTTTTTGCCTTCCTTGGTCTCGCAGCGACCCTGCTGCTTTAGTGTACGGCCGTGACGGTGACAGTTGGAGAGACTTCAACCACAGACCGGTGAAGGCGGGTGAAGTTACGGCGACAATGGTGATTTGCTTTTCTTCTAGCCGAGCACGCCTACATCCGAGACTGGCCATTTGTGGGGGAGGCAATCTTCTCGAGCAGTATGAGATTGGTGGGCTCGATGTGAAAAAGTCGAATGGGAGCGATTAAGCGACGACTATGCGTCTGGCGAGCTACAATATTAGAAAAGCAGTAGGGCTGGATTGGAAGCGGGATCCGGAGCGGATTGCCGATGTGTTGGCTGAGCTTGATGCCGATGTGGTAGTATTGCAGGAGGCTGACCGGCGTATTGGGGCAAGAGCTGGCGTCCTGCCGTTGCCCAGGCTTGATGCGATGGGCTATGTCATCGCCGACATCTCCGTTCGACCGCTGAGCCACGGCTGGCACGGCAATGTTATCCTGATCCGGACACCAATGTCGGCGGACCAGCCGCGGCGCGTAGAACTGCCAGCGGTGGAACCGCGCGGTGCGGTCGCAGCAAAGATAGCGCCGGTCGGCATCACGGTTATCGGTGTTCACCTGGGGCTGACGCCTGGGATGCGGCGGCAGCAACTGGCACACCTTGTGGCATCGGCGGAGGGGCCGACGGTGATAGCTGGTGACTTCAACGAACGGAAGGCTGACCTGCAATTGCCGTTGGGCGAAGTCGTGACGCCGGGGCTGACTTTTCATTCCTCGTGGCCACGTGCGGCACTTGATCGATTTATCCTATTTGGCGTGACGGCTAGTTCGGCGCGGGTGCATGTTTCGGCGCTGGCGCGAAAGGCATCTGACCACCTGCCGGTGGTGCTGGAGCTGGATCGAGAGGCCTAATGCTGCTGTCTGTCATTGCTATTCTACATCTTTGTATCGTGATTGCCTTTACACTGAGGATCATGCTGCGCGACGACCTGACGCCGCCAGCGAGGTTGGCATGGTTCATCGTTATCAACATCGTGCCATATCTCGGCAGCGGGTTGTATTTCCTATTTGGGGAAATCGACCTCGGCCATAGGGCGGAAAAACGTCACGCGGAAATTTTTGAGAGCATTCGGTCTCAGGCCATAGATCTGATGGGCGACCCCGACGCCAGCGAGACCCTGATCAACCCGCTCTATGTACCGGCCTCCCAATACGCTGCATCCATCAACGGCTTCCATCCGGTAGCCGGGAACTGCGCGGAACTGATGGCGGATGGCTTGATGACGCGCGACCGGCTGGTTGCGGATATCGATGCGGCCAAGGACCATGTGCATGTTCTCTATTACATCTGGCTGGCAGACGGTACAGGCACGGCGGTGGCCGAGGCGCTGATGCGGGCGGCGGAGCGAGGTGTGACTTGCCGAGCCATTGCCGACGGCCTTGGCTCCCGTAGCATGATAAAATCTGCCCTCTGGAAGCAAATGGCGGCAGCGGGCGTGCAGACGGCTGTGGCTCTGCCGTTCAACAATGTTATTTCCACGATCCTTACGAGCCGGCTCGACCTGCGTAACCATCGCAAGATCACCGTGATTGATGGGGCGGTGACATATTGCGGCAGCCGCAATTCCGCCGATCCAGAATTCGGGATCAAGGCAAGGTTCGCGCCTTGGGTCGATGTGATGCTACGTTTCACCGGGCCGGTGGTATCACAGAACCAATTGCTTTTCGCCAGTGATTGGATGCAGGCGACTGGCGAGGAACTCGAGGTCATTCCCCTACAACCCGTCGTTCAAAAAGAGGGTGATGTTATCGCGCAGGTGGTGGGCGATGGACCGACCGAACGTTCCGGTGCGACGCCGCAACTTTTCGCTATAATCATCGCCTGCGCGCGCCGGGAACTGACTCTTTCCACCCCATATTTCGTACCCGACGAGACGGTGTTGGAGGCTTTGCGGGCCGCAGCGCACCGCGGCATTGATGTGACGCTGATTTTTCCCCGCCGCAATGACAGTTGGATTGTTGCCGCCGCCAGCCGCAGCTATTATCGGCGCTTGCTGGAGGCCGGTTGCAAGATCCATGAGTTCGAAGGCGGATTGCTGCATGCCAAGACATTAACAATGGATGGGGTCATCAGCCTGATCGGATCCTCCAACCTCGATCTTCGGAGCTTCGATCTCAACTACGAAAACAATATCCTTTTGCAGGACGAAGCGACCACAGCGGCGCTTCGGACGCGGCAGGACAACTACATCGCCCAATCGGCACCCGTTTTCCTCTCCGAGGTGATAAAGTGGCCATTTTACAGACGCATCTGGAACAACCTGATTGCCACCATCGGTCCAGTCTTGTGATGCCAGGGGAATGGAAGGCCTAAGGCAGACACACCCGACCTGAAAGGAGGGTTGATTTCCGTCTGCGCGGCCCATCATCTGGTGCGGATCAGGATTGGAGACCGGAATGAGTGCACTGCCGCAGAGCATAGACGAGACGCAAGCAATGCTGACAGGGGTAGACTATGTCTGTTCCCGTTCACTGGCTGTTGTAGTGTTCCTCAGCCTGAAGCTCGGACGTCCGCTGTTTCTCGAGGGGGAGGCCGGCGTTGGCAAGACCGAGATCGCCAAAGCACTCGCTGCTGGCTTGGGGCGACGATTGATCCGGTTGCAGTGTTACGAGGGGCTGGACGCTGGGTCCGCCGTCTACGAGTGGAACTTTGCGGCGCAGATGGTGGCAATTCGGACGGCCGAAGCCTCCGTAGACAAGCGCGAACTGCGCTCAGAGTTGTTTTCCGACGAATTCCTCATCCGTAGACCCTTGCTGGAGGCGATGCAGCCACAGACGGGTGGGGCGCCGGTACTACTGATAGACGAACTTGACCGCACGGATGAGCCGTTCGAGGCATTTCTGCTGGAGGCGCTCAGCGACTTCCAGGTGACAATCCCGGAATTGGGGACCGTAAGGGCAGCGGAGCCGCCGATTGTCATCCTGACTTCTAACCGGACGCGGGAGGTGCATGACGCTCTGAAACGCCGCTGCCTGTACCACTGGGTCGACTATCCGAACTTTGAACGCGAGATGGCCATCATTTCAGCTCGTGCGCCGGAAGCGCAGGAGACGCTGAGCCGCGAAGTCGTGGCCTTCGTGCAGAAGCTTCGGACGGAGGATCTGTTCAAGAAACCGGGGGTGGCAGAGACGATCGACTGGGCGAAATGCCTTGTAGCTCTCGACGTGATCGAACTATCGCCGCAGGTTATCGCGGACACGCTCGGCGCGATCCTCAAGTATCAGGATGATATCCAGAAGATTGAGGGATCGGAGGCGAAACGTCTCCTCGAAGAGGCGCGTGCCGAACTGGCGCCGGTGTGAGCATGCCGCGTGCTACCTTTTTCGGTGAAGGCGACTCGCCCTCCGCCCCTCGCTTGCTTCGCAAGATACGGTCATGGCCGTCTACCGGGATTTACCAGCCACAATCGCGGAAGGGCGATGCTTTGATGAGTGAGGTGTGGGTGAGATGGTAACCTATGCCGATCTGCCGATGCCTGAGGACGGCAAGCTGGCGGACAATATCACGCATTTCGCACGGGCTTTGCGGGCGGCCGGGTTGCCGGTCGGGCCGGGGAGGGTCGTTGATGCAATACGGGCTGTCGAGGCGGCGGGCTTTTCAGAAAAACGGGATTTCTACGCAGTGCTTGAAGCCTGCTTTGTTTCCCGCCCCGAGCATCGCGTCGTGTTTGGGCAAGTCTTCAGGCTCTATTGGCGCGATCCGCAGTTCCTTGAACACATGATGAGCCTTTTGTCACCGATGGTACGGGGCGTAAACCAGAGTCCCGAGGCGCAGGCGGCTGAGCGGCGGGCGGCAGAGGCACTGCTTGAGGGCGCGGATGCACGAAGGCCTGAAGAGCCCGAAGACCAGCCGGGTGAAGAAGTCGAGTTTGATGCGACGCTCACCTTTTCGGCTGACGAGCGACTTAAACAAATGGATTTCGAGCAGATGAGTGCAGCCGAACTCGCGGAAGCGAAGCGCGCGATAGCCCTTCTGGACCTTCCTGTACGACCTATCGCCTCGCGCCGTACTGAACCTGCAATGCGGGGACGAATCCCCGACTGGCGCGGCACGATGCGGTCGGCAATGCGCTCGGGCGGAGAAATTGAGCGTCTGGCGTACCGGGCGCGGCGACAACGCTGGCCGAACCTTGTTGCCCTTTGCGATATTTCTGGCTCGATGTCATCCTACAGCCGGATGCTACTGCATTTCCTGCACGCGGCTGCAAATGCCAAGGGTGCAGGCTGGTCGCAGGTACATACCTTCACTTTCGGCACACGGCTTACCAATATCACCCGGCACATGCGTGCGCGTGACGTCGATGCCGCATTGCGAGCTGCCGGGCGTGAAGCGGAAGATTGGGAGGGCGGCACAAGGATCGGTGCCTGCCTGCACTCCTTCAATCGCGACTGGTCACGGCGAGTAATGGGCAGCGGGGCAGTGGTACTGCTTATCACGGATGGGCTGGATCGCGATGATCCGGCAGCGCTGGGTCGGGAAGCCGAACGGCTGAGGCTGTCGGCGCGCAAGCTTGTATGGATCAACCCTCTTTTACGCTGGGACGGATTTCAGCCCCGTGCGCAGGGCGTACGGGCGCTGTTGCCGCAGGTGGATGCATTTCGGGCAGGGCATTCAATTAGGTCCCTGGAGGAGCTGTCAGTAGCACTGACACGGGCAGACGACCGGGGCGACAGGGAACGGTTGCTGGCTTTGTTGTAGGGCGCCGCGGCCGGCCCTAATCGGCAAAATTATTTAGGTCTTTGCGTCTGCATCCTCAACCGCTGCGGCAAATCTGGTGAAGAATGTGCCAGCCAGTTTCTTGGCCGTGCCTGTAATCAGACGAGAGCCGAGTTGGGCGAGTTTGCCGCCGATATCGGCCTTCGCCGTGTAACGCAGGATCGTAGCGTCGCCGTCTTCCTCCAATTCGACATCTGCGCCACCCTTGGCGAAACCCGCCGGGCCGCCGGTACCTTCACCGGTAAGCGAAAAGCGCTCCGGCGCCTGAGACGGATCGAGCTTTACCTTGCCGTTGAACTTCGCCTTTACGGGACCGACCTTGAGCGAGACCTTTGCCTCAAGGTCTGTGTCAGTGGTCTTTGTTATTTCCTCGCAGCCCGGTATGGCCTCTTTCAGGATCTCCGGGTCGTTCAGGGCGGCATAAACACGCTCGCGGGGAGCATTGATGCGGATTTCGTCTTGCAGTTCCATTTGGTTCTCCCTGGATTGTACTTCGCCGCAACATGTATGCAAGGGCTGCAGCACTTGCGTCCTGTGTATACCGCTTGTCGCGGTTTGGGGAGCGAGACGAAAGGGGAAACTGCGATATGTGACTGGCTCAGGAGTAAGGCGCAGCGAACGGTCGCTGATTGAAGCTCGTCAGCGGTCATGATGTCCTTCGCTGGCCGGTGCAGCAAATTGATCTGCGCTAGGATTGAAGGGGTGATATTCGCGGCCATAAAACGCTCCAGCGGGGCGCGGAAGCGCGCGAGCGAGTCCTCACCGTGCTCTGGCTTATGTGCCTATTGTGAAGGACGGCAGCCATCTTGCGGCTGACTGGTCTGTGAAGGTGGCACTCATCGAGCCCCCAACCGAACCCTAAATTCAGAATGACGTCGAATCCGACCGTACATATCTCTCTGCGATCCAAGCAACGCAACATTCTCTTGCTAGTATTAGGTGGCGGAGCGTGAAACCGAGGAGATATCTGTGCCTGCTGTGGAACCTTTGGTTGATAGGGACGATTTGCTTTGAGAACGTGCTGTCAGAGTGTAACATTTTAACAGTTTGCGTTTGTGGCATGTGATAGCCGTAATTGATATTCAGATTGATTGAGAGGCTTTGATGGGATTTCGAATTGCCGTGGTAACTGATATTCATCACGGCACCGGGCCCGAGGGTATTCGTGGAGGCACGGCGATGCGTTCGCTTGAACACTTCACGAAATGGGCGAACGCCCAAACTCCCGACCTCGTTTTGGACCTGGGCGACAGAATAGCTGATATTGACAGACAGACGGATCTGCGGCTTGAAGCAGAAGTCTGTGCGGGACTGTCTCAGGTTTGTGCTCCCAGAGTGCATATCAATGGTAACCATGATCGTGACCATCTTAGCGTCGCAGACAACGAGTCAGTACTCGGCCAGTCAATGGGGCATGAGACACGGGAAGCCGGGGATTGGCGGCTTTTGTTGTGGCGGGCGGAAACAGTTCTGGTGCGCGGTCGGGGACTAACGGTGAACGATGAGGATATTCATTGGCTACGGGAAGAGCTGTCCAAGGACGATCGCCCTGTGTTGTTGACCAGCCACGTCCCACCCTTCAAGCAGGACATGACCGGGAACCATTTTTTTCAGGAAAACGCGGAAATTGCGACCTACGCAAATATTGCGGCGGTCAGCGAAGTCTTTGAGCATTGCCGTTGCCCGCTGGTAACCCTCTCTGGGCACGTGCACTGGACTACGGCTCAGCAGCGTGGTGGCATCTGGCATCTGACGCAGCAGGCGATGACGGAGACGTACCAGACAGGTGAGCCTGCAAATGCATGGGGAATGATCGAGTTGGGGGAAGATGTGCTTTGGCAAGTGCATGGAGCCGATCCAATTTCTCTACGTTTCCGCCCGGCTGCGGCTCGTTGGGCGGAACCGCTGGCCAGGTTCGCGGATATGCCGCCGCTGAGCCGCCGCGCTTGATCGTTGAGAAAGCCAGTGAGGCTTTCGTCATGTCGGCCAGCAGTTTCTTAAACGCGCTCTGAGCTTCTGCACCATCGCGACTGTGACAACGGGAACTAGGCCTTATTGACCATTTGGTGAGCTTCGGCACAGCGTTCTGAGGCTACTTACGCCCTTGCAAGCGGTGCGCCGTAACTCCGCGAAGGTGCAATCCTGAAACCGTGTCCCGTCCTTAACCCTTACGCTTGCGTTCTCTTAGCCAGAGATAAAGACCTGAAGCGACGATAACGCCCGTGCCAAGGATCGTATTCCCACTCGGAGGTTGGGAAAATACCAACCATCCAATGGCTGTGGCATAGATGATTTGGATGTAGACCAGCGGCGCTAGTACCGAGGCTTCACCATAGCGATGTCCGACGGTGAAAAGGGAGTGGCCGAGGCCGCCGAACAGGCCGATGACCACTGCGGGTGCCCAAAGCCACCCTTCTGGCCAAACCCATCCGGGAAGGACCAACGGCAACAGGACGAGTGATGGCAATGCCGTGGTGATTACCTGACCGGTGGGATTGTCGTCGCGGCCCGCAACCATGCGGGTGAGGACGAAGTAGAGCGATGCACAAACGAGGGCACCCACTGAAAAAGCCATTGCAGGATGAAATTCCGTGCCACCGGGGCGCGTGATGACAAGTACACCGATGAAGCCGGTAAACACGGCGGATAGTCGGCGGATGCCGACTCTCTCGCCTAACAATGGGATCGAGAGAAGGCAGACAACCACTGGAGAAGCGAAGAAAATGGCGGTGGTGACTGTCAGGGGTAAATACTTGAGCGCCAGAAAGTTGAGAAAAGTACTGGAGACGAGCAGTATAGCTCGGGCCACCTGCAATCTCGGCGCACGGGACTGAAAGACACTCAGGCCCTCGGTGGGAAGGAAGGCTACGAGAGCGAAAATGAAAGCGCCTGCGTAGCGAAAAAAAACTACTTGCAAAGGCGGGATGGCGGTGACCAGCAGCTTGGCCATCGTGTCGATCAGTGTGAAGCAGAGAAATGCCGATAGGGACAGGACGACGGCGAGTCTTATTTTGTCTTCTCGCGGACGGGCGAGTGGCTTTGGTCTCACGCGGGCTTGTCCCGGTGATCATCCTCCATGAACCAGCGAACTGAATCGGCAAAGCTCCGGTCAGCCTGAAAGCCGAGACGGATTGCCTTTTCTGGACGAAAATGATTGCGCCATCCGTTGACAATGGGCTCAATCACAGGGTCACGCTCCCACGTGATCAGTCTTTCTGGTTCCGGTCCAACGACTTGCGTCATTGCCGCAATCATCTCTGCCACAGTGTCGGTGCGACCGGGCAGGTTCAGGCATCGGTTGTAACCAAACTGTGCCGCCGGGACGGTGGCGGCATGCATCAGGTTGGCGATGATCGTGCGTGGTGCGGTATGCCAGATTGCGAAATCCGGTCCGACAGGGCAGTTTGACTTCTCGCCTTGCAAAGGCTCCCGGAAAATGCCGGACATGAAGGAAGAGGCTGCGGCGTTGGCTCTGCCGGGTCGAATAGATACGGTCGGCAAACGCAATCCGCGACCATCAATATATCCCTTGCGGGACATGTCATTGAGAAGCAGTTCACCAACGGCCTTCTGGCAGCCGTAGGATGTCTGCGGGTTCAATTCGACACCGTCGGGCACAATCCTGGGTTCCTCTCCACCGTGAACGGCGACAGAGGATGCGTAGATGACTATAGGCGCATTTCCGGCAGCGCGCGCGGCCTCCAGCAGGTTGAGCGTACCGAAAATGTTGACGCGCATTCCGAGGTCGAAGTCCGCTTCTGCTGCGCCGGAGACGACAGCGGCGAGATGAAAGATCACGTCGAAAGGTGTTTCGAAAAGGGCAGGGCAAGTTGCCGGATGGGATATGTCGGCAGTAAGTGCAGCCACCGCGAATTCGGATTGCGGTATCTTCGGGGCGACAATGTCGACCAGTGTTAACCCTGAAATCGGATTGCCGGCAATGGACCCAGCCCGGCACAGGGCTTGAGAAAGCTTCTGGCCAATGAAGCCGCCACCACCGGTAATAAGAATGTTGGTCATGTCAGTTCCTAGGGTTCATTGGCATGAGAGTCGTGTTTCCGATCGCGAGCCCCCGCACTCCGGGATCAATCCACTCCAGTGGCCTGTCACGCAGGATCGATATTAGGTCCGCATCATCTTCGGCCGAAAAATCCACACCAAAACTGCTGAAGTGCCAAACGCCTGCATCACTGTAGAGCAGAGTCACCTGCGGATAGGTGCCTGGGTATTGCTGGGAGACAATGGCCCACTCGATACCTGAAACACGTGGCAAGAAATCACCGGCAACGGCAATGCATCGGGGTTCGTTCTCCTGAAGGCAGGATGCGTTGTGACCGTTAGGAGGGCTGTGAGCCAAAGAGTCTGATGCCACATCTTCAATGGGCGGCAGAGTTGCCGCCGCCGGACGCGTTTCGATCCGAGCGAAGAGTTGCCGCCAGCTACTGGCGTTGCCGGCGCGGGTCGCAACTTGTTCTGCAGCCCATTTGTTGTCTGCCCGCTCGGCGGCGGCGATAAGGCTCTGCACTTCCGGTCCAGGTTTCATTGCTTTGAAGGAATCGAGAGCGTTCTTGCCTGCTTTTCCCCATTCGTGCGCGAGGGGATAGTAGGAATAGGTTGCCGGATCGGTGAGGCCGCCAGTGAGCCGGGCCAACTGAGAACGGGCGGAAATGCGCTGCGCGTCGAGCAAGGGGGTGAACCATAGGATGGCGATCCCCACAGTTGCCAAGACTGACCAGAGCAGACCATTGCGCACGTGACGTTGCCAGTCAGATCTGCTGGGTAGAGCGTACGCAGCGACGGGCAGAGTGAAGATCAGCGCAACTGCTGCTGCAAGGATGCCTGCTAGGCGGTCAGGGGTCCAGCCGTACTCGCCGATACGCAACCACAAAGCATAAATGGCTATGGAGACCATGATCGGCAACGCTGCCCCCAGAATTCTCAAGGACCAAAGCAGTATCAGGTGCCGGGCGAAATCCTCATCCTTTGTCCCCAGAGTGGCAATTACCAACAGCATCGCACCCGCAGTCATTGCCAGCATGGTGCCAGCAGCCGATCGTTGGCTAAACACTACATCGAGCCCTTGTACCAATGCGGCAATTACAAAAAGTGTGGCGACTGCAGTAACAGGCAAAAGCAGCAGACGAAGCAGGCCGAAGACCAGCCTGAGTATGGTGGTGATCAATTCATCCAGCTCGAAGGCGATGGCGAGAACCACGCCCAGAACCGCGCCTGAAAGCGTAATGCTGAACACTTCTTCGCTGGCCAGATCATCAAGGATGTCTATGCCGACGAGTTCCAGTAGTGCATTGGACAGAAAGTAGACTGCCCAGAACAACAGCAGGAACAAAAGTGCAATAATCGTTTTCAATGCTGCCGACCAAGCACTCCGGAAAAAAGTGGCATAGTCGAACCATTGTCTGGTGACGGAAAGCGGAATGAGGAGGGTAACCAGCAGAAGAAACGGACCGATCATCAGGCCACTGCTGGCTGGTTCGAGTATGTCGGAGGGGCGGTCCACTGTGAAGCGCAGGCCGGCGAGGACTACCAGCAGGGACAAGGCAGTCGCGATAATGGCAGCACGCAGAGCTGCGACAGCTGGCAACAGCGGTCCGGCCAGAAGACCGAATGCGGGAAAAAAGGCGATGGCAAAATAGACTACAAAACGATGTAAGCTGGCAGGCGCCATGGCAAGCGCCTGTTCCTCCAGGAGTATGTAATATGCAAAGCCAGCAACAGCGCCGGTTGCGCCGAGGACGAGGCGCAACCTTTCAGCCGTCATCCCGACCAGCCGCCATCAATCACGTGACCCTGTCCGGTGGTAAAGGCACTTTCGTCCGACGCAAGATAGACGGCAAGAGCGGCAATTTCTTCTGCCTGAGCGATCCTGCCCATTGGTTGGCGGGCGACAAACTCCCTCATCGCGGTCTCATAGTCGCCGGTGGCCTTCAAGCGTTGGTGAAGCGACGGGCTGTCGACCGTTCCGGGACAAATAGCATTACAGCGGAGACCGGATGTGATGTATTCGCGCGCGACGGATTTTGTCATTCCCAGCACAGCCGCCTTGGTTGTGCCGTAAATGAAGCGGTTCGGTGCACCGATAATAGAAGAGCAAGCAGACGACATGTTGATGATGGAACCTGTACCGCGTTCGACCATACCAGGCACTGCCGCTTGCATAGTGTGGAACATGGCCCGGACGTTCAGAGCGAAGGCAAAATCCCAATCCTCCTCCGTGGCTTCTAGGATCGTGCCGGAATGTACAAACCCGGCGCAGTTGAACAGGACATCTGGCTTGAACTCTGCAATAGCGGACTGTACGGCGACTTTGTCTGTCACATCCAGCCGGGCCGTTTCGCATTCCAGTCCGTCAAGCAGGTCGGAGTTGATGTCGGTTGCCATGACAATGGCACCTTCAGCGATGAAAGCTTCGACGGTAGCGCGGCCGATACCCTGACCGGCTGCAGTGACGAAGGCGCGCTTGGCTTTAAGGCGCATGGTGTACTCCCTGTGATATGGTCTTTTGCCATTTTCCCTAGCGCGGCGCGGGCATGTTGTCACGCGGCTTTGGCGCTCGGCGGGTACGTACCGCAATAACGGAAAAACATTTTTTTTTGCTTGGATGAACTGAAATCACGAATTGGTGCGTATATATAGGACAGACACGGGGAGTATGACGATGGTTGGACGGCGCGCGGTTCTGGTCAGTCTGGTGGCGATGCTGGCAGGCCCGATTTGGGGGGCTGAGGATGCCGAAATGGATTTCACCTTCAACTCGATTGATGGCGCCGAAATTCGCCTGTCGGATTTCATCGGCAAGCCGGTGTTGGTAGTGAATACTGCATCTCTTTGCGGATTTACTTACCAATATGAACAATTGCAGGCATTGCACGAAGCCTATGACGGCAAGGCTGTGGTGCTGGCAATACCGTCAGAAGACTTTGGCGGCCAGGAATACGCAAGTGAGGCCGAAGTAAAGGAATTTTGCTCCGTAAATTTCGGACTGACACTTCCAATGACCGAGATTACCCGCGTTTTGGGCACGGATCGGCACCCTTTTTATGATTGGGCAGCGACGCAAGGCATTGAGCCGCGCTGGAACTTCCACAAAATCTTGATAGGTCCGGACGGTGAAATAGTGCGAGAGTTTCCGACGCCAGTGAGGCCCGACAGCCCCGAGATAACCGAAGCGATTGAAAGTCTGATCGCGCAAGGCTATCCCGGGCCAGCCTGAGCGCTTTCGTTCAATTCTTCTGCAGTAAACTCGCGAACACGTCGACCATTTCTGGCACCATCTTCCTGCCATCTCCGCGGGTCTTTGCACTTTCCAATGCTGAGAGGGCGCATTGGCTCATGATGCTTGGGGCGTTCAGATCTTCCGACATGAGGGTGTAATAGCCGACGTCCTTTGCTGCATTCTCAACGGAAAACAGTAGATCCACCTGCCCGTCCACCGCATAATTGCGGATGAACTCCATCATTCCGGACTTGAGTGGACCTGCTGCCATGACCTCGAATAGCGACTGGCGATCGACGTTCGCACGGTCGGCCATGGCAAAGGCTTCGGCCATGGCGGATGCGGTTGTCATTGCAAAAAAATTGTTGATCAACTTGATTGTATGTCCGGTCCCTACCGGACCGAGATGGAAGACATTCTCCCCCAGGTCGTCGAAGATCGGCCTGACTTTATCGAAAGCGGCTTTGTCACCCGCGCCCATAATATTCAAGAGACCTTCGCGGCCGTGGGAAGGCGTGCGGCCAAGGGGAGCATCAAGATACTGACACTCACGCGCTGCGACCTCGGAGGCAAGTTCCTTAGTGGAGCCGGGGAGTGAGGTTCCAAAATCGATGACGACTTTTCCAGGAGAGAGTCCTTCGATCACGCCTTCGGCGCCGCGCATTCTTGCTTCGACATGTTCCGAGGTGCCCATGCATAGCATGATGACATCGGCACTCTGGGCTACGGCACGGGCGTTCTCGGCCTCCGTTGCGCCGCGGGCGATGGCCTTGTCCAATTCGGTGCGGTCCCGGTTGCCGAGAACGGTAAGATCGTAACCTTTGTCTTGCAGGCGGGCCACCATCGCGCCGCCCATTAGGCCAAGGCCGATAAAGCCAATGTGTGTCATGAAGGAACTCCTGTTTCCGAAAGTAGACTATCGGGCTGATCAAGCAAGGCACATGCCGCCAGACGGCCCAGTTCATCCGAGCATTTTGCACCTGCGCCGTTTCCGGCGGTGGCGACGGTGAGACGCGGGCCGAGGCGGCCGATGATGGGTTTGCCCGAGTGAGAGAATGTTGTCATGCACGCGGCTGAGGAAACGCTTCTTATCTCCAGTTCTGGCATAAGTCGACGAACCAGGACTTCGAGGTGATCGCGTACTCGTGGATTGCCATCGGTTGCGAACCAGTCGTGGATTTCTGCGCGAGTGGTCAGCAAATGGTCGACAGGATCACCACCGATCTTGAGATAGATCCTGCCATCCGGATAGCGGATAGGAGGCAAGAGGTAGGGTTCGGCCTCATCTGGCTGCCGGAAGACGAGCGAGGGCATTTCCTTGAGGCGAATTGCCTGATCCTCGCTCACTTCCAATAGGGCTACAGTGCGGGCATAGACACGAAGGCCGAGTGGCCCCGGCAGCAGATGATCGGTGAGGCCACCGGTGGCGACCAGGATTTGATCGCCCTCGATTTCGCCCTGGGTAGTAGTGACGGTCGTGACGGAAGCAGTCATGTGGAAGCCTGTGGCTGCCGCAGGGACCAGTCGTGCACCACTTTTCTCGGCAAGGTGTGTCTGGGCAGCGACGAGCGCTCGCGGAGAAATGTGGCCTGCTTCCTGCTGTTCGTACAAAGCCTCAGTGCCGGCGACAAATCGGAAGAACGGGAAGCGCTGTCGGAGAACGGGAAATGTCAGATGCTGACTGGCGTCTCGATGCCGGGAACTGGTGCTGAGGGCACAACGGAAAAAGTCATCACCAGCCGGCCCGGCCATCATTGCACCGGTTTCGGTAAAAAAACGGACGCCGGAAGCTGCTTCGAGTTCGCGATAGCGCGCAATTGCACGAGTGGAGACTTCCGACCAAAACGGGTCGGTGGCATTTTTCCGGGTGATCCGCCCCTCATCCCAATGACTGCCAGGTGTGGTGCCTTCCAGCGGACCGACAAGAGTGACAGCATGGCCTGCTTCCGCGAGGTGGCGGGCCGCAGCGGAACCGATAAGGCCACGGCCGATTATAGTGATGCGAACTGGCTGATCTATCATCTGCTCCAGTGTTCCCTGGCGGATGGCGAGTGCGACGATAAGAGCGGAAAGCTCGGCGTTACCGGAGCAGATGGGCGCGCCATCTTCAAGGGCGACATGGCGAGAATGCGTGAGTTAAGCGGTTATGGAGTTAGTTGCTGGAGGATGTCGGAACTACATTTCGACGACTGAGGCCAATCCGCTGTACCGCGCCAATTTGTAATAAGAAGGGAGCTTCTCACAATCGCCTTTCTCTTTGAGGTGACCGTTGGAGTTGAAGACCGTATTTGATCCGACACCAACGAAAAGTTCAGCCGATGAAGATTTTCACGCCGGCCAGCGAGATTGCTTCAAATGCAGCATCCTGAACAGTGTTGAATAAAGTCTGCAACACATCAAAGGAAAATGGCGATGATCGGAGGCCATATCAGCAAAATCGAAAGAGCGAGAATCTGGAGGCCGATGAAAGGCAGAAAGCCGCTGAAGATGTCGGTTAGAGAGATTTGCGGCGGTGCCACCGACTTCAGATAGAAGGCGGCTGGACCAAACGGCGGCGACAGAAAGCTGACCTGCATATTCATACAGAAAACCACTCCGAACCAGATTGCGACGTGACGCGGATCGAGTTGACCGAAGACCCCGATCTCCTCTACCGGCAGTCGAAGGACAATGGGCAAAAAGACTGGCATGATAAGGAGCACAATGCCGACCCAATCCATGAACGCACCCATGAACAGGAAAATCAGCATCATCGTCAGAATGATTCCCATTGTGGGCAAATCGGCCGAAAGGATGAGATTGGCAACGTAGGTTGGTCCGCCTGCAATCGTGTAAGCCCCGGCGAGCGCCGTGGCACCGATGGTGACCCAGATTATCGTTCCTGTAGATTTCAGCGTGCGCATCAGGCTGTCCCACACGAGATCGACACTTGCTTCACCTCGGATTAAAGAGATGACAAATACAGCGACGACGCCCATTCCGGCCGCTTCGGTAATGCCTGTGATGCCGCCGTAAATTGAACCCAGGACGACGCCAATTACGACAATGGGCGCGACCAAGCCCTTACCCATCGACCAACCTGTAGCAGCACGTTCCCGTCCCAGCACGAAGAAGATTAGTAAGAGGCAAAGGCCTGTGAAGCCACCAAACCACGGTAGGTAGTCGGCGGTGCCGAGGGCAATTGGGTCGACACCCTCTTCGGCCAGATTCTGCCCCGTCACGGTGAAGAACAGGGCGCGGAAGAACAGGAAGGCAAAGAGACCGCCACCGAGGATGGAGAGAAACGCGGCGAATAGCTTGGCCTTCTCGCCAGACTCTGGGTCATTGGGGTCCGGATCCGGCAAAGGTGCCAGATCACGATTAAGCTGTGTCCGAACTACTATGTATATGATGAAGAAACTGGCGAGCATGAAGCCGGGCAGGAAGCTCGCCGTGAACAGCGCCTTGATCGAGGTTTCAGTAATCAGCCCATAGATGATGAGGACGATGGAGGGCGGTATCATTGTGCCGAGTGAGCCGGAAGCGCAAATGGTACCGATGGCAAGGTTTTGATTATAGCCGAGCCGCAGCATTTGCGGGAGTGCGATTAGGCCGAGCAGGACCACCTCGCCGCCAATTATACCGGACATTGCGGCCATGATGACGGCCATTATGGACGTAACGATGGCAATGCCACCGCGGGTGCGATTGAGCCAGACGTTGAGCGATGAATACATTTCCGACGCGATGCCGGAACGTTCAAGCAGGCTGGCCATGAAAATGAAGAGTGGAATCGATATCAGTACGTAATCCGTTAAAAGGCCGTAAACCCGTTGTGCTAAAATGTTCAGTGGGCCGCTGCCAAACCTTCGGGTGAGTGTGCCTTCCCCGAAGGTCCAAGGTTCCAGTATCAGTGTGGGTTCAAACTTGAGCACCAGCACAAGGACCGCGAGCGCCGCGGACGCGAAGCCCAACGGCATCCCGATCGCCAGCAATGCGAGCATGGCAAGCAGGAGGATGAGCGAGATAGTTCCGATATCCATGATGTTCAGCTGTCCTCAACTGACCGGTGCAACCGGCTCATTCCTTGATGTGCGCGCGGATTTCGGCGATCTCATCCTGGTCGATTTCATCTGCCGGTGTGTGGGTTTCCGGTTCCTTGTTCCAGTCCATCAGCAAGTTCCAAGCAGCTTGCAAGGCGACAAGGCCGATGACGAACAGGATAAGAGGTTTGAGCGTCGCCGGAAGTGGTGGGTCAAACGCTGTTCCAAATGTTTCCCACCGCAGAAACTTGTCGTAAGCCTCTTTGAATCCGCCGTAGAACATGAAGAAGGCAAACAGTGCTATGAGCAGGGCTGAAATGCTGTCGCAAACTCGTTGGAGCCAGCGGGGGAAGGTGTCGTAGATCAGAAAAATCCGGATGTGACTGCGTTGCTGCATCGCATAGAGCCCTGAAAAGAGGAACACAAACCCGGCAAGCCAGAGCGAGAGTTCGTTAGCCCAATAGGTGCCGCGTTCGAACACGTAGCGGACAACAACCTCGTAGAGCATTACGAGTACAATCAGCGCAATCAGCAGCATCGTGATGCGACCGATGAAAAGCGGCACGCGATCCAAGCCCTTCCAGTCTCCGTATTCCATCGGAGCACAGCGAACCGTGAACATACCGACAATGAAGATCACTGGCAGCAAAGCAAGCGCTGCGAAATCCAGAGCACCAGCAGGCGTGAACAGGTTTTGGGTCGCCTCAGAGGCCCATCCAAAGCTGATAATGTAACGCGGGCCATTCCATATGACCCACGAGGCAACTGCTATGAATGCAGCGGGCAGAAGCCACTCAGCCGGATTCGTTACCTTCTGACGCCTCTCAGCGGACATAGGCGCCACCGGTCTTCTGACTGATTGCGAAAAGTCGCGGGCACGGCGATCCGCCGGCACCTTCAGGTGCACACGATGACATTGTCTTTCCTCCCCATCCGGCCTCTGTGGGCCGGTATCCGGTTGCCCCGTATGCCGGGGGGTTTGCCCAAGCTATCTTTCCGGGTGCAGCGTGGCAAGCAAAAGGGATTGCAGATACCTTAGTAAGTGGCCCGACCGCCGGAAAGATCGAATACGCCGGCGGTGGTGAAAGAGTTTTCCTCTGATAGTAACCACAGGATCATTGCTGCCACCTCACCAACCTCGACAAAGCGGCCACGGGGGATTTTTGACAGCATGAAAGCGATGTGTTCTTCGCTCATCTGATCGAAAATGGCCGTGCGAGCGGCAGCCGGAGTAATGCAGTTTACGGCAATATTCTGCCCGGCCAATTCCTTGCCCAGTGATTTCGTCAGCCCAATGACGCCGGCCTTGGACGCGGAGTACGCGGAGGCATTGGGGTTTCCCTCCTTGCCCGCAACTGAGGCGATGTTGACGATCCGTCCATACCCCGCCTTTTCCATGAATGGCACGACAGCGCGGCAGCAGTGGAATATTCCGTTAAGGTTGACGTCAACAATCTTGTGGAATTCGGCAACAGGGTACTGAGAAAGCGGCGCATTGGAGCCCGCAATGCCGGCGCTGAACACAGCGAGGTGCAGGCCGCTTGCGGCAGATTTTGCCGCAGCTTCCGCACAGGCATCGGCGTCAGTTACGTCAAGTTGGATTGCGTCGCATCCGATTTCAGCGGCAGTGGCGTCAGCGCGGGCGCCATCGGCGTCCCAGATGGTGACATTTGCGCCACCGGCGACAAGTCTCTCCGCTACGGCGCGCCCGATCCCTTGAGCTCCGCCCGAGACTACAGCCGTTTTTCCTGCGAATTCTTTGTCGTTCATATTGGCGCTCCCATCTGTTTGGCGTATCCATCCGCAGGAATCGGAAAAATATCAAGCCTTTGGGGAGATAAACATGAAACTGCTGCGTTGGGGACCGAAAGGATCTGAAAAGCCGGGTGCGTTGGACGGGGACGGTGTAATCCGAGACCTGTCAGCTGCGACGGCGGATTTCAATGGCGATACAGTGTCGCTGGAGGCGCTTGATGCACTGAAGAAACTGGATCTGTCGTCGATGCCGGTAGTTCCGAAAGACACGCGGATCGGATGTATTCTGGCCGATGTTCCGAACTTCTTCTGCATTGGACTGAACTACCGTGAACATGCGGTGGAGAGCAATCTGCCAATCCCCGAAGAACCAATCATTTTTTCCAAGGCAACGAGCGCCCTTTCCGGCCCATTCGATGACGTGATCCTCCCGAAAGGATGCACAAAAGGTGATTGGGAAGTTGAGCTTGGTATCGTGATCGGTAGAGAATGTTCCTATGTCGGCGAGGATGAGGCGCTGGACTATGTGGCCGGCTACTGCACGATCAATGACGTTTCCGAGCGTGCCTTTCAGGCGGAGCGTGGTGGCCAGTGGATCAAGGGTAAATCCTGCCCGACTTTCGGTCCGTGCGGCCCATACCTTGTAACGGCGGACGAAGTGCCGGATCCGCAAACTCTGGGCGTCGAACTTACCATCGACGGGGAAGTGCAGCAGAAGCACACAACAGCGGACATGATATTCACGGTCAAGGAGATCATCTCTTACATGAGCCAGTTCATGACGCTGCGGGTCGGCGACATTATTGCCACCGGCACGCCGCAGGGAGTGGGCATGGGCCAGAAGCCTCCGCGTTATCTGAAGGCTGGCGAAGTCATGGAAATTGAGGTCGAGGGCCTTGGTCGCCAGCGCCAGGTTGTGAAAAGCTATGCGGGCTGACCCCTCCGCCCGTTCCCTGCGCCGCTAGTCGGCGCAGGGATATGCAATTGACTGCACGTCATCCACAAGAGATGGTAGCGGCAGAACCGGCGCAGACCGGCAAAATCCTTAAGGGAGGAACCATGACAAGCAAATATATCGCGCCTGCGATCGCACTGGCATTTGTGGGCGGCGTCGCCCAAGCCGAGGAACTGCGACTATCTCATCAGTGGTCCAACAGCGATGTGCGCCACAAGGTGGCAGCAATCGTGGCCGAGGAAGTGGCGGCAGCGGATGTTGATCTGGAAATCAAGATCTTCGGCTCATCTTCGCTTTTCAAGGCTCGCGAGCAGTACACGCCGCTGAGCCGCGGTCAACTCGACATGACGGTGCTGCCGCTGAGCTATGCGGGCGGGCAACAGCCAGCATACAACCTGACGCTGATGCCTGGGCTTGTGAAGAACCACGACCACGCTGCGCGTCTATCGGAGTCTCCGTTCATGGCGGCGCTGGAACAGAAGATGGCCGACGATGATGTCATGGTGCTGGTTCACGGCTACCTGGCCGGCGGATTTGCCGGTAAAGACAACTGCATAACCAAGCCGGAGGACGTGGACGGACTGCAGACGCGGGCGGCTGGCAAGGCTTTTGAGCAAATGCTGGCGGGCGCGGGCGCTTCAATTGCCTCGATGGCGTCTTCCGAAATTTACAATGCGATGCAAACCGGTGTTCTTAATGCCGCGAATACGTCGTCTTCTTCGTTCGTTTCCTACAGGATTTACGAGCAGGTAAGTTGCTACACGCCTGCTGGTGACGTGGCGCTTTGGTTTATGTATCAGCCCTTGTTGATGAACAAATCGACATTTGAGGGGTTGAACGAAGAACAGCAGGCAGCGTTGTTGGCAGGTGCGGAGAAAGCGCAGGCATTCTATTTGGAAGAGGCCAAGAAAGAAGATGCGGCGTCTGCCGAGGTTTTCGAGAAGGCCGGTGTTGAAATTGCGCAGATGACTGATGAGGACTTCGCCGCCTGGCGGCAATTGGCTCAGGAAACTTCGTACAAGGCGTTTGTCGAAGAGGTTCCAGACGGGCAGGAATTGCTCGATATGGCACTTTCGGTCGAGTGATCAGATTTCCGGAGCGGCGATGCCGCCGCTCCGGCAAGTTTTGAATTACCCTTCAAATACAGTGAGTTACGAATGGCCGGTCTTTCCCGCGCTACGGTTGCACCCGTCGGCGACAACCTTTTCCTGAAGGCAGTGGCAGCGATCTCCACGGTTTCCGGCTGGGTGTCGGCGGCAATGATTGTTGCCGCAGTTGCAATCACTTGCCAAATGATCTTCGTCCGTTTTGTGTTAAACGACTCCACCATATGGCAGACCGAAGCTGTGATCTATCTGGTCATCGCGGCGACACTTTTGGGGCTTGCATACGTCCAGAGGCTGAGAGGTCATGTGAATGTGGATCTGGTGCCATTGGCGCTTCCGTCGAAGCTGCGGATGGCGCTGTACCTCGTGGTTCTGGTAGCTGGAATTGGTATGGTTTCGGTATTGTTTTGGTATGGCTACGAGTTCTGGCATTTCGCCTGGGAGCGGGGCTGGCGATCGGACACCGTTTGGGGGGTGAAGCTGTGGATCCCCTATCTGTCGTTGCCTGTTGGACTGGGCCTGCTATGGCTGCAACTGGTTGCCGACCTCGTGGCTGTGCTGCTTGGGATTGACCAGCCATTCGGTCTCGAGGAGCGCTAATGGACCCGTTACTTTTGGGCGGTCTGGTTGCGCTCGTCACCATCCTGGTGTTGTTTTCAGGCGTATCGGTCGCCATGGGATTGCTGATCGTTTCGGCGGGATTTCTGATCGTGTTCGACGGCATGCGCTCTCTGGAACTGATGCCTGAAATCCTGTTCGGAAAGCTGGATAACTTTGCGCTGCTTTCCATCCCGATGTTCATCATCATGGGTGCCTCCATTGCCTCTACGCGTGCTGGAGCCGACCTGTACGAGGCACTCGAGCGTTGGCTGACGCGGGTTCCGGGCGGCTTGGTGATTTCCAACCTCGGGGCCTGTGCATTGTTCGCTGCGATGTCCGGCTCCAGTCCGGCGACCTGCGCTGCAATTGGCAAGATGGGCATTCCGGAGATGCGTAAGCGTGGCTATCCCGACGGAGTGGCGGCCGGGTCTATCGCGGCGGGTGGCACACTGGGCATCCTGATCCCACCATCCGTCACCATGATTGTCTACGGCATTGCAACCGAGACTTCGATCGGACGGCTGTTTCTGGCAGGTGTTTTTCCCGGGCTGATGCTGGTGATGCTGTTCATGGCATGGTCGCTCTACTCCACATGGAAGTCGGGCGATACAGGTGTACTCTCTCAGCGTAGCTACAGCTGGCGGGAGAAGTTCGAGATTCTGCCACGGGTGCTGCCGTTCCTCGCCATCATCATTGGTGTGCTATACGCAATGTATGGCGGTGTTGCCACGCCATCGGAGACTGCCGCTGTGGGGGCGCTCTTGTGCCTGGTGATCGCGGTCGTGATATACAAGCTTTGGCACCCGCGGGCACTGTGGGTGGTGCTGCGGGACAGCACCAAGGAAAGCGTGATGATCCTGTTCATCATCGCCGCCGCGGGTGTGTTTTCCTACATGCTCTCGAGCCTGTTCATCACGCAATCCATCGCCGAATGGATCGGCACGCTGGACGTAAACCGCTGGGTGCTGATGGGGGCGATTAACGTCTTCCTGCTGATCGCAGGGTTCTTTCTGCCGCCGGTGGCGGTGATCCTGATGGCGGCGCCCATCCTGTTGCCGATCATCACAACGGCGGGATTCGATCCGATCTGGTTTGCCGTGGTGCTGACGATCAATATGGAAATCGGGCTGATTTCTCCGCCCGTCGGCCTGAACCTCTACGTGATCAACGGCATCGCGCCCGACATCTCGTTGAAGACTATCCTGCTCGGCTCCCTGCCGTTTGTGGCCTGCATGGTGTTGGGTATCGTGCTTTTGTGCTTGTTTCCCGGTATCGCGACATGGTTACCGAATGCGGTAATGGGCGGAGCGATCTGAAGGGGACGTCATGACCAACCCACTGTACGATAGTCTGTTCGGCGTACACGCGGGCAAGGAGAGCGTGTTTCTGCATCTAGCGGATGCGCAGACGCTGACCCACGCAGAGTTCGTGACGCGGGCGGCGCAATTTGCGCATGCATTGACAGAGCTAGGCGCGGTTGCCGGCGACAGGGTGGCAATGCAGGTTGAGAAATGTGCCGATGCACTGGCTGTCTATGCGGCCTGCGTGCAGGCGGGTTTGATTTTTCTGCCTCTGAACACTGCATATACCGGCGACGAACTGGGCTATTTCATAGCCAACAGTGGCGCGAGAGTCTTCGTTTGCGAGGCGGCACGTCTGGAAGAGTTGCAGTCGGCGGCAGGTGAGCCTACGCGCCTCATCGCGCTTTCAGGTGCGGCATCGCTGGCAGAGTTGGCGGACAGGGCGCCGACCACATTCAAGACTGTCGCGCGACAGCCGGATGACCTTGCTGCGTTTCTTTACACTTCCGGTACGACGGGACGTTCAAAGGGGGCGATGCTGAGCCAGCGCAATCTGCTCTCGAACTCGCAGGTCCTGGTAGATTACTGGCGATTCACTGAAGATGACGTTCTGCTTCACGCTTTGCCGATCTTCCACACACACGGGCTGTTCGTGGCAACGAACGTCTCGCTGCTGGCTGGCGGCTCAATGATTTTCCTACCGAAGTTCGACATCAACGAGATGATCCGGCTGATGCCGCAGGCCACCACCATGATGGGCGTGCCGACCTTCTATACACGGCTACTGGGCGATCCACGCTTCGATGGGGACCTGACGGGGCATATGCGGTTGTTCGTTTCCGGCTCTGCGCCGCTTTTGTCGGAAACGCACGTGCAGTTCGAGGAACGCACGGGCCATCGCATCCTGGAGCGATACGGGATGACCGAAACGAACATGAACACCTCCAACCCTTATGAGGGCGAGCGGCGAGCCGGGACCGTCGGGCTTCCGTTGCCGGGCGTGGAATTGAAGATCACCGATCCTGCATCAGGGAAAACACTGGCGGAAGGGGAGATCGGACAGATCGAGGTGCGTGGAGACAACGTGTTTCAGGGCTACTGGCAGATGCCGGAGAAGACGGCCGAGGAATTGCGCGCGGACGGTTTTTTCATCACCGGGGATCTCGGGCGGATCGGTCCGGACGGTTATGTGGAGATCGTGGGACGTAACAAGGATCTGATCATCTCTGGCGGCTACAACATCTATCCCAAGGAGATAGAGACCGTGCTGGATGAGTCCCCGGATGTGCTGGAAAGCGCAGTCATCGGTGTGCCACATGCCGACTTCGGGGAGAGTGTGGTGGCGGTGTTGGTTCCGGCGGCTGGCACAGCGCCCGACATTGAGGCGCTGGACGCATTGATCTCGACGCGGTTGGCCCGCTTCAAGCATCCGCGACGTTACGAATTGCTGGATGCACTGCCGCGCAACGCAATGGGCAAGGTGCAGAAGGCGGCGTTGCGGCAGAAGTTTTCCTGAGCTACTGCCCGAAACAGCGGCAATGAACACTGCCGTCGCGTGAATTTTAAAGTAATGTCACGTTCATCACTGTCGATGTCGGAGTGACGACCTATTGTCCTGAGTGACATTGCGGCAAAATTTTGACGCAAGGGCCGATAATGTGGCAAAAGGTGCTTATTTCGTAAGTGAGTTTTATGATTCCCCAAGACGTCGCGGGGTGGGGTGCGTCGGACGGGACCGAATGTGACGAGTGTGAACGGTGACAGGACAACGACAAGGCGGAAGTGTGTCTTCCGATGCGGGCGTCAGTTTGGGTGGGCTGACCGATGTTTGAACAGGGCAAGGCGATGACTCCGGACGACGACAGTGGGACGGGGGATGTAAGGCTTGTTCGCCCCAGTCTGCCGCCGCTGGCCGACTTGCAGCCGTATCTCGAAAAAATCTGGGACAGCCGCTGGCTTACCAATGCCGGACCTCTGCACGGACGCTTGGAGGCTGCGCTGTGCGACTATCTCGGGGTAGAGCATCTGGCGCTGGTGGGAAACGCTACGCTGGGACTGGTCGCCGCGATGAAAGTGGCGGAGAGCCAGCAGGGCATGAGCGCGGCGGGTGAGGTGATCACCACGCCGTTTACCTTTGTGGCGACGGCGAATGCTATCCGCTTTGCCGGGCACGAGCCGGTATTTGCCGATATCGACCCGTTTACGCTGAACCTTTCGCCAGCGGCAGTTGAACCATTGATCACCGAGCGCACACGGGCAATCCTCGCCGTGCATGCCTTCGGGGTGCCATGCGATGTGGACGGGCTGGAGGCATTGGGCCGGAAGCACGGCATTCCGGTGATCTATGACGCTGCGCACGCGTTCGGGGTGCGGCATCGCGGGCAGGGGTTGGCAGCTTTCGGCGACTACTCGGTACTCAGCTTCCACGCGACCAAGGTCTTCAATACGTTCGAGGGCGGCGCCGTCGTTTGCCAGGATGCGGCTGCGAAGCGGCGGCTGGACCAGTTCAGCAACAACGGATTCGAGAGCGAGACAGAGATCGCGCTTGTGGGGCTCAACGCGAAGATGAGCGAGCTGCATGCGGCTGTTGGGCTTGCGCAATTGCCTTATGTCGGCGCGGAAATCAAAAGGCGGGCCGAGGTGACGGCGCGATATTGCGCTGCATTTCGGGAGGTGGACGGTATCAGATGCATATGTCCGGAAAATGCCGAGGGGCACAATTATTATGCTATGCCCATCCTGCTTGGCGAGGCTTATCCGCTGAACAGAGACCAGTTGTGGCTGCGGATGAAGGAGGCCGGGATCGTGACACGACGTTACTTCCATCCGCTGGTCTGCGACATGGAGGGATATCGCGACTTGCCGTCTGGTGGAAAAGGCAGACTGAGTGCGGCGCGGGCCATCGCGGAGCGCATCTTGTGCCTGCCTCTTTACCCGGACATCGGCCGTGCCGATCAGCAACGGGTGATAGACAGGATACGGCAGTTCGGTCGTTGACCGATGCGCTGGGCCCGTTTGGGACCGCTTGATATCGACCAAATGGATTAATGAAGACGCATTCTCTCAAGTTATTTTCTGCTTATAGCGAATGCCCCAATGGAAGACGTGACCGACACCGATGCTGCGAAACGAGTTGATACTCCTTCCCATGCTGAAGGCGAACCGGGGCGAGCGTGGCGGCTTGGTTATTACTCGAAAGTACATGGAAGGCGCTGCGGAGTTTGCAAAGACCTGGCCGGGGCCGGTGACGTCTCTTTTTGAAGTTTCGCCGACACGAACCACGGATCTTGATCATATCGAGGTGACGCCCGATGAAATGGGTACGGGAATAGAAGAACGGCCTGGCAACCTCGACGCACTGGCGGATCGGGTGCGCAATTCGGCCGGAGCGCTGACGTATCTCTGCCGCGAGGAAGGACCTACGGCAAAGATGTTTCATCGGATTGGCGTACCACTGGTGTTTACCAGCGAGTATTCCCACAGGACGGAACGGCAGATCATCAATGCGACGACCGCCAACCCGATACTGCGCATCCGGCGTAAACATTGGATGTGGAACGCGCAGCGCTCCTGCAGGGCATCGTTGCGGATATCTGCGGGGTTGCAATGTTCAGGCACGCCGACTTATCGGCAATTTCACAACATCAAGCCGGATGCGCTGTTGTTTTTCGACAATCGGGTTCGCACGACAGATGTCATTTCCGAGGTGAACCTGGAAAGAAAAGCCGGGGTACTGGCGGCAAAACGCCCGTTGCGACTGGTGTTCGGTGGGCGGTTAATATCCATGAAGGGGGTACGTTATCTGCCCTTGGTGGCAGAGGCTCTGCGGCGTCGGCATATTCCGTTCACGATGGAAATCTACGGCAACGGACCGCTGGAACAGAAGTTGCGGAATGACATTGCTACACGCGAACTCGGTGGTTGCGTCATGCTGCGCGGAGCACTGGATTTTCGGACAGGCTGGACGGCGGCGTTGCGGGATGGGGCCGATCTTTTCGTCTGCTGCCATCCGCAGGGCGACCCGTCGAGTACATACCCGGAAGTCATGTCCTGTGGTGTGCCGATTGTCGGCTTCGGGAACGAGGCGTTCGAAGGGGTGGTCGATACATCGGGCAGCGGCTTCGTAACGCCATTGGGAGACGTGGAGGCGCTGGCGGCACGGATCGCGCAATTGCACTCTGACCGGAACGCACTGATCGAAGCCGCGCGCGTGGCACGCGGCTTCGCACTGGAGAATTCTTTCGAAGTGACGTTCCGGCGAAGGATGGAGCACATGATCGCTTGCTCCCGCCTAGCTTAAACTGGAATTGCCGTTCAGCCGAAGGGCAGGAACTTCCGCGGATAGCCAACCTGATCACGGGTGAGGCCGATATCGTCCAGCATCCAGTCGGACATTTGGCGCAGTTTTTCTGCCTCGCGCTGCTGCCGGTCATACTCCACGAGGATGGCCAGGAAGCGGCTGAAGACAGAACGCGGCTTAGGGAGAGGGCGTGACGGCCCGGTATTGGAAATCGCTACGATAGACACTTGAGTTTCCTTTTGGTTTGGACTTGCGATCAGCCGATGGCGGCAAGGGGTTGGTTGATTTGAGGTCTGGCACCCTGCGACCGGTCATCGGATAGCCGAAGCAGGACATGGCGATGCGATGCTTCCTCGCACAACCGTGCGGCGGCGGCGTCGAGGGTCGGCTCGAACTTCAGGAGATTGTCGATACCGCATCCACGAAGGAGAGCGGTGACGTTGGCGTTGGCGCCGGAGATCAGCATCTGCCCTCTTCGACGCTGCATCAGCTTGGCGGCGACAATGATGCCACGGAGACCTGCGCGGGTTGCCGAGGGCACGGCTGCCAAGTCGACGATGAAGTTGTCGCTGCCACGGGGCAGGGCGAAGAGCAGCCGTTCGTAGAGATGGCCGGCGGCCAGTAGGTTCATCGGACCTTCGATGTGGACGATAGTCGTATCGCGGGTTTGGGCGAACTGGACTTGCATGGTACGTTACCTATGACGAACTGTCGGCGCTCAGGCCGGGATGCGGGTGATCATCGGGGTGATCTGGCGGATACCGCCAAAGCCGATAAGTTGTGGTGGTGCTTCGAGAGTGATGCCGGGGGCGCCGGCAATGAGGGCTGTAAGGCTTTCCTGCAACTCGATCCGAGCCAGCATTTCACCTATGCAGCGGTGTGGGCCATCACCGAAGACCGTGTGCAGGCGCGGATGATCCTCTCGACGTATGTCGAAACGTTCCGGGTCGGCGTAGAGTGCGGGATCGCGCATCGCCGACATGGTGCTGAGACGCAGGAGCGAGCCCTTGGGCACCATTGTGTCACCGATTTGGATATCGACAACCGTGAAGCGGGTTATGGAACCTACGGAAGGTTCGTACCGCAACGCTTCGGCGACGGCCCCAGGGATCAGTGACGGGTCTGACTGGACCGCCTGCCATTGATCAGGCCTTTCCAGCAGAAGATATACAAGCACAGCAAAGGCCGCTCTTGTCGTATCGGTGCCACCGACGATCAGGCCGAGAATCTGGTGAACGAGAGACTCAAAGGAAAGGTTTCGATGTTCCTGCCAGTCCGCGACGAGGCCGGTAAGCAGGTCGTCCTTCGGAGTTTGTATCCGCTCATGCAACTGATCCTCAACAAAGCCGAAGAGTTCTGATGTCGCCTGCTCGATCTCTCCATGAATATCGATTGGGTAAATTGGTGACACTGCGCGGGAGATGGAATAGGCGGCATGGGTGAAATAGGGGACGGTGACTTCAGGCAGGCCCAGAAGCGCAGCGGTCATTTTGGCGGGAACTTGTGCCGCCATGGTGTCCACGAAATCAAAGGATGTGTTGCGCGGGAGGCTGAATACTATCTGATCGGCGATGCTGCGGATTCTGGCGGTTTCAGACTGCATGGCGCTGTAGGCAAAGGTCCGGGCAAACAACCCACGCCGGTCCCTATGCGGCTTGCCGTTTGACAGCAGAAAGAAATCGCTGAGCAGGCGGCGTGTCGCGCCGTCGGGGATACTCTGAAGTTGGCAAAAGGTGCTGCCTTCCACCTGGATGGTACGGTCATCCTTCAGCAGCCGCTGTACATCGGTGGCGCGCAAAGCCATGTATTGACGCTCCCCGAGACTGATGACGGCATGGTGCGGTCGAAGGGCCGCGAACTCGTTGTGAGGCGCCTGTGCAAGGATGGCGGGATCGACCAGCGGCGCGGTCGTTGCAGGCATTTTGTGATACATTTTTTCCCCAATACTTTGATGCATAAGGACGCAACCCGCCGGCATGACTTCATGCAGCGACGGGCCGGCCCGGATGGGAAGGAATTGGGGTGCAGACGTGGAAGCCAGCGTGGGTTTCGTGGTGGTAACACCGGCGGGGGCGGGCGACTCCAGCGTTTGAATACCCCCGAAATTGTGACGGATGGCACAGGTTTGGCGCTGGTTTCTCGGGTCAACCGATGCGCGAGACGACCCCGTTGGCCCAGCGGCGGGTTGCGTCGCCGAAGCAGTCATGGATCGAGTCGACCGCGATAATGCTGCCGAGCGCCATGCGGCCAAGCAGGCAGAGACCGTCGCGGGTATTTCCGTCGCGGCCGACGAGTTGGCCGTCACTTTCGATCTGTGCGCCGAGACCGTCACGAACAGGGCGAACCAGACCATCGTCGATGAGGCTGCGCAGGAGCGGTTGGGTGATGATAGAAATGTCTGGTGAGGGCAGGACGGCATCAATCATTGCCGAGACAGTG
Organism: Algicella marina; assembly: GCF_009931615.1. Taxonomy (NCBI): domain Bacteria; kingdom Pseudomonadati; phylum Pseudomonadota; class Alphaproteobacteria; order Rhodobacterales; family Paracoccaceae; genus Algicella; species Algicella marina. Next base: position 2,044,611 of record NZ_CP046620.1, on the reverse strand, counting down.
ACAGTGCCGCCGTTCTCGGTCAGGGACCAGCCATCGGTGGTGGTTTCGATGTCCGGATCATCGGCCGCCCAGAGATGGACGAGTCCCGCTTCGACGAGGATGAGCAACTCGCGCGACGACTCGACGGGCGGGCCGTAGGAGTAACGCTTGAGGGCCTCGTCGAAGCCTATGATCGTCTCTGCTGTTGCTGGCGAAAAGGGTGGGGAGTTGAAGCCGCGGCGCAGGGCGTTCTGCCACTTCCGCCAGACTTGCCCGGCGGCGTAGCCGGGTGTTGGCGGCTGGCGACCCTCGGCCATGGCGATACCGTGGCGTAGGGTTTCTGTGGGGCCGTCCGTTTCAAGGCTGCCCGGTTCCTGTCGCTCTGCTGCCAACCAGTGTTCCGCGTCGCCATCGCCGCTCAGGGCGGAAAGAATGCGCTGAACCGGGGCCACGAGCGGTGCGGTGGCAATGCGTAGCGCGTCATCGCTGGATTTGCCGACGGCCTCACGGAGGGCGGCCTCGAATATTTCGGTTTCGGCCTCAGTCGGGTCGTACAAGGCGTCCTGCGCTGCACCGTCCGGTTTCGGAAAAGCCGGGTGACCGTTAAGGGAGAAGGGCAGGATGCGGGCGGGCTCCGCGCCGGAAGGGATATAGCTGCCATCCTCGAACCTGCCGCCAACGCCTGTTGTCAGCATTCTCAATACGTCATGAGTTGAAAGACCCAAGCCACGGATGGCGATGTTCTTGCCCTGCCATTGATGGGCGGCGGAAAGCAAGTCGCGCGCCGGGTAGGCGGGTAGGAGATCCTTGCCGGTTGCCGCAGCGTGATCCTGCCATGTGGAGAGTTGGGGATCAGGCTCAGACTGTGGCTGACCGGGGGTAAGCAACACCTCGCGGTAGGGGCCGTAGCGCCCTCCGCGCGACTGAAGCCACCAGCCCGAGGCATCCTGTTCCAGCGTCTCGATCTCGGTTGCGATGTGCCTTAGGTGGAGGACTTCGCTGGATGAAAGCTCATCAAATCGCATCTCGAGGTAGGCTCCGAGGTGGGCCCGTGCAGGGTAATGGTCGCTGTCGTGCGGCAAGTTCAGAAAACTGGCAAAGTCGACTTCGCAAAGTGAAGGATCGTGCGGGTCGATGTCTACCGCACGGACGGGAATGTTGAGCAGGCAGAGTGGGGACTCATCTGGGCGAAAATTGGGACCGGCCCCAAGTTTTTCCTCAGGATCGAAGATGTCTATCCCAAGGCGGGTTCCGCTTTTCGCGAGCGAACTGGCCAATGCTTCCAGCGCTCCGAGGCCGCGCGGACCCATGCCGATGATAGCGACGTCGCTATTTCCAGTTTCGACTTCCATCTTGTGTTCCTTGAGTGTCCCTCCGGCGGCAGGCTGAATGACGTGCCGGACGGCCGGAATGGCCTTGGTGTTGCATTGGTTATAGCGTGAACATGCAGCGAGGCGATGGGCTCAGACTATTCACTGTCACCATGATCTGCCAGTTTGCGTAGTACCCGTTTCAATGTCTTGGCATCTCGTTGGCCGAGGCGTGCGACAAGGGCCGTCTCAAAGGCGGCTGCCGCATTTGCAAGATCAAGGTATGCGGTGCGACCGGGCGGACGAAGACTGAGCAACTCAAAGCGGCGATCATCGGGCAATGTCCGCCTCGTCAGGAAACGTTTCTCTTCCAGTGCCCGGACAGCGCGGGATATCTTGGTCTTGTGGATGCGAGCGCGGATGCCGATGTCCTTGGCCGTCATGTCACCGTAGCGACCGATGTGGAAGAGGACGCGCCATTCCGGTCGGGTCATTCCATAGCGGGATTTGTAGGTTGCCGAGAACTCGAGGCTTTCAACCTCGGCCGCAATGTTAAGCAAATAGGGCGTGAAATCTGTCAGATCGAAGGGTTCGACGGGGTCGGTCATGCAGTCAACATTAACGTTGTTAGTTACAAAATCTACTATTAAGCCGACGAGAGGGCAACGCACTACAGAGGGAGGCTGCAATGAACGATCAGAGCAGGATTTCAGGTTTGACCCGGATGTCGGGAATTTCCGCCCTTCACGAAGGCTACATGCCCGGATTTGGGAATGACTTCGAGACCGAGGCGCTGCCGGGCGCATTGCCAGAAGGGCGAAACAGCCCTCAGAAATGTGCTTATGGCCTGTACGGCGAGCAGCTTTCCGGCACGGCTTTCACTGCACCAAGCCACCAGAACGAGCGGACATGGTGCTATCGGATCCGGCCGTCCGTAAAGCACACTGGACGGTTCCGGCGGATCGACATGCCGTATTGGAAATCGGCACCGCATGTTTTGGAAGATGTCACGTCGCTCGGCCAATATCGCTGGGATCCTGTGCCGCATAGTCAGGAGACCCTGACGTGGCTAACGGGCATGCGAACAATGACGACCGCAGGCGATGTCTACACACAGGCGGGAATGGCGAGCCATATCTATCTCGTCACGGCGTCGATGGAGGACGCCTATTTCTATTCTGCCGACAGTGAATTGCTGGTGGTGCCGCAGGATGGACAGTTGAGGTTTTGTACCGAGCTTGGGGTAATCGAGATCGCCGTGGGCGAAATCGTCATTCTGCCGCGCGGTCTGGTGTACAGGGTGGAAGTTATCGACGGGCCGGCGCGCGGTTTCGTATGCGAGAACTATGGCCAGAAGTTCGCCTTGCCCGGTCGTGGACCGATCGGCGCAAACTGCATGGCCAACCGTCGCGACTTCAAGGTGCCTGTGGCGGCATTCGAAGACCGGGACGCGGATAGTACCGTTACTGTCAAATGGCAGGGCCAGTTTCACGAGACACGGATCGGCCATTCACCGCTGGACGTGGTCGCATGGCATGGCAATTATGCGCCGGTAAAGTATGACCTGAACACCTATTGTCCGGTAGGAGCCATACTCTTCGACCACCCGGACCCATCTATATTCACCGTGCTGACGGCACCTTCCGGGGTGGAGGGCACAGCTAACATCGACTTCGTCTTGTTTCGCGATCGATGGATGGTGGCGGAAAATACGTTCCGTCCGCCGTGGTACCACAAGAACGTCATGTCTGAACTGATGGGCAATATCTATGGCCAATACGATGCCAAACCAAAGGGTTTCGTCCCCGGTGGCATGAGTTTGCACAATATGATGTTGCCGCATGGGCCAGATAAAGATGCGTTCGAAGGAGCAAGCAACGCGGACTTGAAACCGGGCAAGCTGGAAAACACCATGTCATTCATGTTCGAGACACGGTTTCCGCAGCACCTCACGGAATTCGCTGCGAAGGAAGCGCCGTTGCAGGATGATTACATCGACTGCTGGAACGGATTGAAGAAGCATTTCAACGGCACGCCGGAGGGGATGTGAAACTCGCGACCCTTCGACAGGACGGCGCACCGGACGGACGACTAGTGATAGTGGCCGATGATCTGCTATCGGCCCGTCCGGCAAGCGCACCAAGCTTGCAAGCGGTGCTGGACGGGGCGCCGGTGGAGGCGGTCGGCGAGGAGGTGGTTTTCGATGCGGCGGACTGCTCAGCGCCGCTGCCGCGCGCCTACCAGTTTCTCGATGGGTCGGCCTATGTGAACCACGTGGAACTTGTCAGAAAGGCAAGGGGCGCGACCATGCCCGATAGTTTTTGGACCGACCCGCTGATGTATCAAGGCGGTTCTGACGGGTTCCTCGGACCTTGTCAGGCAATTGTCGGAGACCCCGAATGGGGGATTGATTTCGAGGGTGAGATTGCCGTGATCACCGGGCCCGTGCGAATGGGGGCCAGTGTAACGGAAGCGGCGGATGCGATCCGCTTTGTTATGCTGTGCAACGACGTATCGCTCCGTAACCTGATTCCGGGAGAGTTGGCCAAGGGCTTCGGATTCGTCCAATCAAAACCGGCTTGTGCTTTCTCGCCATTGGCTGTGACACCGGACATCTTGCCAGGCTGGGATGGCGGGCGAATGCACGGGCGGTTGTGCATTGACCTGAACGGAATACCGTTCGGAAGGGCAGAAGCCGGAGAGGATATGACGTTCGATTTTCCAACGCTTATCGCGCATGCGGCGAAGACGCGCGCGTTGGCGGCGGGTACGATCATCGGCTCCGGCACCGTTTCCAACAAGGAAGCCGGCGGGCCGGGACGGCCAGTGTCTGAGGGTGGACGTGGTTATTCATGCATCGCCGAGCAGCGAGTGGTGGAAACGCTGCTGCATGGTGGCCCGAAGACGCGTTTCCTTCATCCTGGCGACCAGGTGGAGATGTGGATGGAGGACGGCGAGGGCCGCACCATCTTTGGCAGAATTTCGCAGAAGGTAGAGGCAATATGAGCAAGGTTTTCGCGTCGCAGGGTGACATGAGTGAAAAAAAGATCAGTTTCACTGAAGTGGGCCGCGGCCTCTATGCCTTCACCGCTGAAGGCGATCCGAACACCGGCGTGATCATCGGCGACGACAGCGTTATGATCGTCGAGGCGCAGGCGACCCCGCGGCTGGCGCGAAAGGTAATCGAGTGCGTGCGCGGTGTGACTGACAAGCCGATCAGCCATTTGGTGCTGACACATTATCACGCCGTTCGGGTTCTCGGAGCCGCGGAATATGGTGCAGAGCAGATCATCATGTCGGATACCGCGCGATCCATGGTCGCCGAGCGGGGTAAGGAAGACTGGGAAAGCGAATTCACGCGGTTTCCACGACTGTTCCAGGGGCATGAGGAAATACCCGGGCTGACATGGCCGACATCCACTTTCACCGGGTCGATGAGTGTTTATCTCGGCAAGCGGCGGATTGATATCATGCAGCTTGGTCGCGCGCATACAGCGGGAGATGCCGTGATTTATGTCGGTGATCAGAACGTGATGTTCACAGGCGACATCGTGGAGTACCACTCCGCCTGCTATTGCGGCGATGGACATTATGGCGATTGGCCGGCAACGCTGGAGCGAATACGCGCACGGCAAGTCGATGCAATCGCGCCGGGGCGGGGCGATGCGCTGGTCGGGCGAGAGATGGTGGACGCGGCACTGGACAGTACGGCCGACTTCGTGACTTCAACCTATCGCTCCGTTGCCCCCGTGGCGTATCGACAAGGCAGCTTGAAAGAAGCCATGGCGGCCTGTCGGCAGATATGCGATCCGAAGTTCGGTGATTATGCGATCTACGAACATTGCCTGCCATTCAATGTGGCCCGGGCCTATGACGAGGCGCTGGGGATGGACACGCCGCGCATCTGGACTGCCGAGCGTGACGCCGCCATGTGGGAGGCGCTGCAGGGATGAGTACGGCGCATTTCGTGCTCATGGCAAAGAACAATGCCTGGGCGAACGCGACCCTATATGATGCGGTTGCCAAACTGAGCTTGGTTGACTTCACGGCGCCGCGACCGGGTTTCTTTCCATCTCTGTGTGCGACGCTGAATCATATTCTATTGGTGGATTTCTTCTATCTTTCGGCGCTTGAAGGGGCGCCGCAATCCTATGGGGAACTCGACAGACCGGACGTCGAGGACCCTGCGGCGATGGCCGCCGAACAGGCGTCGGCAGACGCGCGGCTGATTGCGCTGTGCGAGGGGTTGACGGATGGATCGCTGACGGAGATGCGCGATACTGTGCGCGATAGCGGCAGGGTGGCAGAGAGGGTGGACGCGTTACTACTGCATCTGTTCCAGCACCAGGTGCACCATCGCGGACAGGCACATGTTCAGCTGCAGGATGCCGGGGTCAAACCGCCGCAACTTGACGACTTTCACCTCGAATATGGGCGAGTACCTTCGGCGAAGGTCTGGATAAACTGAGGACAGGCGATGCCGGCATACACCTACGCCCCGCGACCGTTCGTTCGCCCGCCGGAAATGGAGGGTTGGTGCGGGACGCACAAGGTTGCGATCGTTGGCGCCGGTCCCGTCGGGCTGACGCTGGCGATCGATCTGGCGCAGCGTGGTGTTTCTTCGGTTGTTCTAGACGACAACAATGTCGTCTCTGTCGGGTCACGGGCGATCTGCTGGGCGAAGCGTACTCTGGAAATTTTCGATCGGCTTGGCGTGGGCGAACGGATGCTTGCCAAAGGCGTGACGTGGCAGGTGGGGCGGCTGTTTCATGGAGACGATGAAGTCTGCAGCTTTGACCTGTTGCCTGAAGACGGCCACCGGTATCCGGCGTTCATCAATCTTCAGCAATACTATGTCGAAGAGTATCTGATCGAGCGGGCGCTTGAATTCCCGGACCTGATAGACTTGCGATTTTTGTCTCGCGTAACCGACCATGAAGATCAGGGTCCGCATGTTCGGCTGAGCGTAGAAACTCCCGAGGGCAAATACGTGATGGATGCCGAGTGGATGGTCGCCTGCGACGGCGCGAACTCACCGACACGGCAGCGGATGGGGCTGGCTTTCGAGGGGCAGAGTTTCGAGGAGGAGTTCCTGATTGCAGACATCGAGATGCCCGACAGTCCCTTCGGCGACGGACCGCCGGAACGCTGGTTCTGGTTCGACCCTCCGTTTCATGACGGTAAGTCGGCGTTGCTGCATCGACAACCAGACGATATCTACAGGATAGACTTGCAGTTGTCGCGCGGCACGGATGCCAGAACAGAGGCAACAGAGGAACGTGTGAAGCCGCGGATTCGTGAAATCGTCGGGGATCGACACTTCCGACTGGACTGGATGAGCGTCTATCGTTTCCGTTGCGCCCGCCTAGCTCATTTCGCGCACGGGCGCGTATTTTTTGTCGGGGACAGTGCGCATGTCGTATCGCCCTTCGGTGCACGAGGCGGCAACGGAGGGATACAGGACGCCGATAACCTCGGCTGGAAACTGGCGGCCGTGGTGAGAGGGGATGCAGGTCTCGATTTGTTGGAAACTTATGATCGCGAACGAGGGCTTGCCGCAGATGAGAACATAGCAAATTCAGCCCGCGCGACCAATTTCATGACGCCGAAAACGCCTGTGGAGGCGCTGTTTCGAGCCGAAACGCTGCGCATGGCGCATGATCAGCCATTTGCGCGGCGCTTGATCAACTCGGGCCGGCTGTCCGTGCCATGTATCTTGCCGGGGATGGAAGATGCAGGGATCGACGGATGCGCCATCATCCCGGGCATGGCAGCGGTTGATTTACCGGTGGCGGGGGATTGGTTGATCCACCATGTCCACG